>NZ_CP024768.1:1175376-1475376 GCF_011395035.1 Pantoea cypripedii
CCAGTCAGGGAGCAGCGTAAACCGGCCGGGGCGTCTGGGTAAGGCAGGGAACGGTCACCTGCGCAGGGCAATGTATATGGCGGCGCTGAGTGCGGCGCACCATGAACCACGGGCCAATGCGTTTTACACGGCGTTAGTGGCGAGGGGCAGGAAAAAAATCCAGGCGATATGCGCCATCATGAGAAAATACCTGACCGGCTTATGGAGTTGCATAAAACACGGTCAGGACTTTGATGCATCGAAACTTTTTAGTGACAGGCATCCGTAAATACTTGACGCGAGACAGAGTATCTACGGCTGACAGAGGAAACTCAAATATCGCAGTGAAAATTATGCGGGTCATCCTTAACGATCAACATTTGCGGATTAACACACATTTTTACGGCATAAATCGATAGCCAATACCGGTTTCCGTCAGCAAATGGTTTGGCTGGGTGGGGTTGGCTTCCAGCTTCTGGCGCAAATGTCCCATATAAATACGCAGATAATGGCTATGCTCCACCGCATTCGGCCCCCAGACCTGATTCAGCAACTGGCGTTGCGTCAAAACCTTACCGGCATTATTCAGCAGCAGGCTGAGCAGGCGGAATTCTGTCGGCGTCAGATGGACTTCCTCACCCGCGCGCAATACGCGCCGCGCTGCGATATCGACACTAACATCACCAAAATTCAATATCGGTTCGGGTTGATTGCTCTGATGACGACGCAACGCTACCCGGACACGAGCCAGCAATTCACCGATACCAAAAGGTTTAGTGAGATAGTCATCGGCACCGGCATCCAGCGCATCGATCTTATCCTGCTCATCGGTACGTGCTGACAACACAATCACCGGCATGCTGCTCCACTGGCGCACTTCGCGGATAAAATCATTGCCATCACCATCAGGCAGCCCTAAATCCAGGATCACCAGGTCGGGCTTGCGTGTTGCGGCTTCGATCAAACCACGCTGCAACTGCTCAGCTTCCACAATCTTTAACCCTTCGCCTTCCAGCGCCAGGCGCACGAAACGGCGGATCTCCTTTTCATCTTCAACGATCAAGATGGTGGTCACGCGAACTCCTGAGGCAAAAAATGGATAACGGCTCACTGTAGCAATAAATCGTTCTGGCGTCCGCGTTGAAGTTTGTTACCCGACGAAAACCAAAAATTCACACTTATGTAACTTAATTTCAGCAAGGCGGAAAAATGGACAAAAAAAGATCAAAAAAGTGGTCGGATGAGTAGTAAAATTACACAACCAGGCGTAATATTCGTGTCAGATCACATTTTCTACGACTCACCAGGAGGCAATCATGTATCAGGCATATCCGCTCTACAAAGTTGTGCTGCGCCGTGCGCTGGTGGTGTTACTGGGCGTGCTGGCGCTCCCCGTGATGCTGTTCCGTGCCGATCGCGCACGTTTTTACAGCTATCTGCATCGTATGTGGTGCAAAACCAGTGCTAAGCCGGTCTGGCTGGCACAATCTGAAGCGGCAGGCGGCATTTTCTGGTAACACTTGTTCGCAGCATATCGACCCGGTGTCTTCCCCGAAGCACCGGGTTTTTTTATCCCAATTTCTCACTTCAGTGCAGCGGTGACGCTGTGATCAGCACGCATTTCAGCTACACTTAAAACCTCTACAAGATTTCAGAGGTTGTACAACTATGCGCGAGAAAATTCCTGTCGGTATCAGTGCCTGCCTGCTCGGGGATCGCGTTCGTTTCGATGGCGGCCACAAGCGCTTCGCCTTTGCGACCGACGAACTCGCCCCATTTGTCCATTTTGAACCGGTCTGCCCTGAAATGGCGATTGGCCTCCCCACGCCCCGTCCGGCGTTGCGCCTGGTAAAAGAAGAGGATGCAGGTGTGCATCTTTGTTTCAGTAAAGAAGGCGGGGATGAGATCACTGATGAAATGGCGCAATGGTCAGCGCAGCGGGTGAAATCGTTGCATCATCTTTGCGGCTATATCCTGTGTGCCAAATCACCCAGCTGTGGCCTGGAACGGGTGCGAGTGTATGAGCCGGAAACCAATAACAATCGCAAGGCGGGTACCGGCATTTTCACCGCATTTCTGCAGCGTGAATTACCCTGGTTACCGCTGGAAGAAGATGGACGGCTCCATGATCCCGATATCCGCGAAAACTTCATCGGGCGTGTCTACGCCCTGCATGAATTTAATCAAATGTGGCGCAATGGCCTGACGCGTCATCAGCTGATGGCGTTCCACAGTCGTTACAAATTGCTGCTGTTGTCCCATTCTCAGGATGAATACCGTGAACTGGGACGTTTTGTCGCGAAGATGGATCAGTGGGATTCCCTGGAGGATTACGCCTTTGAATACCGTAATCGTCTGATGCAGCTGCTGGCGCATAAATCGACCCGACGCAACCACACCAATGTGTTGATGCATGTGCAGGGCTATTTCCGTCGCCAGCTGACCTCGCGGCAGCGTCAGGAACTGGCGCAATTGATTGACCGCTACCGCTGCGGGGTGCAGCCGTTACTGGCACCTGTCACCATCCTTAAACACTATATGGCGGAGTTCCCGCATCCGTGGCTGGCTCAGCAGCGCTACTTCGATCCCTATCCGGAAGCGCTGCGATTGCGCTACGGCCAATAATGTCAGGAGTATTATGACCACCCATCTCGTCTGGCTGCGTAACGATTTACGCATCAATGACAACAGTGCCCTGTATGCTGCCTGCCGTGACACTAAAGCGCAGGTGATAGCGCTGTTTATCGCAACGCCGGGCCAGTGGCAACAGCATCATATGGCCCCCAAACAGGCGATGTTTATTTATCAAAACCTGTGTTTGTTACAGACATCGCTGGCGGAGCGAGGCATCAGGCTGCATTACCATCAGTGTGACGACTTTGCGGCATCGGTGGATTACCTGGCGGAGTTCTGCCAGCGGCATAAGGTTGATCAGCTGTTTTATAACTACCAATACGAAATCAACGAACGCCAGCGTGACGCAGCGGCAGAAAAGCGTCTCGACGATCAGGGGGTGATTTGTCAGGGTTTTGATGACAGCCTGTTGTTGCCCCCTGGCAGCGTGCAGACTGGCGGTCGCACCATGTTCAAAGTGTTTACCCCGTTCAGCAAAGCCTTTGTCCGTCGCCTGCACCAGGGGCTGCCCGAGTGTCATGTCGCCCCCCGCGCCCGTGACGGTGCACCGATTGCCGCTGGCAAAAAAATCCCCGCGTTCGATTATCCGATGGACGCGATCGATGAAAGGTTATTCCCGCCGGGTGAGGACGCTGCCCTTAAGCAGTTGCGTCATTTTGCGCAGCAATCGGTGGTGGACTATGCAACCGAGCGTGATAAACCGGCGGTGGATGGCACCAGCAGGTTGTCGGTGTATCTGGCGACAGGCGTGTTATCGCCACGTCAGTGCCTGCATCGCATCCTGAAACAGCATCCGGATGCTCTCGATGGCGGAAAAGCTTTTGTCTGGCTGAATGAATTAATCTGGCGCGAGTTTTACCGTCATCTGATGGTGGCATTTCCGGCGCTGTGTAAGCATCAGCCGTTTGTCGGCTGGACACGTCACGTCTGCTGGCAGAAGAATCAGGCCCACTTTGTCGCCTGGCAGCAGGGCAACACGGGCTATCCGATTGTTGATGCCGCCATGCGTCAGCTGAATGCTCTGGGCTGGATGCATAATCGCCTGAGGATGATTGTTGCCAGCTTCCTGGTGAAGGATCTGTTGATCGACTGGCATGAAGGTGAACGTTACTTTATGCAGCAGTTGATTGATGGCGATCTGGCCGCCAATAACGGTGGCTGGCAGTGGGCAGCGTCTACCGGCACCGATGCAGCACCTTATTTCCGCATTTTTAATCCAACGACCCAGGGTGAACGTTTCGACAAGCAGGGAGAATTTATTCGTCAGTGGCTCCCCGAGCTGGAGGCCGTGCCCGACCAGCATATCCACCAGCCACACCTCTGGGCGCAGAAAAATAACAAGACACTCGATTATCCCGAGCCAATCGTGGAACATAAGGACGCACGTAAAAAGACACTGGACGCCTTCGAGCGCGCGCGCAGCGCGGCCTGATGGGTCAGGGAGCCATTATGAATCATGTCGAATTAGAACACATCGTTAACCAGCAGCTGAACACCAGCGCCTTCAACGACTACGCCCCTAATGGGTTGCAGGTGGAAGGGCGGGCGGAGGTGAAAACCATTATTACCGGTGTCACCGCCTGTCAGGCTTTGCTGGACGAAGCGGTACAACGCAATGCCGATGCAGTGATGGTGCATCACGGTTACTTCTGGAAAAGCGAAGCCCCGGTGATTAAAGGGATGAAGCGCCAGCGCCTGCGCACGTTACTGGCCAATGATATCAATCTCTATGGCTGGCATCTGCCGCTTGATGCGCACCCACATCTCGGTAACAACGCGCAGCTGGCGCGGCTGTTTGATATTGAGGTGAAGGGTGAAATCATGCCGCTGGTGCCCTGGGGAGAGCTGGCAGAACCGCTGAGCGGTGAGGCACTGGCGCAGCGCATCACCCAGGCTCTTGGGCGCACGCCGCTGCACTGCGGTGATAATGCGCCGGAGAAAATCAAACGCATCGCCTGGTGTAGCGGCGGCGGTCAGGGTTTTATCGATAATGCGGCTGCTTTTGGCGTTGATGCCTTTATCACTGGCGAAGTGTCGGAACAAACCATTCACAGCGCGCGAGAGCAGGGATTACATTTCTTTGCCGCCGGACATCATGCCACCGAACGTGGTGGTATCAAGGCGCTGGGTGAGTGGCTGGCGCAAAGCTATGGCCTCGACGTGACCTTTATCGATATCGATAATCCTGCCTGATTTTTCATCTGTTACGCCCTTAGCTGCCGCTGGGGGCGCAAATCGGTTGACACATCTCTGACACTTTCGCATAACTGATGGCCTTTAAATCATTAGCATCATGGGCTGGCTGCCCTGAGAAAGTGAATCAGGAGGTGGGTTTTGCAACGAGCACGTTGTTATCTGCTGGGTGAGCGCGCGGTGGTACTGGAACTGGAACCACCGGTTTCCTTAGCCAGCCAGCAACGCATCTGGGGATTGTGCCAGCGGTTACAGGGAAATGAGACGGTGTCGGAAGTGATCCCCGGCATGAATAATCTGACGCTGCTACTGCGCGATCCGCAACGCAATGCGCTGGATGCGATCGAAAAGCTGCAACGCTGGTGGGAAGAGAGTGAAGCGCAGCTGCCTGAATCGCGTCTGGTGGAAATTCCGGTGATTTATGGTGGCGACGCAGGTCCGGATCTCCAGGTGGTTGCCGATCATGCCGCTATGACCCCGCGCCAGGTGGTTGAGCTGCACAGCAGCAGCGCATATGTGGTTTATTTTATTGGCTTTCAGCCAGGATTCCCCTATCTCGGTGGCCTCGATAGCCGCTTACACACGCCGCGTCGAGCAGAACCCCGCGTCATCGTACCTGCGGGTTCGGTAGGTATTGGTGGCAGTCAAACCGGCGTGTATCCGCTGGCAACGCCGGGTGGCTGGCAATTGCTGGGACAAACTTCCATCAGCCTGTTTGATCCTCAGCTGCAACCCCCCACGCTGTTGCGCCCTGGCGATAGCGTGCGCTTTGTGCCGCAAAAGGAGGGCGTATGTTAAAAATTCTACGCGCCGGATTGATGACCTCATTGCAGGACCAGGGCCGTAACGGCTGGCGACAGTTTGGCGTGAGCGTCAGTGGTGCCCTGGATCAACCGGCGATGCGCACCGCCAACATGCTGGTGGGAAATGATGAAAACAGCGCGGTGCTGGAGATTGTGCTGGGGCAGTTTAAAGCGCAGTTTCAGCGTGATGGCTGGTTTGCGCTGACCGGCGCGGGCTGTAACGCGGAACTGGATGGCAAAGCGGTCTGGACGGGCTGGCGTCTGCCGGTGAAAAAAGGGCAGGTGCTGAGCCTGTCGATGCCGGTGCATGGGATGCGCAGCTATCTGGCGGTTAACGGAGGCTTTGCCGTGCCGGAAATGCTGGGTTCCGCCAGTACCGATCTGAAAGCCGGTTTTGGCGGTTTTGCCGGGCGTAAATTACAGGATGGCGATCAATTACCACTTGGCAAGGCCACGCGTAACTTCCGCCGTAAGGCCGGAGTGCGCCAGTTGCTGTGGGGTAACCGTCTGCGTGCCTTACCGGGTCCGGAATACAACGAATTCACCCGTGAAGCGCAGGAAGGCTTCTGGCGCAGCGCGTGGAAGCTCAGCCCGCAAAGTAACCGCATGGGTTACCGTTTGCAGGGGCGCACATTACATCGCAAAGCCACGCGTGACCTGCTGTCGCACGGACTGGTGCCGGGTGTGGTACAGGTGCCGCCCAATGGGCAACCTATCGTACTGATGGCCGATGCGCAGACCACCGGAGGCTACCCGCGCATTGCCTGCATTATCGAAGCCGATCTCTACCATCTGGCGCAGATTCGCCTCGGTGAACCGATCCATTTTGTGCACTGCACACTGGAAGAAGCGATGCAGGCGAAGCAGCAGCAACAACGTGTATTCGATCAAATGACCTGGGGACTCTCACATGAAGATTGATCTCAACGCCGACCTCGGTGAAGGCAGTGGCAGCGATCAGGAATTGCTGCAACTGGTCAGCTCCGCCAACATCGCCTGTGGTTTCCATGCGGGGGATGCCGTCACCATGCTGCAATCGGTACGCTGGGCGAAAGCGGCGGGCGTGGCTATTGGCGCGCATCCCAGCTTTCCTGACCGGGAAAACTTTGGCCGCACCGCTATGCAATTGCCTGCGGAGACGGTCTATGCCCAGATGATTTATCAGGTTGGCGCATTGAAAAGCCTGGCGGAGAGCGAAGGCGAGCGGCTGGTACATGTGAAGCCACATGGCATGTTATACAACCAGGCCGCTGCCGATCCGCTGCTGGCGGATACCATTGCGCGGGCGGTAAAAGCGGTGGATGCGCGCCTGATTCTGGTGGGACTGGCGGGCAGCGAGTCGATTCGCGCAGCGGCGCATTATGGCCTGCAAACCCGTGAAGAAGTGTTTGCCGACCGTGGCTATCAGGCCAGTGGGGCGCTGGTGCCGCGCAGCCAGCCGGGAGCGCTGATCGAGGACAGCGCCCAGGCGATTGCCCAGACGCTCACCATGGTGCAACAGCGTAAAGTACAAAGCATCAGTGGTGAGTGGGTCGCGGTGAACGCGCAAACTGTTTGTCTGCATGGCGACGGTGCGCATGCGCTGCAATTTGCTCACGCGTTGCGCGCGGCATTTGCTACTCAGCAAATCTCCGTCACCAGCGCATAAGTTTTTAACTGATTGCCCGGCTTTGCGCCGGGCTTTTTATTTTTGACAAGGGGAGTAAACATGGAAAGCGTGGTAAATCTCTGGCCGCTGCTGGGTATTGCGACCATCGTGCTCGGCTTTGTGCTGCGGTTCAATCCAGTGCTGGTGGTGATTGTTGCCGGTTTTGTTACCGGGCTATCGGCCCATATGCCGCTGGCTGACATTTTAGACAAGCTGGGATCCGGGTTCCTGAATACCCGTAATCTGCCGCTGATTCTGCTGCTGCCGCTTGCGGTGATCGGCCTGCTGGAGCGGCACGGTCTGAAAGAGCGGGCGCAAACCTGGATCGCCCAGATTAAAACTGCCACCGCAGGGCGTTTGCTGATCGTCTACCTGTTTGTCCGTGAAATCACTGCCGCACTGGGACTGACCAGCCTCGGTGGTCATCCGCAGATGGTCCGCCCGCTGCTGGCACCGATGGCGGAAGGCGCGACGGAAAACCGTTATGGTGAAGTGTCGCCGGAGGTTCGCCATCGCCTGCGTGCGATGTCGGCAGCGACGGACAACGTCGGTTTATTTTTTGGTGAGGATATCTTCGTCGCCTTTGGTGCCATCATCTTTATGCACAACTTTATGCAGGAGTCAGCGGGCATCCAGACCGAACCGCTGCATATCGCGGTATGGGGGATTCCGACCGCAATTTGTGCCTTCCTGATTCACTCCGCCCGCCTGATCCGTCTTGATCGTCAGCTGGCTCGTGAGCTGGGCACGCTGAATCATCAGGCGTTGCAGGCGAAAGGAGAGCAATGATGTTTCAGCAACAATATCTGATGTGGCTGGCGGGTATCATTCTGCTGATTGTGGCCGTCTTCTCGTGGCGGGATCGCGCCAATCCACGGCGTCTGACCACGGGGCTGTTCTGGGCGCTGTATGGCCTGATTTTCCTGATTGGTGATGGCGCTTATCAACTGATGGGTCATCTGGCGGGGAGCGCTGAACAGGGCCAGCGCTGGTTGCATATCGGCGTGGGTGTCGCCGTGGTGGTCATGGCATTGATCGCCGGATTTGGCGGGGTGCGCCTCGGCAGTTATCACCAGCGCAGCGACGCCGAAAAACAGGCCAGTGCCAAACGTCTCGGCAACAAGTTGTTCCTGCCCGCGCTGGCGATCCCGGTGGTGACGGTGGTGGGGGTGCTGGCGTTCAACAATCTTCCTGGTCTGCAACAGGCGGTGTTTGGTGCCGGTAACCATTCGACGCTGATTACGCTGTTCTCGATGATGCTGGGTTGCCTGATTGGCTGGCTGGTGGCATTGAAAATGACCCAGGAAAAACCCGCGCAGTCGATGCAGGAGACGCGTCGCTTACTGGATGCGGTTGGCTGGGCCTTTATCCTGCCGCAGATCCTCGCCACCCTGGGCCTGCTGTTCACCAGCGCCGGTGTGGGTAACGCGATATCGCACCTGACCGAAACCTGGCTGGCAGTGGATAACCGCTTTATCGCCGTGGCGGTGTACGCCATCGGCATGGCGCTGCTGACCATGGTGATGGGCAATGCTTTTGCCGCGTTTCCGATTGTCACCGCCGGGATCGGTATCCCGATTCTGGTGCTGCAACATCATGGTAATCCGGCAGTGATGGCGGCGATTGGTATGTTCTCCGGCTATTGCGGTACGCTGATGACCCCGATGGCGGCCAACTTTAACCTCGTCCCGGCACGTCTGCTGGAGCTGCCGGATCGTAATGCGGTGATCAAGGCTCAGGTGCCTACTGGTGTGCTACTGCTGGTGGTCAATATTTTCCTGTTGTGGTTCATGATGTTTTTGTGAGGATGCAATGAAAACGGTATTACTGACCGCGTTTGCGCCTTTTGAAGGCGAAAGCATTAATCCCTCGTGGGAAGCGGTACGTACCTTTGAGGGTAAAGTGATCGATGGCGCTCGCGTGGTGGTGCGTCAGCTGCCAGTGACGTTCAGCCAATGTGGTGCGGTGCTGACTGAGGCGCTGGACGAACTGCAACCGGACCGCATCCTGTGTATCGGTCAGGCGGGTGGCCGCAGTGATTTCACCGTGGAAAGGGTGGCGATCAATGTGGATGATGCGCGTATTCCCGATAACGAAGGACAGCAGCCGATTGATCAGCCGATTGTTGCTGAAGGGCCGGTTGCTTACTTTTCCAGCCTGCCGATCAAAGCCATTGTGGCGGCGGTACGTGAAGCGGGTATTCCTGCTTCAGTGTCGCAGACCGCGGGTACTTTCACCTGTAATAATGTGATGTACCACTTGCTACACTGGCTGGAAACGCGTCAAAGCCAGGCTCGCGGTGGTTTTATCCATATTCCTTATCTGCCGGAGCAGGCGGTAAAACACCCCGGAGCGCCAAGCATGGCAGCCGCCAACGTGATTCAGGCGCTGGAGATTGCGGTGCAGGTGACGCTGAGTGTGGATAAGGACTTACGCGTTGTGGGTGGCGCAACGCATTAACAGGAGCCGTGATGCCTGAAGGACCGGAGATCCGTCGTGCGGCGGATCAACTGGCGGCAGCCATGACGGGTAAACCGCTCACCGATGTGTGGTTTGCCTTCCCGCAGTTAAAAACCTACGAACCGGCGCTGCTGGGGGAAACGGTTACCGCCATCGAAACGCGTGGCAAGGCGTTGCTCACCCATTTTTCTAACGGCCTGACGCTCTACAGCCATAACCAGCTGTATGGTGTCTGGCGCGTGGTGCCCACCGGTACCGAACCGCAAACCACGCGCCAGTTACGGGTGCGTCTGGCGAATGCCGACCAGACCATATTGTTATACAGCGCCTCGGATATTGAGCTGCTCAACGCCGACACGCTGGCAACGCATCCTTTTCTGCAACGTGTCGGGCCAGATGTGCTGGATGCCCGTCTGACCGTCGATGAGGTGCAGCAACGGCTTTTGTCGCCACGTTTCCGGCGGCGGCAATTCAGTGGTCTGCTGCTTGACCAGGCATTTCTCGCCGGGCTGGGAAATTACCTGCGAGTGGAGATCCTTTGGCACGCGCAGTTGCTGGCACAACATCGTGCCCAGGATCTGGATGCCGGGCAGTTACGTGCGCTGAGTGAAGCGATGCTGGCGGTACCGCGTCTCTCGTATCAGATGCGTGGCAGCATGAAGAAGTATCATGAAGAAGCGTCGTTTCGCTTTGAGGTTTTTCATCGGCAGGGGCAGGTGTGTCGACGCTGCGGTACGCTGATTGAGAAGGGCGTGCTGTCATCACGGCCGTTTTACTGGTGTCCGGGATGCCAGAAATAATGATGCGCGATAAATCGCGCCGCTACGGATTGGATGCATATTGTAGCGGCGCGATTTATCGCGCGGTCATAAAAAAGAAGGGCGGGATAACCCGCCCTAAAACTTATTTTTTCAGCTCTGAGCTGAAAGGACGCTCGGTATAACCGGTATACAGCTGACGCGGACGGGCAATCTTCATGCCTTCGTCGTGCATCTCTTTCCAGTGAGCGATCCAGCCAACGGTACGCGCCATGGCGAAAATCACCGTGAACATCGAAGACGGGATACCCATCGCTTTCAGAATAATACCTGAGTAGAAATCGACGTTCGGATAAAGTTTGCGCTCGATAAAGTACGGGTCGTTCAGCGCGATATGTTCCAGCTCCATCGCCACTTCCAGCAGGTCATCTTTCATACCCAGCTCGTTCAGCACTTCGTGGCAGGTTTCACGCATCACGGTGGCGCGCGGATCATAGTTCTTATACACGCGGTGACCGAAGCCCATCAGACGGAACGAATCGTTTTTGTCTTTGGCGCGGCGCACGAATTCCGGGATGTGTTCCACGGTGCTGATCTCTTCCAGCATCCGCAGCGTGGCTTCGTTTGCACCGCCGTGTGCCGGTCCCCACAGGGAGGCGATACCGGCGGCGATACAGGCAAACGGGTTAGCCCCGGATGAACCGGCGGTACGCACGGTAGACGTGGAAGCGTTCTGCTCGTGGTCAGCGTGCAGAATCAGGATACGGTCCATCGCGCGTTCCAGCACCGGGTTAACTTTGTACTCTTCGCACGGTGTGGCGAACATCATGTGCAGGAAGTTACCGGCATAGGAGAGGTCATTGCGTGGATAAACGAACGGCTGACCGATGGAGTATTTGTAGCACATGGCCGCCATGGTCGGCATTTTTGACAGCAGACGGAACGCAGCGATTTCACGGTGACGCTCAATATTGACGTCCAGCGAGTCGTGATAAAACGCGGCCAGTGCGCCAGTCACACCACACATCACCGCCATCGGATGGGAGTCACGACGGAAACCGTGGAACAGGCGGGTGATTTGTTCGTGGATCATGGTGTGGCGGGTAACGGTAGTGCGGAATTCGTCGTATTGCTCCTGGGTCGGCGCTTCGCCATTGAGCAGGATGTAACACACTTCCAGATAGTTTGAGTTTGTTGCCAGTTGATCAATTGGGTAACCGCGATGTAACAAAATGCCTTCGTCACCATCAATAAAGGTGATTTTGGATTCGCATGACGCCGTAGACGTGAAACCGGGGTCGAAGGTGAAAAGGCCTTTAGATCCGAGAGCGCGAACATCAACGACATCCTGTCCCAGCGTGCCTTTCATCACGTCCAGTTCCACTGTCGTACCGTCTTGTAGGGTTAGCGTCACTTTTTTATCTGTCATTTTTCGTCTCCATAGCGCCTTGGTAGGTAAGGATCTTAGACACCTAAACCGCCTTCATGTTGCATATAGCCGTCGTACTTCAAGCCGCCGCTGCGTTGGCTGTGTGCGCTCATCCCCGTCACTTACTTGAGTAAGCTCCTGGGAATTCGCACACTTGCCGCCTTGCTGCGCCTCGAATTACTTAGGCTAAGAAAACCACAATCTTCACAGTATCACTCTGCGGTCATGTTTGTCGTGCAGGGTAGAGTACAGAGCGAACGATGTGTTTGAGCCAGTGGCGTCCGGGCATGACATGCTGCAAATCGCGGATGTTAAAGATCCTGTCACGACATAACTTCTTGGTAACCAATAACCTGATGCTTTGTAATGCTCTGAGTGGCAATGTTACATAACTTCAGCTTAGGGGAAAGTGTATCCCCATAACTTTTGTGCATCATAGGGCTTTAATGCGTTTGTTTGTAACCGAATTGTTGAACTTTTGTCAAATCAGATAATTAAAAATGTATGAAATGTGAAATTCGTGAGGGGGATCACTGTTCAGCTTAAATGTGACCAAAGAGATTGTAGGGGAATTGTAATCAGAATGTGATCCTCCTATACTGCCGCCAGGTCTCCGGAATACCCTGACACCAGGAGCCACCCAGCGTTTTCCCCGCGTCATTGAACACTGGATGTTGCTTCTTTGGTGACGGTTGCTGTCTGAACACGTCCTGTGTCTCTGCTGTAACCCAGGACCGGAGGAAGCAAAATAAAAAAGAGCTGTGTGGGCAAAACCGTGAAAAAACAAAGACCTGTTAACTTGGATCTCTCGACGATCCGGTTTCCCGTTACTGCAATATCGTCCATTCTCCACCGCGTCTCCGGCGTGATCACCTTTGTCGCTCTCGGAATTCTGCTCTGGTTACTGGGTCTCTCGCTCTCCTCTCCCGAAGGTTTCCTGCAAGCTGCGTCCATTATGGATGGCTTCTTCGCTAAGTTCATCATGTGGGGCATTCTTACCGCGCTGGCATATCATGCCGTGGGCGGCATTCGCCATATGTTAATGGACTTCGGCTATCTGCCGGAAACTCTGGAAATGGGCACCCGTTCCGCTCAGGCGGCTTTTGGTATCACTGTCGTGCTTTCAATTTTGGCTGGAGTCCTCGTATGGTAAGCAATGCTTCTGCATTAGGACGCAACGGTATTCATGACTGGCTGTTACTGCGTGCTGCTGCAATCTTAATTACGCTCTACATTCTCTACATCCTCGGTTTTGTGGTGATGACTGGCACGCTGACGTATGACGTCTGGCGCGGCTTCTTCGCTTCCTCCTTCACCAAAGTGTTCACGTTGCTGACGCTGTTCTCCATTCTGATTCACGGCTGGATCGGGATGTGGCAGGTGCTGACTGACTACGTGAAACCGCTGGCGACCCGTCTGGTGTTGCAGCTGGTGATTGTGGTTGCGCTGTTGTCCTATGCAATTTATGGAACCGTTGTCGTGTGGGGTGTGTAAATGAGTTTGCCAGTCAGAGAGTTTGATGCCGTGGTGATCGGCGCAGGTGGTGCAGGTATGCGCGCTGCTTTGCAAATCTCCCAATCGGGCCAGACCTGCGCCCTGTTGTCGAAAGTTTTCCCTACCCGTTCCCATACCGTTTCCGCCCAGGGCGGCATTACCGTGGCGCTTGGCAACACCCACGAAGATAACTGGGAATGGCATATGTACGACACCGTGAAAGGTTCCGACTATATCGGTGACCAGGACGCGATTGAATATATGTGTCATGTCGGCCCGGAAGCGATTCTGGAGCTGGAGCATATGGGTTTGCCATTCTCCCGTCTTGATGACGGCCGCGTGTATCAGCGTCCGTTTGGTGGTCAGTCGAAAAACTTCGGTGGTGAGCAGGCGGCGCGTACCGCTGCGGCTGCCGACCGCACTGGTCACGCCTTGCTGCATACCCTGTATCAGCAAAACCTGAAAAACAAAACCACTATCTTCTCCGAATGGTATGCGCTGGACCTGGTGAAAAACGCTGACGGTGCCATCGTCGGTTGTACCGCTATCTGCATCGAAACCGGCGAAACCGTCTACTTCAAAGCCAAAGCGACCATTCTGGCGACTGGCGGCGCAGGCCGTATTTACCAGTCCACCACGAACGCCCACATCAACACCGGTGACGGCGTCGGTATGGCCCTGCGCGCAGGCGTGCCGGTGCAGGATATGGAAATGTGGCAGTTCCACCCAACCGGTATCGCCGGTGCAGGCGTGCTGGTGACCGAAGGCTGCCGTGGTGAAGGTGGTTATCTGCTGAATAAACACGGCGAACGCTTTATGGAGCGTTACGCGCCTAACGCCAAAGACCTGGCGGGCCGTGATGTGGTTGCACGTTCAATGATGGTGGAAATTCGTGAAGGCCGTGGTTGTGACGGCCCGTGGGGTCCGCACATCAAGCTGAAACTCGACCATCTGGGGGCGGAAGTACTGGAATCGCGTCTGCCGGGTATTCTTGAACTGTCGCGGACCTTTGCGCACGTCGACCCGATTAAAGAACCGATTCCTGTTATCCCAACCTGCCACTACATGATGGGTGGCGTGCCGACCAAAGTCACTGGCCAGGCGCTGCGTGTGAATGAGCAGGGCGAAGACGAAGTGATTCCTGGTTTGTTCGCGGTAGGCGAAATCGCCTGCGTATCGGTACATGGTGCCAACCGTCTCGGCGGCAACTCCTTGCTGGATCTGGTGGTATTTGGACGAGCGGCCGGTGTGCACTTGCTTGAGTGTCTGGAAGAGCAGGGCGAACTGCGTGAGGCCACGCAGGAAAATATCGATGCAGCCATGGCGCGTTTCAACCGTTGGGAAAACAACACCACTGGTGAAGATCCCGTTGAAATCCGTAAAGCGTTGCAACGTTGCATGCAGAACAACTTCTCAGTATTCCGCGAAGGCGATGCGATGCGTGAAGGTCTGGAAGAGCTGAAAGTCATTCGTGAACGCCTGAAATCAGCGCGTCTTGATGACCGTTCGCCAGATTTCAACACTCAGCGTATCGAATGCCTTGAGCTGGATAACCTGATGGAAACCGCCTACGCCACCGCAGTGGCGGCAAACTTCCGTACCGAAAGCCGTGGCGCACATAGCCGCTTCGACTATCCGGAACGTGATGATGCCAACTGGTTGTGCCACAGCCTTTATGTTCCGCAAACGGAAAGCATGACGCGCCGTGAGGTGAACATGCAACCGAAACTGCGTGCGGCCTTCCCGCCCAAAGCGCGTACCTACTAATTGCGGAGATCATCATGAGACTCGAATTTTCAATCTATCGTTACAACCCGGAAGTTGATGACGCGCCGCGTATGCAGGAGTACAGCCTGGAAGCGGAAGATGGTCGCGACATGATGCTGCTGGACGCGCTGATCAAGCTGAAAGAAAAAGATCCGACGCTGGCGTTTCGTCGCTCCTGCCGTGAAGGCGTGTGCGGGTCTGATGGCCTGAACATGAACGGCAAAAACGGTCTGGCCTGTATCACCCCGGTGTCCGCACTGGGCAATGGTACGAAGAAAATTGTTATCCGTCCGCTGCCTGGATTGCCGGTAATTCGCGATCTGGTGGTGGATATGGGGCAATTCTACGCACAGTATGAGAAGATTAAGCCTTACCTGTTGAATAACGGGGAAAATCCACCGGCGCGTGAGCATCTGCAAAGCCCGGCTGAGCGTGAGCATCTGGATGGTCTGTACGAGTGTATTCTCTGCGCCTGCTGCTCAACCTCGTGCCCGTCGTTCTGGTGGAACCCGGACAAATTCATCGGTCCGGCCGGTTTGCTGGCGGCTTACCGTTTCCTGATTGACAGCCGCGATACTGAAACGGATGCGCGTCTGGACAATCTGAACGATGCTTTCAGTGTATTCCGCTGTCACAGCATCATGAACTGTGTGAGCGTGTGCCCAAAAGGACTAAACCCGACGCGCGCCATCGGCCATATTAAGTCGATGCTGCTGCAACGCGGAGCATAAGAAGACCCACTGTCCGGGAACCTCAGGTTCCCGGCAGTTTACGGAAGCCTCTATAAGCGCGGTCTGAACCACGCTTATAAAGGTTCCCTTACGAGTCGGGCGCCGATAGCGCAAGGACTCGTATCGCTGAACTCACTACGGCAAGCCGCGAAAGCGGCAACAATGAAACCTCAAAAAAAGCATACTAATGCTTAAGGGATCACAATGCAGAACAGCGCGATGAAGCCCTGGCTGGACTCCTCCTGGCTGGCCGGCGCGAACCAATCTTACATAGAGCAACTCTATGAGGATTTCCTGACCGATCCTGACTCTGTTGATGCCATGTGGCGCGACATGTTCCAGCAGCTGCCCGGCACTGGCGTGAAACCTGAGCAGTTTCACTCCACCACGCGTGATTATTTCCGCCGCCTGGCCAAAGATGCAACGCGTTACACCTCCACAGTCACTGATCCGGCCACCAATTCCAAACAGGTTAAGGTGCTGCAGCTGATCAACGCCTTCCGCTTTCGCGGACACCAGCACGCTAACCTTGATCCGCTCGGCCTGTGGAAACAGGACGCCGTACCGGATCTCGACCCGACGTATCACGACCTGACCGACGCCGATTTTCAGGAAAGCTTTAACGTTGGCTCTTTTGCTATCGGCAAAGAGACCATGAAGCTGGCCGATCTCTATGAAGCGCTGAAGCAAACCTACTGCGGCTCCATTGGTGCCGAGTATATGCATATCAACAACACCGAAGAGAAACGCTGGATTCAGCAGCGTATCGAATCGATCGTTGGTCATGCCTCTTTCAGCGCGGACGAGAAAAAAGGTTTCCTGAAAGAGCTGACCGCGGCAGAAGGTCTGGAAAAATACCTCGGTGCCAAATTCCCTGGCGCGAAACGCTTCTCACTGGAAGGTGGCGATGCGCTGATTCCGATGCTGCGTGAAATGATTCGTCACGCAGGTAAGAGCGGTACGCGTGAAGTGGTGCTGGGTATGGCCCACCGTGGCCGTCTGAACGTGCTGATCAACGTCCTGGGTAAAAAGCCGCAGGATTTGTTCGACGAATTTTCCGGTAAGCACAAAGAACACCTCGGCACCGGTGACGTGAAGTACCACATGGGCTTCTCGTCAGACGTGGAGACCGAAGGTGGCCTGGTGCATCTGGCGCTGGCGTTTAACCCGTCACACCTTGAGATCGTGAGTCCGGTGGTGATGGGTTCGGTGCGCGCGCGTCTGGATCGTCTGGCTGAACCGAGCAGCAATAAAGTGCTGCCGATCACCATTCACGGTGATGCTGCGGTGACCGGGCAGGGCGTGGTGCAGGAAACCCTGAACATGTCGCAGGCGCGGGGTTACGAAGTGGGCGGTACGGTTCGCATCGTGATCAACAACCAGGTGGGTTTCACCACCTCAAACCCGCAGGATGCACGTTCAACGCCGTACTGTACTGACATCGGTAAAATGGTACTGGCACCGATTTTCCACGTTAACGCGGACGATCCGGAAGCCGTTGCCTTTGTCACCCGCCTGGCGCTCGACTATCGCAACACCTTCAAACGTGATGTGTTTATCGACCTGGTGTGCTATCGCCGTCACGGCCATAACGAAGCGGACGAGCCAAGCGCAACCCAGCCGCTGATGTACCAGAAAATCAAAAAGCATCCGACACCGCGTAAAATCTACGCAGATCGTCTGGAAGCGGATGGCATTGCCAAACTGGAAGATGCTACCGAAATGGTCAATGTGTATCGCGATGCGCTGGATGCCGGTGAATGCGTGGTGCCGGAATGGCGTCCGATGAGCCTGCACTCCTTCACCTGGTCGCCGTACCTGAATCACGACTGGGACGAAAGCTACCCGGCCACCGTTGAGATGAAACGTTTGCAGGAACTGGCGCGCCGTATCAGCCAGGTGCCGGAAGCGATTGAAGTTCAGGGCCGTGTTGCCAAGATTTATAACGACCGTAAAGAAATGGCCGAAGGCAACAAAGCCTTTGACTGGGGCGGCGCAGAAAACCTGGCTTACGCCACGCTGGTTGATGAAGGCATCCCGGTGCGTCTGTCGGGTGAAGACTCAGGCCGTGGCACCTTCTTCCATCGCCATGCGGTGGTGCACAACCAGGCGAACGGTTCCACCTATACGCCGCTGCACCATATCCATCATGGTCAGGGCCAGTTCAAAGTGTGGGACTCGGTGCTGTCAGAAGAAGCGGTGCTGGCGTTCGAATACGGTTATGCCACCGCAGAACCGCGCGTGCTGACCATCTGGGAAGCGCAGTTTGGTGACTTTGCCAACGGTGCTCAGGTGGTTATCGACCAGTTCATCAGCTCCGGCGAGCAGAAGTGGGGCCGTATGTGTGGCCTGGTGATGCTGCTGCCGCACGGTTATGAAGGTCAGGGTCCGGAGCACTCCTCTGCGCGTCTGGAGCGCTATCTGCAACTCTGCGCCGAGCAGAACATGCAGGTGTGCGTGCCTTCAACGCCTGCACAGGTTTACCATATGCTGCGTCGTCAGGCGTTGCGTGGTATGCGTCGTCCGCTGATCGTGATGTCGCCGAAATCGCTGCTGCGTCATCCGCTGGCGATCTCGACCCTCGATGAACTGGCGAATGGCAGCTTCCAGCCTGCCATCGGTGAAGTCGACGATCTCGATGCGAAACAGGTGAAACGCGTGGTGATGTGTTCTGGTAAGGTCTACTACGATCTGCTGGAGCAACGTCGTAAAAGCGAGAAGAACGACGTCGCCATTATTCGTATTGAGCAGCTGTATCCATTCCCGCATAAAGCGGTACAGGAAGCACTGAAACCTTATTCTCATGTCCAGGATTTTGTCTGGTGTCAGGAAGAACCTCTGAATCAGGGTGCATGGTATTGCAGTCAGCATCATTTCCGCGAAGTGGTTCCGTTTGGTGCTTCACTGCGCTATGCAGGCCGCCCGGCTTCTGCTTCACCGGCCGTGGGCTACATGTCCGTACATCAAAAACAGCAGCAAGACCTGGTTAATGACGCGCTGAACCTTGGTTAATAAAAAGGAAAGATAATGAGTAGCGTAGATATTCTCGTTCCCGATTTGCCTGAATCCGTAGCGGACGCAACGGTAGCAACCTGGCATAAAAAACCCGGCGACGCGGTCAGTCGCGATGAAGTGATTGTCGAGATCGAAACCGACAAAGTGGTACTGGAAGTGCCGGCATCGGCCGACGGTGTTCTGGATGCGGTGCTGGAAGATGAAGGTTCAACCGTAACCTCGCGCCAGATCCTCGGCCGTCTGAAAGAAGGCAACAGCAGCGGGAAAGAGACCACCGCGAAAGTGGAGAGCAAGGAATCAACGCCTGCACAGCGTCAGACGGCTTCTCTGGAAGAAGAGAGCAATGACGCACTCAGCCCGGCGATCCGTCGCCTGATCGCTGAGCATGATCTCGATGCCAGCCAGATTAAAGGCAGCGGCGTTGGTGGTCGTATCACGCGTGAAGATGTGGAAAAACATCTGGCGAAGAAACCGGAAGCCAAAGCGGCACCGGCTGCAGCACAACCTGCTGCTGCACCGCAGACAGCGATTGCCAACCGTAGCGAGAAGCGTGTTCCAATGACGCGTCTGCGTAAGCGTGTTGCTGAGCGTCTGCTGGAAGCGAAAAACAGCACCGCAATGCTGACCACCTTCAACGAAATCAACATGAAGCCGATCATGGATCTGCGTAAGCAGTACGGCGATGCCTTCGAGAAGCGTCATGGCGTGCGTCTGGGCTTTATGTCTTTCTATATCAAAGCCGTGGTTGAAGCGCTGAAACGCTTCCCGGAAGTGAATGCTTCCATCGACGGTGAAGACGTGGTGTATCACAACTATTTCGACGTCAGCATCGCGGTATCCACCCCGCGTGGTCTGGTGACGCCGGTGCTGAGAGATGTTGATGCGCTGAGCATGGCTGACATCGAGAAGAAAATTAAAGAACTGGCGGTGAAAGGCCGTGACGGCAAACTGACCGTTGACGAACTGACTGGCGGTAACTTCACCATCACTAACGGCGGTGTCTTCGGTTCGCTGATGTCCACCCCGATCATCAACCCACCGCAGAGCGCGATTCTGGGCATGCACGCTATCAAAGATCGTCCGATGGCGGTGAATGGTCAGGTTGTGGTGCTGCCGATGATGTATCTGGCGCTCTCTTATGATCACCGTCTGATCGATGGCCGCGAGTCTGTCGGTTATCTGGTGGCAGTGAAAGAGATGCTGGAAGATCCGGCGCGTCTGCTGCTGGATGTCTGATTTTCATAGGACGCGGCCTGGTTCAGGGCGCGTCCCAAACTCATTAGTCTTTACTAGACCTAAATGGATAGAACATCATGAACTTACACGAATACCAGGCTAAACAGCTGTTTGCACGGTATGGTATGCCGGCACCGACTGGCTACGCCTGTACTACACCACGTGAAGCAGAAGAAGCCGCATCAAAAATTGGCGCAGGCCCGTGGGTAGTGAAATGTCAGGTTCATGCCGGTGGCCGCGGTAAAGCGGGCGGTGTGAAAGTGGTGAAGAGCAAAGAAGAGATCCGTGCCTTTGCTGAACACTGGCTGGGCAAACGCCTGGTAACCTATCAAACAGACGCCGAAGGTCAGCCGGTAAACCAGATCCTGGTGGAAGCAGCGACTGACATCGATCAGGAACTCTATCTGGGAGCGGTCGTTGACCGTGCCAGCCGCCGCGTGGTCTTTATGGCCTCGACCGAAGGCGGTGTTGAGATTGAGAAAGTCGCGGAAGAGACGCCGCACCTGATCCACAAAATGGCGCTGGATCCGTTAGCCGGTCCGCAGCCGTATCAGGGCCGCGAGCTGGCGTTCAAACTGGGCCTGACCGGTAAACAAGTCAGCCAGTTCACCAAAATCTTCATGGGTCTGGCGACCATGTTCCTGGAACGCGACCTGGCGCTGGTTGAGATCAACCCGCTGGTGGTGACCAAGCAGGGCGATCTGATCTGTCTCGATGGCAAACTGGGTGCCGATGGCAATGCCCTGTTCCGTCAGCCGGAACTGCGTGAAATGCGTGACCCAAGCCAGGAAGATCCGCGTGAAGCGCATGCGACTCAGTGGGAACTGAACTATGTCGCGCTGGAAGGCAACATTGGCTGTATGGTCAACGGTGCGGGTCTGGCGATGGGTACCATGGACATCGTGAAACACCACGGTGGCCAGCCTGCTAACTTCCTTGATGTCGGCGGTGGCGCCACCAAAGAGCGCGTAACTGAAGCCTTCAAAATCATCCTGTCTGACGATGCAGTAAAAGCTGTATTCGTTAACATTTTCGGCGGCATCGTGCGTTGCGACCTGATCGCAGACGGCATCATTGGTGCGGTAGCGGAAGTGGGTGTGAACGTACCGGTGGTGGTACGTCTGGAAGGTAACAACGCCGAGCTGGGCGCTAAGAAACTGGCGGACAGCGGTCTGAACATCATTGCAGCAACCAGCCTGACAGACGCGGCACAGCGTGTTGTTGCTGCTGCGGAGGGTAAATAATGTCCATTTTGATCGACAAAAACACCAAAGTCATTTGCCAGGGTTTCACCGGTGGCCAGGGGACTTTCCACTCTGAGCAGGCGCTGGCCTATGGTACGCAGCTGGTTGGTGGTGTGACCCCAGGTAAAGGCGGCTCCACCCATCTCGGTCTGCCGGTGTTTAACACCGTGCGTGAAGCGGTAGAAGTCACGGGCGCAACCGCCACCGTGATCTACGTTCCGGCTCCGTTCTGCAAAGACGGTATCCTGGAAGCCATCGACGCGGGTATCAAACTGATCATCACCATCACTGAAGGTATCCCGACGCTGGATATGCTGACCGTGAAAGTGAAGCTGGATGAAGCTGGCGTGCGTATGATCGGCCCGAACTGCCCGGGTGTGATCACCCCTGGCGAATGTAAGATCGGTATTATGCCGGGTCACATTCACCTGCCGGGCCGCGTAGGTATCGTGTCACGTTCAGGCACCCTGACTTATGAAGCGGTTAAGCAGACCACTGACATTGGTTACGGCCAGTCAACCTGCGTAGGTATCGGTGGTGACCCGATTCCGGGTTCTAACTTCATCGATATCCTGAAAATGTTCCAGGAAGACCCGCAGACCGAAGCGATCGTGATGATCGGTGAGATCGGCGGTAGCGCTGAAGAAGAAGCGGCTGCTTACATCAAAGAACATGTGACCAAGCCGGTTGTCGGTTATATCGCCGGGGTGACTGCGCCGAAAGGTAAGCGTATGGGTCACGCAGGTGCGATCATCGCCGGTGGCAAAGGCACAGCAGATGAGAAATTTGCTGCGCTGGAAGCGGCTGGTGTGAAAACCGTACGCAGCCTGGCTGATATCGGCGACGCCGTGAAAGAAGTCCTGCCGGCTAAATAAGCTTTTTCTTGCTCAGGCATGAAGCCTTTATCAAAAAAGTGAGTCCTGACAGGACTCACTTTTTTTAGTAAACAGAATCAGCTACATATTCGTGTTATTGAAGATATGACTAGTGAATGACTGATACGATAACCACATTGGTCTTTTCCACCGCACCCACCGCCACTTCTTCTTCTGGCATATTTCCGTGCCAGCACTCTCCCTCTATCGAACAACTGCTTTGCTTTATATAACCAAGTGATTCAAGGTAAGCGCTAATCTTGCTGGTATCGGTCGTGCCATTGAACCTCACCTCATAAATCAGCGCTGCGGGGCCAGAGATGTTTTGAAAAGCGAACTGATAGTTGTCTGATATTCGCGGCATGTTTTTGAGGATGTCAGGTGTAAAGTGTCCATACAGCCTTTTATCCTGTTCGGTGTAATGTGCGCTCCCCTCAAATTCCAGTTTTGTGATCGGCCAGTAGTAAGCAAACACGCCCGCAAGAACCGCCACAATGATTACGATGATGCTGGTAGCGATTTTAAAAGGCTTATTCATCCCATTATGTCCTTCTGCTCCCCATCCTGCATATAATTTCCGTCCGCGGTTGCTATACCCACGTTGCCAGACTTCCAGTCATTATAAGGCCTTATGGTCTGCATAAAGGCAGGCAGTTGACCTAAGCGTGGCCTGGCATGAGGAAATCTTTCTGGATCGGGAAACAAGAGAGGCTGGAAGGTTTCATTTTTCCACGAACCAATTTTGCCGTAATAGTCCCAACGTTTCAGTGCTTCGTCCTTGCTGACGGGGCGTAGCAGTGGGAATGGATTTTGAATCGACATCACGCGATAAAAACCCAGCAGGTCAGAACAGAGATCCTCACCACTAAAGCCGCTGTCAGTGACCAGATTGATAGGGAAGGTGCCCTGAAAGGCCTCAAAGCGTCTGGCTACGGTCATCATCATAGCGAGTGCAATGCTTTGGCGCTCGTGCCAGGGGCGTCCCTTGCGAATA
Source organism: Pantoea cypripedii (assembly GCF_011395035.1). Lineage (NCBI taxonomy): Bacteria > Pseudomonadati > Pseudomonadota > Gammaproteobacteria > Enterobacterales > Erwiniaceae > Pantoea > Pantoea cypripedii. Next base: position 1,198,637 of record NZ_CP024768.1, read on the forward strand.
CGCCACTTAATGAATTTACCTACACGAAAGACTTGCCTGGGCGATACCATCGACTGAGCATAGCTGACATCGTAGCGCTCCGCGCTCATGGCCTCACCGTGGTTGATTTTGTTCATCAGTGATCTGATGTCATTTCCTCTTGCATGGCCAAGATCCACCCAGCCAAGCACTTCAGTGTAAATCAGCCCAATATTTGCATTTACCGCATCTGAGCCATCAATAATCTCACTCCGTTTACTCATCCTTAAACCCTCAGCATCCTTTCAGCACACCATGTGCGGTTTTCACTTTACTCAAAACAAGTGTTAAGCCGCTGTCCCTTTGGGGGGATAGCGGCTTTTTTACTACCGGTGGTTAAAAGTTCGGTGAATAAGCGACTGTCACCAACACTTCGTTGAGCTGTGGAAAATTACTAAAGCTTACCCTTTCCTGGGGATCACTGCCTCGCCAGCAAGCTCCGCTGACTGAGCAATGGTCGTGTTTGACATACCCAAGAGAAGTCAGGTAAGCGCTAATCTGGCTGGTATCAGTAGTATCGTGAAAGGTGACCGTATGCCCCTGTGATTCTGGACCTGCGACGTTATAAAAGGCGAATTCATAACGGCCAGAGATACGCGGCATTTTTTTCAGAATATCAGGGGTATAAAACTCATACTCTCTTTTATCCTGCTCGGTGTAATGTGCGCTGCCTGCCAGCGACATTTGCATCACTGGCCAGAACCAGGCAAATGTAGCTGTGATAACAAGGGCAATGACAAGGGCTATTTTGAATGACTTCCTCATCCCATCATGTCCTTATCCTGACCGCTCTGGAGGTAATTACCATCGGCGCTGGCGATACAGACATTTCCAGACTTCCAGTCATCGTAGGGTCTGATAGTCTGCATGAAGTTTGGCAGATGGCTTAAGTACGGTTTGGCGTTTGGGAATTTCTTTGGATCGGGGAACAAAAGCGGCTGAAAGGTTTCATTTTTCCAGGTACCTATTTTGCCATAATAATCCCAGCGCTTAAGTGCTTCTTGCTTACTTACCGGTTGCAGCAGAGGAAACGGATTCTGCATACGCATTACCCGGTAAAAACCCAGCAGGTCGGAACAGAGATCCTCGCCACTAAATCCACTATCTGTCACCAGGTTGATAGGAAATGTATCCTGAAAGGCCTCAAAACGCCTGGCTACTGCCATCATCATAGCAAGTGCAATGCTCTGACGCTCTTTATAGGGACGCCCTTTACGCACGCGCCATGTAGCAAATTTGCCCATTCGCAGCATGCGCCACGGGTCAGCCATCGACTGTGAATAAGTTATGTCGTAGCGAGCCGCACTCATGGCTTCACTGTGATTTATTTTATTCATCAATTTCCTGATGTCATCTCCCTTAGCATGGCCGAGGTCCACCCAGCCAAGCACTTCCGTGTAAATCAGCCCATAATCGGCTTTGGCTGCCTCTGAGCCATCAATAATATCACTCCGTTTACTCATCCTTAAATCCTCATCATCCTTTCAGCACACCATGTGCGGCTTCCACTCTACTCAAAACGACAGAAAAGGTGAGGGGTTAAGAACAGGATTGTGATGCTTATCATATCTCATTAAAAGTAATAGAAAATTTTACTTATTTAGGGTTAGAGGAAACGCTAATAGCCCACGCGCGTCAGGTGCATTGCACGAAAAGTTGCCTGATTCGGGGCATGTTTTCCGCTTTTCCACACGCAAAAAGTGGGAAAAGTCCGACGAGGTCAAAATTGGCAGCTATGATTATTTTGTCAGAAGGTAAAGAAGGGCAAATTCGATGGTGTCTGATTGAAAACTAAGAAAGTCTTGCCAGCCGCTTCGTTAAAAAATTATGGCAAAGGTAATTATTTTCTTAATTACGTCATCATCTCATGACAACTAATTAACAATAAGCTCCACAATACATATCTGGAAATTTTATGCGTTAATCCAGATCAACAAATGCTGAGTTATAACAAACTTTACCACTGGCAAAGCGCAACTTAACCGGTTTAAATTGCGCTACATCAATTCAATCTTTTTCACGCATTTTCAGGAGTTTGTGCCAGGCGTTGTTATATCAATTCTGTCGCCTCCTCTCTCACTCCTGTCCGAAACGGATTGTTGCGATACGTTTTCAGGGAATTTTCATCACTGTTACTCGCTCACTTCGGGCAGCAGATTTCTCTGTTCTGTCGGTAACAAAACTGGAATCAATAATCAGTCGTTCCTGACTCTTCTTCTGTACGTCAATGTCTGTTGTTTGCCGTTGTCGCCCGCAGGAAGAGTTCATGCGAGGAGCAAGGAGTCATCATGTTAGATATTGTCGAGCTGTCGCGTTTGCAGTTTGCCCTGACGGCGATGTATCACTTCCTGTTCGTGCCATTAACGCTGGGTATGGCGTTTTTGCTGGCGATCATGGAAACCGTATACGTCCTGACGGGAAAACAGATTTACAAAGATATGACCAAATTCTGGGGCAAGTTGTTTGGCATCAACTTCGCACTCGGTGTCGCAACCGGTCTGACCATGGAATTTCAGTTCGGGACTAACTGGTCTTATTACTCACACTACGTCGGCGATATCTTCGGTGCGCCGCTGGCCATTGAAGGCCTGATGGCGTTCTTCCTCGAATCCACCTTTGTTGGCCTGTTCTTCTTCGGCTGGGATCGTCTCGGTAAGGTACAGCACCTGGCGGTGACCTGGCTGGTGGCTCTCGGTTCGAACATGTCGGCACTGTGGATCCTGGTGGCGAACGGCTGGATGCAAAACCCGATTGCCTCTGAGTTCAATTTTGAAACCATGCGTATGGAGATGGTGAGCTTCTCCGAGCTGGTACTGAACCCGGTAGCGCAGGTGAAATTCGTTCACACCGTAGCAGCGGGCTATACCGCCGGTGCTATGTTCATTCTCGGCATCAGCGCCTGGTATCTGCTGAAAGGCCGTGACATTGCCTTTGCTAAGCGTTCTTTCGCGATTGCAGCCAGCTTCGGTATGGCAGCGGTGCTGTCGGTGATCGTGCTGGGTGACGAATCTGGCTACGAAATGGGTGATGTGCAGAAAACCAAACTGGCTGCTATCGAAGCCGAATGGGAAACCCAACCGGCTCCGGCGTCGTTTACGCTGTTCGGCCTGCCGGATCAGGATGCGCAGCAAAACAGATACGCGATCCAGATACCTTACCTGCTTGGATTGATTGCTACCCGCTCGGTGGATACCCCGGTAACCGGTCTGAAAGAGCTGCTGGCCCAGCATGAAGTGCGTATCCGTAACGGCATGAAAGCTTATGCGCTGCTGAACCAATTACGCGGTGGCAGCCAGGATCCTGCGGTACGTAAAGCGTTCGAGCAAAGCAAACAGGATCTCGGTTACGGTCTGCTGCTGAAACGTTATACCCCGGATGTGGCGAACGCCACCGAAGCGCAGATCCAGAAAGCGACGGCGGATTCAATCCCGCGCGTAGCGCCGCTCTACTTTGCGTTCCGTATCATGGTGTTGTGTGGAATCCTGCTGCTGGCGGTGATTGCACTGTCGTTCTGGAGCGTGATTCGCAATCGTATCGGCAAGTGCCGCTGGCTGCTTAAAGCGGCATTGTACGGCATTCCGCTGCCGTGGATTGCCATCGAATCGGGTTGGTTTGTTGCAGAGTATGGCCGTCAGCCGTGGGCCGTGGGTGAGGTGTTGCCAACGGCGGTCGCGAACTCGTCACTGACGACTGGCGATGTTCTGTTCTCAATGATTCTGATTTGTGGTCTGTACACCCTGTTCCTGGTGGCGGAAATGTATTTGATGTTCAAATTTGCCCGCCTTGGTCCAAGCAGCCTGAAAACCGGCCGCTATCACCATGAGCAGATTGCGGCATCAGCCCAACCGGCGCGTGGATAAGGAGAGCTACCATGTTTGACTATGAAGTATTGCGATTTGTCTGGTGGCTGTTGATCGGCATTCTGCTGGTTGGGTTTGCCGTCACCGAAGGCTTCGACATGGGTGTGGGGATGCTGGTCCGTATTATGGGCCGCTCCGACACGGAACGTCGCGTCATGATTAACACCATTGCCCCGCACTGGGACGGTAACCAGGTGTGGCTGATCACTGCCGGTGGCGCGTTGTTTGCCGCCTGGCCGATGGTCTACGCCGCCGCGTTTTCCGGCTTCTATGTGGCAATGATTCTTGTACTGGCATCATTGTTCTTCCGCCCGGTGGGTTTTGATTACCGCTCCAAGATTGAAGATGTGCGCTGGCGTGGCATGTGGGACTGGGGCATTTTCATCGGCAGCTTTGTCCCGCCGCTGGTGATTGGTGTGGCGTTTGGTAACCTGTTGCAGGGTGTGCCATTCCACGCTGACGAGTATCTGCGCCTGTTCTACACCGGCAACTTCTTCCAGTTGTTAAATCCGTTTGGACTGCTGGCGGGTGTGATCAGCGTGGCCATGTTCCTGACACAGGGCGCCACCTATCTGCAAATGCGTACCACCGGTGAACTGCATGTCCGGGCACGTTCTATCGCGCAGATTGCCGCGTTAGTGATGATGGTGTGCTTCATTCTGGCTGGCGTGTGGGTGAAATACGGTATCGATGGTTACGTGGTGAAAAGCGTTATCGATCACCATGCCGCGTCTAACCCGCTGGGTAAAGATGTGGTGCGTGAAGCCGGTGCCTGGCTGGTGAACTTTGAGCAGACCCCGATTCTGTGGATCTTCCCGATATTGGGTGTGGTCATGCCGCTGCTGACTACTCTGTGCTCACGCATGGAGAAAGGTGCCTGGGCATTTATCTTCTCTTCACTGACGCTGGCAGGTGTGATCATGACCGTGGGCATTGCCATGTTCCCGTTCATCATGCCGTCGAGCACCGTGCCGGGTACCAGCCTGACCATGTGGGATGCGACATCAAGTGTGTTGACGCTGAAGATCATGACTTTTGCCGCCATCATTTTTGTCCCACTCATTCTGCTGTACACCACCTGGTGTTACTGGAAAATGTTTGGTCGCATCACCAAAGAACACGTTGAGAGCAATACGCACTCCCTGTACTGATTAAGGAGCTAGAACATGTGGTATTTTGCCTGGATTCTTGGCACCCTGCTGGCCTGTTCGTTCGGTGTGATCGCGGCACTGGCGCTGGAGCGTGCTGAAGAGAGCGCAGCGAAAGGCGATAAAGCCTGATGCGCCAACTGTTTCAGACCTTGTATCGTCTGATGGATAAAGGCCCGTTACGGGCCTTTTCACTGTTACTGGCCTTATGGCTGGCGGGATGTGTGTTCTGGGATCCGTCGCGCTTTGCGGCAAAAACCAGCGCACTTTCGGTCTGGCATGGTGCGGTACTGATTTGGGCGGTGTGTACCGGCGTGATTCACGGCACGGGGTTCCGTCCACGTCGGTTACGCTGGCAAGCATTCTTCACACCCTTACCGGCGATGATTGTCCTGCTGGCGGGGATTATCTGGTTCTATCGTTAAGTCCCCGGTCAGGACAAATTCAGTCCATTTATTGTCGTTATTTCAGGCGCTGATGTGAGTATTTGTCAGCGTCTGGTCAAGAAATCTGCCAAAAATCCTTCCGGTTGTTACCGTCTGATAATTATTTTCTCGGGGCGTCAGCGGGCCATTCCCAAGCCGATCTCACTTGCGTATAGTAGCAACGTTTAAAATGATACCGGGATGTAGAGTGAGTACAACGCTGTTTCGCTGGCCGGTTCGGGTCTATTACGAAGATACCGACGCCGGTGGTGTGGTTTATCACGCCAGCTATATCGCTTTCTATGAACGAGCACGTACCGAAATGTTGCGCCAGCACCATTTCAATCAACAGACCTTGCTGGAACAGCAAATCTGTTTTGTGGTGCGGCGTATGACGGTGGACTATCTTGCGGCAGCACGTCTTGATGATCTTCTGGAAATCCAGAGTGAAGTGACTTCAATGACGCGTGCCACCATGACGTTCTCTCAGCGTATCGTGAATGCAGAAGGCAAAGTGCTCAATGAAGCAGAAGTCCTGATTGCCTGCATCAACCCACATCTAATGAAGCCGATTGCGCTTCCCAAGTCTATTGTCGCGGAGTTCAAGCAGTGACTGACATGAATATTCTTGATTTGTTCCTGAAGGCAAGCCTTCTGGTCAAACTTATCATGTTGATTTTGATCGGCTTTTCTATTGCCTCATGGGCAATCATTATCCAGCGCACCCGCATTCTGAATGCTGCCGGGCGTGAAGCCGAAGCGTTTGAAGATAAATTCTGGTCAGGTATCGAACTGTCTCGTCTTTATCAGGAGAGCCAGGGGCGTCGTGACGAGCTGAACGGCTCTGAGCAGATTTTCTATTCCGGGTTTAAAGAGTTTGCGCGTCTGCACCGTGCTAACAGCCACGCGCCGGAAGCGGTGGTAGAAGGTGCCAGCCGTGCGATGCGGATTTCGATGAACCGTGAGCTGGAAGCACTGGAAAACCATATTCCTTTCCTTGGCACCGTCGGTTCCATCAGCCCGTACATCGGTCTGTTTGGTACGGTGTGGGGGATCATGCATGCCTTTATCGCTCTGGGTGCCGTGAAGCAGGCGACGTTGCAGATGGTCGCACCGGGTATCGCCGAAGCGCTGATCGCCACGGCAATCGGTCTGTTTGCCGCCATTCCAGCGGTGATGGCGTACAACCGTCTGAACCAGCGCGTCAATAAGCTGGAGCAGGGTTACGACAACTTTATGGAAGAGTTCACGGCTATCCTGCATCGTCAGGCTTTCTCCACCGACAACACGAAGTAAGTCGAGGTAAACGATGGCCAGAACCCGTGGTCGCGCTCGCCGCGATCTTAAGTCTGAAATCAACATCGTTCCGCTGCTGGACGTGCTGCTGGTGCTGTTGCTGATCTTTATGGCAACCGCGCCGATCATTACCCAAAGTGTGGAAGTGGATCTGCCGGATGCAACCGACTCGAAGACGGTCTCCAGCGATGATAATCCGCCGGTGATTGTTGAAGTTGCGGGGGTAGGGCAGTACAGCCTGGTGGTGGATCACGATCGTATGAATCAGCTCCCGCCTGAGCAGGTGGTGAGCGAAGCACAGCGCCGACTGGAAGCGAATCCGAAGACGGTCTTCCTGATCGGTGGCGCAAAAGACGTGCCTTACGACGAAATCATCAAGGCGCTTAACCTGCTGCATCAGGCTGGCGTGAAATCTGTCGGTTTGATGACGCAGCCGATTTAAAGCGAACCGTTTTTGGGAACCGAGAGTGTCGAAGGCAACCGAGCAAAACGAGAAGTTAAAACGCGCGATAATCATTTCGGTGATTCTGCACATCGTGTTGATCGCCTTGCTGGTCTGGAGCTCGTTTAACGAAAAAGTTGAATCCAGCGGTGGCGGCGGCGGTAGCGATATCGACGCGGTGATGGTGGACCCGGGTGCCGTGGTCGATCAATACAACCGTCAGCAGAATCAACAGAGCGATAGCCAGCGTGCCGAGCAGCAGCGTCAAAAGCAGGCGCAGCAGCAGGCAGAAGAGTTGCAGCAGAAGCAGGCCGCCGAACAACAGCGTCTGAAAGAGCTGGAGAAGGAACGTCTGCAGGCGCAACAGGATGCCAAAGAGCAGGCGAAACAGCAGGCTGAACAGCAGAAAGCGGCTGAAGCGGCGGCGAAGCAGGCGCAGGAAGAACAGAAAGCAGCGGAAGCCGCAGCAGCTAAAGCCAAAGCCGATGCCAAAGCGCAGGCGGATGCCCAGGCGAAAGCCGCAGCGGATGCTAAGCAGAAGGCGGAAGAGCAGGCGAAACAGGCTGCGGCTGAAGCGAAGAAGCAGGCTGATCAGGAAGCGAAAGCGGCAGCAGCCGAGGCAGCGAAAGAAAAAGCGGTTCAGGAAGCGAAAGCGGCCGCTCAGGCGAAAGCCAAAGCGGATGCGGAAGCCAAAGCGCAGGCAGCGGCAGATGCGAAGGCGAAAGCCGCGCAGGAAGCCAAAGAGCAAGCCGCCGAAGCAGCAAAAGAAAAAGCCGCCGAAGCAGCGAAAGAGAAGGCCGAAGCGAAAGCTGAAGCAGCGGCGAAAGCCAAAGCGGATGCCGCAGCGAAAGCCAAAGCCGCAGCGGATGCGAAGAAGAAAGCCGCAGCCGAAGCCGCGAAGAATGAAAACGCTGTTGACGATCTGCTGGGTGGTCTCTCATCCGGTAAGAATGCACCGAAAAGTGGTAACGCTGCCGCTTCCAGTGGTGGTGCAGCGGGACAAGGTAATCAGAAGAAAGCCGGAGCCTCGGGAGCCGAAATTAACTCCTATATGGGCCAGGTTGTGGCGGCGATTCAGAGTCGTTTCTATGATGCCGATTCATACAAAGGTAAAGAGTGTAACCTGCGCATCAAGCTGGCCCCGGATGGCTTTCTGACTAATGTGACGGCGGAGGGCGGCGACCCGGCATTGTGCCAGGCGGCGATCGCGGCGGCTAAACAGGCACATATACCGAAGCCACCTTCACAGGCGGTGTATGAAGTGTTCAAAAACGCACCAATGGTTTTCAAACCGCAGTAATGCAGTAACAAACGGCAGGTTGATCTAAGGTTAGCTTGCCGTACTCTATGAGTACCCGTGTTTTTTCAGGAACAGTGCGAATTATCATGAACTCAGGTTCAGATAAGGGAGAAAAGATGAAGCAGGCACTTCGTGTAACCTTAGGTTTTTTTGTACTGCTGTGGGCGGCGATGCTGCACGCGGAAGTACGCATTGAAATTACGCAGGGCGTGAATACTGCGCGTCCTATTGGTGTGGTTCCTTTCCAGTGGGCCGGTCCTGGCGCTGCACCAGAAGATATTGGTGGCATCGTCGCAGCAGACTTGCGCAACAGCGGTAAATTTAATCCGCTGGATCGCTCGCGTCTGCCGCAACAGCCGACCAGCGCGCAGCAGGTTCAGCCTGCCGCCTGGAGCGCACTGGGTATTGATGCCGTAGTGGTGGGTCAGGTCACCCCGAACCCGGATGGCAGCTACCAGATCGCCTATCAGCTGGTGGATACCGGTGGTGCACCGGGTACGGTACTGGCGCAGAACTCTTACAAAGTGACGAAGCAGTGGTTGCGCTATGCCGCACACACCGCCAGTGACGAAGTGTTCGAGAAGCTGACCGGTATCAAAGGCGCCTTCCGCACGCGTATCGCCTATGTGGTGCAGACCAACGGCGGTCAGTTCCCGTATGAGCTGCGCGTATCGGATTACGATGGCTACAACCAGTTTGTGGTTCACCGTTCTCCAGAGCCGCTGATGTCGCCAACCTGGTCTCCAGATGGCAGCAAACTGGCTTATGTAACCTTTGAAAGTGGCAAATCTGCGCTGGTTATCCAGACGCTGGCTAACGGCGCTATTCGTCAGGTTGCTTCTTTCCCGCGTCATAACGGCGCACCGGCCTTCTCGCCGGATGGTTCTAAACTGGCTTTCGCCCTGTCGAAAACCGGTAGCCTGAACCTGTATGTGATGGATCTGGCATCAGGTCAGATTCGTCAGATCACTGATGGCCGTTATAACAGCACTGAGCCGACCTGGTTCCCGGATAGCCAGACACTGGCCTATACCTCAGACCAGGCGGGTGCGCCTCAGATTTACAAAATTGGCATTAACGGCGGTGCGGCACAACGTATTACCTGGGAAGGTTCTCAGAACCAGGATGCGGACGTGTCAGCCGACGGTAAAACGATGGTGATGATTAGCAGCGCCGGTGGCGCTCAGCACGTCGCCAAACAGGATCTGGAAACGGGAGCCGTTCAAACGTTAACGGACACGTTCCTGGATGAGACGCCAAGTCTGGCTCCTAACGGCACGATGGTAATCTATAGCTCTACTCAGGGGATGGGTTCCGTGTTGCAGTTGGTTTCAACCGATGGGCGTTTCAAAGCGCGTCTTCCGGCAACTGATGGACAGGTAAAATCACCTGCCTGGTCGCCGTATCTGTGATGCATCTATCCCCCGCTGAGGTGGGGGGTAAATATGTATGGCAAACAATATAATAGGATAAAGAAATGCAACTGAACAAAGTGCTGAAGGGTTTGATGCTGGCTCTGCCGGTTATCGCAGTGGCTGCATGTAGCTCTCACAAAAACAACAACAATGACCAGACTGGTATGGGTGCTGATGGCGCTAACGGTTCTGGCATGAACAGCGGCAACATGTCTTCTGACGAGCAAGCGCGTCTGCAGATGCAGCAGCTGCAGCAGAACAACATCGTTTACTTCGGTCTGGACAAGTATGACGTGCAATCTGAGTACGCTCAGATGCTGGATCAGCACGCTGCTTTCCTGCGTAGCAACCCGTCATACAAAGTGACCATCGAAGGTCACGCGGATGAGCGCGGTACGCCGGAATACAACATCGCCCTGGGCGAGCGTCGTGCTACCGCAGTTAAAATGTACCTGCAGGGTAAAGGCGTGTCAGCTGATCAGATGTCTATCGTTTCTTACGGTAAAGAGAAGCCGGCAGTTCTGGGTCACGACGAAGCGGCTTACGCTAAAAACCGTCGTGCCGTTCTGGTTTACTAAGATAAGCACATGATGAGTAACTTCAGACTTCATCTCTTGAGTCTGTCGTTACTGGTTGGTGTAGCGGCCCCCTGGGCCGCTACTGCCCAGGCGTCAATCAGTAGCGTTGGCTCGGGCTCGGTCGAAGACCGTGTCACCACTCTTGAACGTATCTCCAATGCCCAGGCTCAGCTTCTGCAGCAGTTGCAGCAGCAGATGAGTGATAACCAAAGCGATATTGATTCGCTGCGCGGGCAAATTCAGCAGAACACCTATCAGCTTAATCAGGTGATTGAGCGCCAGAAGCAGATCTACCAGCAGATCGACAGTTTGAGCAGCGGTAATAACGGTGCCCAGGCCAGCGGTGGCGGTGGTGATGCGACGGCGGCAGCCGCTGGTGCTGGTGCCGGTGCAGCAGCCGCTGATGCGGGCAGCAGTGCAGGCGCAGCCGCAGCACCGACGCAAAGCGGTGATGCCAACAGCGACTACAACGCTGCCGTGGCGCTGATTCTGGAGAAGAAGCAGTATGATCAGGCCATTACGGCGCTGCAGGCATGGGTGAAGCGTTATCCTGATTCTACCTATCAGCCCAATGCGAATTACTGGCTGGGGCAGTTGTTTTACAACAAGGGCAAAAAGGACGATGCGGCCTATTATTTTGCCACTGTGGTAAAAAACTACCCGAAATCGCCTAAGGCTGCAGAAGCGTTGTTTAAGGTTGGGGTGATCATGCAGGAGAAGAACGATACGGCGAAAGCCAAAGCGGTCTACCAGCAGGTGATCAAACAATTCCCAAACAGCGAATCTGCCAAACTGGCTCAGAAACGTCTCGCCGGGTTGTAATTTGTGCAGCACAGACCGGATTTCGTGTGATTTCTGGTCTTGCCGCATGAAAGGTAAGCAATTGAGTCAGTTGGTGGAAAATAAGGGTTGCGCTACCCCGCTAAATCAGTAATATATGCCGCCGTTGCCGGGACATATCTTAACAAGTGTCGGCAGCGCTGAAGATGGGTCGTTAGCTCAGTTGGTAGAGCAGTTGACTTTTAATCAATTGGTCGCAGGTTCGAATCCTGCACGACCCACCATCTCAACCCTACCCGGTTCAGTGTTTTCTTCAGTTCGCTTCACAACCACGATGGGTCGTTAGCTCAGTTGGTAGAGCAGTTGACTTTTAATCAATTGGTCGCAGGTTCGAATCCTGCACGACCCACCATCTGGACGTTTTGGTTGTAAGCCCTCATCGAGCGGGTCGTTAGCTCAGTTGGTAGAGCAGTTGACTTTTAATCAATTGGTCGCAGGTTCGAATCCTGCACGACCCACCATTATGTAGAAAGGCGCCCTAAAGGCGCCTTTTTGCTTTTCTACTTTATCGCGTTTATCACGCCGCTACGCCAGATATGCAACACCGCATAGCTGCGCCACGGCCGCCACACCTGAGATAACAACTCTGCTTCCTTCGCACTGACGCCGCCGAGATTATTACGAATGGCGATATCCTCTTTGGGAAACGCATCCGGCCAGCGCAGGGCGCGCATTGCAATATAGCTGGCGGTCCACGGCCCGACGCCTTTCAAGGTCAGTAGCTGTTGCACCACCACATCGGGATGTACCGCGCCATTAAAGCGTAATGCGCCTGAAGCACAAGCCTGCGCCAGCGCCATGATCGCCTGTGCACGTGCGCTGACGATGCCAAGTCTGGCGATATCATCCTGCGTCGCCGTTGCCAGCGATTCAGCACTGGGAGACAGGCGGGATAATTCAGGCCAGGGGGTCTCCATTGGCTCGCCAAAACGCTGCGCCACCCGGCTGCTTAACGTGGTGGCGGCTTTGACCGTGACCTGCTGGCCGAGAATTGCCCGCACGCCCAGCTCAAACCCGTCAAAGGCACCTGGTACACGCAGACCAGGGTAATTGGCCAGGCTCGGGGCCAGCAGAGGGTCCTGAGACAGCTGATCGGCGATACGCTGGGGTTGGGCATCCAAATCGAATAAATCGCGCAGGCGACGTAACAGGGCGGGTAGCACTGGGGTCAGGCTGGTGGTGAATTGCACCTTCAGCGCCTGTTTCCCGGCATCATGGCTGACACGCACCCAGCCACGACAGCCACCCAGCGCCACGGTGCGGTGATAAACACCATCCGCCACCCATTCCACTTCCTTCATAACGCGCTGTTGCAGGAAATCGAGTATCGCGTCCCAGTCATAGGGGGGACGATAGCTGAGGCGCAGCTCCGCGCTTTCCTGCAACTGTGTGCCGGAAGAGGGGGCGCTTTCTTTACGTAGCCGGGATGGCGTCATGCGATAGCGCGCCTGGAAAACATCATTAAAGCGGCGAAGACTGCGAAAACCACTGGCGAAGGCAATTTCCGTGACTGGCAGCGTGGTTTCGGTCAGTAGCTGCTTCGCCAGCAGCATGCGGCGTGTCTGGCGCAGTTCGAGCGGAGAAACGCCCAGTTCCTGCTGCACCACGCGTCTTAGCTGGCGCTCGCTCAAACCAAACTCGGTGGCAATCTCCGCCAGCGTCTCCTGCTCCTCAAGCAGCCCCTCCTCAATACGCCGAATCAGCCGATCGGCGATACGATGATGGCTATCGACCGGCGCGAAGCCGGGGGCCAGCTCAGGACGACAGCGCAGGCAGGGGCGGAAATGCGCTTTCTCTGCGGCTTCGGCACTGGAAAAAAACAGGCAATTTTTCTGCATTGGCGCTTTCACCGGGCAAATCGGGCGGCAATAAATTCCGGTCGATGTCACACCGACAAAAAATAAACCGTCAAACCGGCTATCGCGTGAAGTCAGCGCCTGGTATGCAATGTCGGGATCAAACATCATCGTCTCCAGCAAATAAATCGCATCCTCGCGCAACCCTGATGAGAAAACTGGCTGCTTTCGGACAGCTAACCAGTTTATCTGCATGACCGAAAACAGCCAGTTTATCACGCCAAAAGTGCGATAATGCTCCCCTGATATCAAGCCGGAGGCGCACCATGTATCATGCAAAAATTATCCCGACGCCGGTCGGAGAACTCACGTTAATTGCCAGCAATAAGGGACTGTCAGCGATTCTGTGGGAAAATGAAGGTTCACAACGTATTCCGCTGAAGCCCATCAGCCGGGACGATCAACATCCGATTCTGTGTGAAACCGAACGCCAGCTGCGCGAATACTTCGCGGGGGAACGTCAGCATTTCGATCTGCCGTATGACACCGTCGGGACGGAGTTCCAGAAAAAAGTCTGGCAGGCGTTAATCACCATCCCCTTCGGTGAAACCCGCAGCTACCGTCAGATTGCTGAGCAAATTGGTAATCCGAAAGCGGTACGCGCAGTGGGGGCCGCGAATGGCAAAAACCCGTTATCGATCGTGGCACCTTGCCATCGTGTCATCGGCAGCAATGGCAAACTGACGGGCTTCGCGGGCGGGCTGGCGGTAAAAGCGTTCCTGCTGGATCTTGAAGCCACGCCAAAAAGCTAAGCGGGTCACAGCCCGTATTTTCTGCATAAAAAAAGCACGACACTCCCGGTCGGATCCGCTATCTTGTTTAGCATATAAAACAAGATGGCGGATCTGATGTCGTCTTAGTGGTCATAAAGGCCATTTTGTTAAATTAAGAAAACCGAGAGCCGTGTCATGAGCCTGATGTTCGATCCAGAAAGCGCGATCTATCCCTTCCCGCCGAAACCGGCGCGCCTCAGCCAGGATGAAAAAACCTTTTACATCGCCGAAATCAAACGGTTGCTGAAAGAACGTGATGCGGTGATGGTCGCGCATTACTACACCGATCCGGAGATTCAGGCGCTGGCGGAAGCCACCGGTGGCTGCGTGGCAGACTCGCTGGAGATGGCGCGGTTTGGCAGCACCCACCCGGCGTCAACGTTGCTGGTGGCGGGGGTGCGTTTTATGGGGGAAACCGCGAAAATCCTCAGCCCGGAAAAAACCGTGCTGATGCCCACGCTACAGGCGGAATGTTCACTCGATTTGGGCTGCCCAATTGAGGAGTTCAACCGATTTTGCGATGCGCACCCGGATCGCACCGTGGTGGTGTATGCCAACACCTCGGCAGCGGTAAAAGCGCGTGCCGACTGGGTGGTGACTTCAAGTATCGCGGTTGAACTGATTGAACATCTCGACAGCCTCGGTGAAAAGATTATCTGGGCACCGGATCGCCATCTGGGCCGCTATGTCACGCAGAAAACCGGGGCCGATGTGCTGTGCTGGCAGGGGGCCTGCATCGTCCATGACGAATTCAAAACCCAGGCACTGCAACGCATGAAGGCGCTCTACCCGGAAGCGGCGGTGCTGGTGCACCCTGAATCCCCGCAGGCGATTGTTGATCTGGCTGATGCCGTGGGTTCCACCAGCCAGCTGATTCAGGCCGCGAAAAGCCTGCCGCATCCGCAAATGATTGTCGCCACTGACCGCGGCATCTTCTACAAAATGCAGCAGGCGGTGCCGGAAAAAGAACTGCTGGAAGCCCCCACTGCCGGAGAAGGGGCCACCTGCCGTAGCTGCGCCCATTGTCCGTGGATGGCGATGAACGGCTTGCAGGCGATTGCCGCGGGCCTGGCGCACGGTGGCAGCGAGCACGAAATCCATGTGGATGATGGATTGCGTGCAGCGGCATTGCTGCCGCTCAACCGCATGCTATCCTTTGCAGCGGAACTCAAACTCAAGGTGAAAGGGAACGCCTGATGCGCCGCACCTTTCAGACAGGTGCCCGTTATGGATTTCTTTAGCACACAAAATATTCTGGTTCATATTCCTCTTGGTGTCGGCGGCTACGATCTTTCCTGGATCGAAGCGGTCGGCACCGTGGCTGGCCTGCTGTGCATCTGGCTGGCCAGCCTGGAAAAAATCATCAATTACTTCTTCGGCCTGATTAACGTCACCCTGTTCGCGGTGATTTTCTTCCAGATCCAGCTGTATGCCAGCCTGCTGTTGCAGCTGTTTTTCTTCGTCGCCAATGTTTATGGCTGGTATGCGTGGAGTCGGCAAAATGCCGCCCAGGAAGCCGAATTGAAGATACGCTGGCTGCCGCTGCCCAAAGCGCTGGGTTGGGGGGCAGCCTGTGTCATTGGCATCGGCCTGATGACGTTGTATATCGATCCGGTGTTTGCCTTCCTCACCCGTATCGCGCTGAACATCATGCAGAGCATGGGGCTGCATGTGGTGATGCCACAATTGCAACCGGATGCCTTCCCGTTCTGGGATTCCTGCATGATGGTGTTGTCGATCGTGGCGATGATTCTGATGACGCGCAAATACGTGGAGAACTGGCTGCTGTGGGTGGTGATTAACGTGATAAGCGTGATGATTTTTGCCCGCCAGGGGGTGTATGCCATGTCACTGGAATACGTCATCCTGACGTTAATTGCGCTCAACGGTTCGCGGCTGTGGATCCAAAGCGCACGCGAACATGGCTCGCGCGCGCTTTCCTCTTAATGATGATGTACGTGGCCTTCCAGCGCCTCATGATGAGAGTGGGCGTGCTGGTTATCCGGGGCAAAGCACAGCTCACAATCCTGCCAGTTGCAAGCCTGGTACTCCATCTGCACCGTGGCGTGAGCGATCTGATAATGCGTATGCAGGTAACGATGGATACGCTCCAGCAGCGCGTCATGATCGTAGGGCGGGATGACGTGGACATGTAGCGTCAGCACCGGCTTCTCGCCCACCTGCCACAGATGCACATGATGGACGTTACGTACCTCGGCGATATTCAGCGTCAGGTCGCGCTTCAGCTTATCCACATTGATATTGCCCGGTGCGCCTTCCAGCAGCTCGTGTAAACTCTCACGCAGCAGCGACCAGGCGCTGCGTACCACCAGCAGCGACACCAGCAACGACAGAATCGGATCGATCGGGGTCCAGCCGGTCCACATGATAATCAGCGCAGCGACAATCGCCCCCACCGAACCCAGCAAATCGCCCAGCACATGCAGGGCGGCGGCACGCACGTTAAGATTCTTCTCTTCGCTGCCATGATGCAGCAGCCAGAAGGAGAGCAGATTCGCCAGCAGCCCGGCAACGCCGATGGTCAGCATCAGACCACCCGCCACGGGTTGTGGCTGGTAAAAGCGCCGCAGCGCCTCCCAGACGATCATCACGGTTATCACCAGCAGGGCGATAGCGTTAACAAAGGCAGCGAGGGTGGTCAGACGCAGCAAGCCAAAGGTGTGACGCGCATTGGGTTTACGCTGTGAAAATTGTACTGCCAGCAATGCCATCAGCAGCGCAGCGGTATCGGTGAGCATATGACCGGCATCAGCGAGCAGTGCCAGCGAGCCGGAAATCCAGCCGCCGACAGCTTCCACCAGCATAAAAAGGGCGGTGATGCCAAACGCCGCCGCCAGTCGTGTACGGTTGCCGTCAGGCCCGCTGTGAGAATGGGTGTGTGCCATAACTTTCCAGTTGTTTCAGTAACCTGTTAGTTAATGATATCAGTAAATCAAGCGATTCTGGTTCCAGCCGTTGCTGTTTTGCCGCATCCGCCAGTTGCTGGCAACGGGTCGCGATATCGTCGATACCCAGCAACAACCAGCTGCCTTTCATGCGATGGGAGGCACGCGCCAGTTCTGGCCAGTTCTGCCCCGCGCGGGCTGCCAACAGGGCATCACGATCCTGTATCAGGGTGCGTTGCAACGTCTGACAGATGCGCGGAATAAAGCTTTCGTTATGCTGTGCCAGGATGCGCAGGCTGTCTGACACAGCACTTAACGGGTCGTGCTCAGTGCGCGCCAGCAGGGGCGCGATAGCCCCCAGGGTGATGGGTTTAACCAGCAGGGCTTCATTGGGTTGCAGCGGCTGCTTCGCCAGCTGCGCATCGGCAGAACAAAGAATGCGTAAGGCTGCGGTGCCGCGTTGACGCTGGCGACGACGCAGGATGCGCAGCAGGGTGACGCCATCGGGACGTGGCATCATCTGATCGATAAACAGCACGTCAAACGGTTGTTTAGCATCGGCGCGCAGCAACGCGCGTCCGTCATCAAACACGTCGGCAGCGATCGCAAATGTTGCCAGTTGCTGCTGCATCACCAGCAAATTGGTGGGATGGTCGTCAACGATGGCTACGCGTAGCTGTGGATACTGCGGCCAGCGGCTGGCGGTGGACTCCGGCCCGTTTTCGGCTAACTGAAGCGGCAACGTCACCTGGACGGTGGTGCCCACGCCGGGTGCGGAGGTCAGCGTCAGCGTGCCGCCCATACGCTGCACGATCTCGCGACAAATAAATAAGCCCAGACCGCTGCCTTGCACCGCAAGGGTTTTTCCGGAAGGGGCCTGATACCAGGGTTCAAACAGTTGCGCCTGTTCCTCCAGCGGAATGCCGCTGCCGCTGTCAGCAACCATCAGCACGATGTTATCGCTTACCGCCAGTGTCAGGCGGATATCTCCCACACGGGTAAACTTCAGCGCATTTGCCACCAGATTATTTACCACCTGTTGCAGACGATCGCCATCCAGCAGCACCGCCGCAGGCAGAGCGGTCAGAGCCTCCACCACCAGCTGTGGACCCGCATCACGCATCAGCGGATGATAAAACTGCTGTTGCTGCTGCAACCAGTGCGCCAGATCGATGGGGCGGGGTGACAGGCGGAAGCTGTGGCTTTCGATGCGGGCGTGATCCTGCAAATCGTTCAGCAGCGCCATTAGCGATCGTGCGCTGCTGTGCATCAGCTCAAGCCGGGGGCTGGGATGTTGCTCCTGTTCCAGCTCCAGCAGGCCGAGAATCGCCTGCATCGGCGTGCGCAACTCGTGGCTGGCGGTGGCCAGGAACTGGCTTTTCGCCGCATTGGCTCGTTCGGCCTGCTCGCGTTGCAGCCGTTCACGCCGCTGTTGCAGGTAACGACGCACCAGCAACAGCAGCAGCACCAGAATGGCGATACCTGCGGCGATCAGCACCAGCAGAGGCACATTGCGCATCGTCATGGTGGTGCCGGGTTGCGGTGGCATTGACCAGTTATCACGCATCTGGCTCAGGGTTTCCGGGGGGATTTGTTGCAGCGCCCGATCGAGTAACGCACGCAGCACCGGCTGCTGTGCGCTGATCTCGGGGGCCAGCGGCCAGGCAATATCAC
Source organism: Pantoea cypripedii (assembly GCF_011395035.1). Lineage (NCBI taxonomy): Bacteria > Pseudomonadati > Pseudomonadota > Gammaproteobacteria > Enterobacterales > Erwiniaceae > Pantoea > Pantoea cypripedii. The sequence continues at coordinate 1,217,168 of NZ_CP024768.1, forward strand.
TGGCGGCAAACGCCAGATGGATACGATTGCCATAGTGGCTGGCGATGCGCCAGCGGGCCGATAGCACATTATCCACCAGCGCATCGATCTGGCCGCTGTTCAGGGCCTGCCACAGCTGCGCACGATCGTCAAAAATCTGCGGCGTGATCCCGGCGGGCAGCATGCGTTGTGCCAGGTCGGCGCGCAGTATCCCCACCCGCTGCCCCTGCAGCCCCTGCCAGTTCATGGGCTGATGCGGGGTCAGGGTATAAATGCCCCAGATGGCGCGCCACACCGGCAGGGTGGTGGCACCATCCTGCGGGGGCAGCACGCTCAGCATCACCTGCTGCTGTTGCAATAAGGTTTCGGCCTGCTGCGGGTTAGCCACCCAGCGTGGGGTAAAGCGCAGTCCGGTGCTCTGGCTAAGCGCATTGAGTAAATCGATGGCGAAACCACGCGCATTGCCACTGGCGTCGCGATAGCTCCAGGGGGCGTTATCGGCTTCGGCGGCGTAGGGGATTTGCCGGTGCTGCGCCAGCCACTGCTGCTCAACGGGAGACAACATCAGGGTTTGCGTGTCCTGATAGCGCAGTAACGGCGGGCTCCAGCGTTGTCGCACCCGGTTACTGAACTCGGCAGGCAACAGGCGCAGCTGTTGATTCAACCACTGGATCAACGCCGGATCGCGCGCCATTGCCCGTAGCGTGATGTCACCGGCACCAGGATCGGCGGTGATTTGATAAATCTGCCCTTGTTGCAACTGACTGAGCAGAAACCCGGCACTAGCTTCATCGGCCACCAGGTAATCACTTTGTTGATTGAACAGCGCGTACAGCGCCTGGAGATCCCCCGGCAAACTGTGCCAGCGGTGGGCGCGGACAAAGTTGTCCGGCAGCTGCGCCAGCGTGGACTGCGCCACGGTGAGCTGCGCGTTATGGCTGTTGAACATCACGGCACGTTGATTGTCCCGGTTGCGATAAATACGTACCGGGCTGCTGTACCAGCTATCGCTCAGCCCGATGCCGGGCGGCAGCGCAGCCTGTTCGGTGCTCAGCACCAGGTCCACTTCGCCGCGCCGCAGCGCGGCCAGTTGCTGGCTCAGGTCGGGATAACTTTCCAGTACGAAATGGCTCCCGGTGAGCTGGCTGAGGGCGCTGAGATAATCCGCGTCGATACCCCAGATTTGATCGCCGATGCGCATCGCCCAGGGGGCGCTGTTTTGTGCCGGTAGCGCCACGCGCAGCGGTGAAGTGGGCCAGGGCGTGCTGTGCGGCGCTGGCATCATCACGGGCAGCATCACGCTGCTGGCCGGTTGTAAATCAGCCTGCGCCAGCGTGCTGCACAGTAAGGTCAGCAGCAGGAGCCAGCGCTTCACTGTTGCGCTTTCCACAGCTCGGCCAGTTCAACCACCGATTGCACTCCGGTCTTCTCCAGAATGTTCTTTTTATGGGTGCTGACGGTTTTGTTGCTGATGTGCAGCTGTTCGGCAATCTGCAAATTGGACAGACCCCGTGCCAGCAGGGCCACGATTTGCTGCTCTTTCCCGGTCAGCGGCAAATCAATGCGCTCGGGCAGGGCGGGAAAAGCCTGTTGTCCACCCAGCACCGCGAGGATGGCACTCAGCAATTGCGCCATGCTCTGGCTTTTCACCACATAACCGGCGGCACCGAGTGAAGCCGCGCGTAATAAGGTATGGCGGCTTTGCTCCGCCGAATAGATCAGCACCGGGCGTTGCGGATGATGGATGCGCAGGCGGCGCAGCAGCTCCAGTCCATCGCTATCCGGCAAGCCAATATCGAGAATGACGAGATCAATGACTTGCTGTTGCAGCAGCTGACGCGCTCCGGCTTCATCGCTGGCAGCGAACAGTTGCAAAGGAATCGGGGATTTAGCGCAGGCCGCTTCCAGCGCGACCTCAACTAACGGGTGATCATCAATAAGCAGCAGCGCAGCCATAACCATATCCTGTCTTTTTCATTGCTTCAGCATAACGGAAAAAGGGCAGGGTGTTCATTATCTCATCCTGTCCCGTCGTATGAGTGTTAACATCGTGCCGTGTCCCTTTATCAATAACGACGAAACGCCATGAATCTTCGGGAAAATATTGTCAGCCAGTTCAGCCTGCTCTCACCAGAGTTACAGCGTGCCGCCGAGTTTTCACTGCAACATGCCAATAAACTGGTGGTGTTATCGATGCGCGCCTTTGCTGCAGAAGGCGGCGTTAAGCCTGCCACGCTGCTGCGTCTGGCGCAGCGTCTGGGCTTTAATGGCTGGGGAGAATTGAAAAACGCCATGATTGACGATCTGGGTTTACGCAATGATACATATGTATCCAAAGCGGAAAAACTGATCGCCAAAGGGACGCAGCCTGCGCTGTATGAAGATGTGTTTTTGGCGCATCAGGCCAATCTGGCCTTCACTCAGACAGAAAATCAGCAGGCGATGCAGCAGGCCGTCACCCTGCTGGACGAGGCCGAAAACGTCTATATCTGTGGTTTTCGCGCCAGCTTTCCCATCGCCTGGTCGCTGTTTTATGTTTACCGGCTTTTCAATCGTCAGGTGTCGTTGATTGACGGGCTGGCGAGCAATATCGAAGTCTTTACCCGCGAGCTGACCGATAAAGATTGCGTGCTGCTGACCAGCTTCGCCCCTTATTCGCGTGAATCACTGGATGTGCTGCATGCCGCAACGGAGGCAGGTACGCGTATTATCGCCATTACCGACTCTCCGGTGTCACCGCTGGCGCAGGCGGCGGATTGTACGTTACTGTTTTCCATTGATAGCCCCTCATTCTTCCCTTCAGTGGTTTCCGGCATGGGGCTGGCGGAATGCCTGCTGGCAATGCTGGTGGCGCGACATGGCCGTGAAGCGGTCAGCAAAATCGAGAGCGCGGAACGCTATCTGATTGATTCAGGTGCCTACGTGATTCCCGGTAAATCCTGACGCGCGATCCATTTGTTTCCATCATAAGAAAATACAATGCATTTGTATCATATTTGCGTTGACGTGATTCAAATGGATCATGCAAGATGCTTTCAATCTATCGCGCAAGCGTTTTCAGGAGCAGGAAAAGAGCATGAGTCAGATCATTCACCGCAGCCTTCGTACCACGCCAGCCGTGGCGGTGAGCGCCCAGGGGGCTTACATCACAGATGTCAGTGGTAAGCGTTTTCTTGATGCCTGCGGGGGAGCGGCTGTCTCCTGTCTCGGGCATAGCCACCCCGAGGTTCTGGCAGCGATGCACCGCCAGATTGATCAACTGGCTTACGCCCATACCAGCTTTTTCACCAGCGAAACCGTCGAGCAGCTAGCTGAGCAACTGACGCGCACTGCGCCTGGTGACCTGAACTATGCCTACTTTGTGTCTGGTGGTTCCGAAGCAGTCGAAACCGCATTGAAGCTGGCGCGCCAGTATTTTGTTGAGATTGGTCAGCCGGAGCGCACCACCTTTATTGCCCGTAAGCAGAGCTATCACGGCAATACGCTCGGTGCGCTGGCCGTCGGCGGCAATGAATGGCGTCGCCGTCAGTTTGCGCCGTTACTGATGGATGTGGTGCGTGTCTCAGCTTGTAACGAGTACCGCGATCGTTGCGATGACGAAAGCCAGCAGCAATATACTCAGCGTCTGCTGAATGAAATCGAAGAGGCGATTCTGGCTACCGGGCCGGAGAAAATTATCGGCTTTTGTGCGGAAACCGTAGTGGGTGCGACCACCGGGGCCACCCCGCCAACGCCGGGCTACTTCCAGGGCGTGCGTCGCCTGTGTGACAAATACGGCATCCTGTATATCGCCGATGAAGTGATGTGCGGTATGGGGCGCACCGGCACCCTGCATGCCTTCGAGCAGGATGGTGTGGTGCCGGACATTGTCACCATCGCCAAAGGTTTAGGTGGCGGTTATCAGCCGATTGGCGCGGTGCTGGCGAGTGAAAAGATTGTTGCGGCGTTACAGGCGGGAAGCGGCCTGTTCCAGCACGGTCACACCTATATCTGCCATGCCACGGCGGCAGCGGCGGCGCTGGCAGTGCAGCAAATCATTGAGCGCGATAACCTGCTGGAGCAGGTACAGCAGCAGGGTGCGTATCTGCATCAGGCGCTGCGCGACGTGCTGGGAGAACTGCCGCACGTGGGTGATACACGCGGGCGTGGTTTGTTTGCGGGCGTGGAGCTGGTACAGGATAAGGGCAGCAAAACCCCGTTCGATCCGGCGCTGAAGTTACATGCCGCGATTAAAGCGCAATGTATGGAACGTGGCCTGATGGTCTATCCGATGGGCGGCACCCTTGATGGGCAATATGGCGACCATATCCTGATTGCACCGCCGTTTATCATCACCCGTCCGCAACTGGATTTTGTGGTGGAGACCTTGCAGCAGGTGATCAGCACAGAAACGTGCAAGCTGGCGGGGCGTTAATCATGAATCGTTTACCTCCGCTCGCCGAACATCAATGGAGCGATGAACAACGCCAGCTGGCCGAAGAGATTATCAACGGACCACGCGGCGCATTGCTGCCGCCGTTTGAACCGCTGCTGCGCAGCCCGGAGTTGATGGCCCATGCGCAGCGGATGGGTGAATATCTGCGCTACCGTAGCGCGCTGGGTCAGCGTCTGTCGGAACTGGCGATTCTGCTCACCGCGCGCCATTGGTCACAGCCGGTGGAGTGGGCCATTCATGCCTCAATCGCCCGTGACAAGGGGATTTCCGCCCGCGCGGTGCAGGCGATTAATGAACTACGTCTGCCTGATGATTTGCAGGATGACGAGTGGGTGGTGTATCACTTTTGTCAGCAGCTGCATCAGCAGAAAAAGGTGCAGGACGACACCTGGCAACAGGCCATCGCCTTGTGGGGCGAAAAAGGTGTGGTCGATCTGATCGGCATTAACGGTTATTACAGTTTTCTTTCCATGATCATGAACGGTGCACAGACGCCGGTACCCGACACCCGGGATTTTATTATCCCCGCATAAGTGGTTCACTCGAAAATAAGAGCCGACAGATAACGCCTGTGTTGCGCTCTTATTCCCCGTGCTGAATAACATTAACTTTAATTGGTAGCGCAATGATTCATTGCGCTGCACGAAGGCTACTGCCTGCAGTTTCACTGACGCCGAGGGTTATTATGTCTGCATTTTTTAATAAATTAAAAGTCACACTGGCACTGGTTGCCTGTTCCGCGAGCTTTGCTGCGATGGCCCAGGATAAATTAGTGGTGGGTGTTGATACCGCATTTGTTCCTTTTGAATTCAAGCAAGGCGATAAATATGTCGGTTTTGATATCGACTTATGGAATGCCATCGCGCAGAAAATGCATGTCAGCTATGAATTACGTCCGATGGATTTCAGCGGATTAATTCCGGGTCTGCAATCACGCAATCTGGATGTGGCGATGGCAGGTATCACCATCACTGATGCCAGAAAACAGGTGGTCGATTTCAGCGAGGGTTATTACAACGCTGATCTGTTAATCGCAGTGAAAAGCGGCGATAACAGCATCACCAAATTCAGCGATCTGGCGGGTAAAAAAGTGGGGCTGAAACAAGGCACTGCTGCTGCCAGCTTTATGAAAAGCAAATATAAAGCCGACTACGTTGAATTCCCGAATATCGACAACGCCTACCTCGATTTGCAGGCGGGTAATCTGGATGCCGTGGTACATGACTCCCCCAACGTGCTGTACTACGTGAAAACCGCCGGAGATGGCAAAGTGAAATCGACCGGTGAAACCGACAGCATTCTGCCGCAGCAGTATGGTTTTGCGATGCAGAAAAACAGCAGCTGGACACCGAAAGTCAATGCCGCGTTGCAGGCACTGCGCGCCGATGGCACCTACAACAAGATCTACGTGAAGTGGTTTGATAAACAACCTAAATAATCCCATCAGGCCGGTGTTTACCGGCCTGAATTGAGACAATCTGGTCGAACTATGAATTTCGAAACAAAATATATATGGGAATCCCTGCCGTTATTATTACAGGGATTACAGCTGACACTCATTATCTCACTGACGGGTTTGTTAGGTGGTTTTGTTATTGGTTTGCTGGCAGGCACCTGTCGTGCCCTGGGTGGCCGGGTATCTAAAACGATATCGTTAATTTTCGTTGAGCTTATTCGTGGTACACCGATTATGGTGCAGGTGATGTTTATTTACTTCGCCTTGCCGATGGTACTGCCCATTCGTATCGATCCGGTGACTGCTGCGATTGTTACCATTATTATCAACTCTGGCGCGTATATCGCGGAAATTACTCGCGGTGCCATTTTATCGATTAATAAAGGTTTTAAAGAAGCCAGTCTGGCGATGGGTTTATCCCAGCGTCGCACGTTGTGGTACGTCATTATGCCGCTGGCGTTACGTCGTATGATTCCGGCATTGGGTAACCAATGGATCATCAGCATTAAAGACACGTCACTGTTTATCGTGATTGGTGTGGCTGAATTAACGCGTCAGGGGCAGGAAATTATTGCCGGAAACTTCCGTGCGCTGGAAGTGTGGACCGCAGTGGCACTGATTTATCTGCTGGTGACGCTGTGCCTGAGCTTCCTGCTGAAGCAACTGGAGAAAAGGATCCATATTTTATGAGCATGGTTGAATTCAATGCGGTGTCGAAGCATTTCGGTGCGACCCAGGTGCTGCACGATATCAATTTAAAAATTGAAGCTGGGGAAGTGGTGGTGATTATCGGTCCGTCGGGATCGGGAAAATCGACGCTGTTGCGCTGTATCAATAAGCTGGAAGAGATTTCATCCGGCACCCTGCTGGTGGCGGGCATGCATATTACCGATCCGCACGCCAACGAGTGCGATATCCGGCGCGAAGCGGGAATGGTGTTTCAGCAGTTTCACCTGTTTCCGCACCTGACGGCGCTGGAGAATGTGATGTTCGGCCCGATTCGCGTGCGTAAGCAGAGCAAAGCGGCGGCGCGTGAACAGGCGCTGGCGCTGCTGGATCGCGTCGGTTTACGTGAGCGTGCGAATCACTATCCCTCGGAGTTATCCGGCGGCCAGCAGCAGCGCGTTGCCATTGCCCGTGCGTTAGCAGTAAAGCCGAAAATGATGTTGTTTGATGAGCCAACCTCAGCGCTCGATCCGGAACTGCGCCATGAAGTCCTGAAGGTGATGCGCTCACTGGCGGATGAGGGAATGACGATGGTTATCGTCACCCATGAGATCGGTTTTGCCCGTGATGTGGCATCGCGACTGATTTTTATTGATGGCGGTACCATTGCTGAAGATGGGCCACCTGATATCCTGTTGAATAACAGCCGCAATCCGCGCCTGAAAGAGTTTTTGCAGCACGTTTCCTGAACATAAGTGAATGAACACCATGAAAAAAATCGCAATCAGTGGTTCCGCTTTTGCCATCGGTCAACAGTTGGGCGAGTTTGGTCGTGATGCCTGGCATCGGGAGCTGACGCAAACCCGGCTGTGGCAAACCGTGGTCGCCATGCAAGGGTCTGAACAGTTGCAGACGATGCGCGCGACGGTGATGGCGCAATATCCGCTGATTTGGCAGGAGTTGCAGGGCATGGCGCAGGGGCTGGCAGCTTCTGTCGAAGAAGTCTTTGCCTGGAACTGCCGTGGCGATTTAGTCCGTTCCACCTCGGATGGTTGTACCACGGTGGCGGGCTGCACCCCGACCGGGGAGTTACTTATCGCCCATAACGAGGATGGTTTCCCCCAGCTGCGTGATGATTGTGCGCTGGTCAGCATCACACCGGATGAAGGACTGGGCTTTACCAGCTTCGCCTATCCCGGCTCCATTCCCGGCCATACCTTTGCTGTTAATGAGAAGGGCATCGTCAACACGGTCAACAACATCCGGGCGCAGCATCGCCCTATGGGTTTACCCCGCCAGGTGCTGGCCCGTGCAGCGCTCAATGCCAGCACGCTGGACGAAGCGGTGCTGCAACTGACCACCCATTCACGCGCGGGTGCCTTCCACCATACGCTGGGCCAGATGGGGGATCATCGCCTGCTTAGCGTTGAAGCCACTGGCTCAGGTTGCTCGGTGGTTGAGGTGACAGCGACGATGGGGCACGCCAATCATCTGATTCATCCAGTGATGGCCGATGTGCAGCAGGTGATCACCGCCAGCTCCGCCTCACGCCAGAGCCGGTTGATCGCCTGGCTGGCTAGCCAGCCGCAGCTGGATGCGGATGCCGCACGGGCGATTTTGTCGGATCAGCATGATGCTGAGCTGCCGATTTATCGACTCTCGCCGCAGGACCCGGACGATGAAAACACGCTGGCAACCGCGGTGTTCACCCTTGGTGCGAAGCGTGTTGACTGGCAGGTGTTCGGTCTCGACAGGGATGAGGCTGCGTGGCAGGGCAGGGTGAGCTGACAGTGAAATGCCGTCATCCGGCAGGATGACGGCCTGATAAAAAAGTCATTTACTGGCTGGTGCCGTCAGTTTTGCTATTGACGTCATCGCTACCGGTTTGGGTTTTGACTTTTTTATTTATATCCGGACATTTACCGTCTTTACACTGACTATTTTTATTCACTTCGCTGGCAGACATATTACTGCTGCTGCCACCTGAGGTGGCTGCGCTATTGGTATTGGTGTCCGTGTTATTAATCTTACTGTTATCGACTTTATTTGGCGGCAGATTCTGTTTTGCGCCACCTGCTGCCGCACCGGCATCGGCCGCCTGATTGGTGGTACCGTTATTCTCAGAAGCCGCCATTGCAGCACTGCTGCCCAGAGTCATTGCTGCCGTCAGAAAGATAATTGCAAACTTATTCATCGTTATGCTCCTGTATTGAGTGACAGTCGCCGTCTGAAACCCGATGGTGCGGTTTGACGAAAACAAAGCACCCCGACGGAATATAATTCCATCGAAGATTTGTCGTCTGAATATAAATAATGAAAGTGACTTATTACTCAGTGCTTACTATTAAAAGTCTAGTGTAAAACCGCATAAATGCAAATTTCGCTTATACCCTTTCCCCGCGCGGACAATTTACAGCTGTTGCCTGACGGGCTACATTGGACGGGTTGCGTCCGGCGCGCGCCGGGCCAGAAATTGAATGGAATAAGCATGAATTACCAGAACGACGATTTACGTATTCGAGAAATCAAAGAGTTATTGCCTCCTGTTGCACTGCTGGAGAAATTTCCTGCAACCGATAATGCGGCACAAACCGTTGCTAAAGCCCGTCAGGCTATTCACCGTATTCTGCATGGTGCAGACGATCGTCTGCTGGTGATCATCGGACCCTGCTCGATCCACGACACCACGGCGGCAAAAGAGTATGCAGAACGTTTACTGCAGCTGCGCGATGAGCTGAGCGGCGAGCTGGAAGTGGTGATGCGCGTCTACTTTGAAAAGCCGCGCACCACGGTGGGCTGGAAAGGGCTGATTAACGATCCTTACATGGACGGCAGCTTCCAGATTAATGATGGCCTGCGTCTGGCGCGTAAACTGCTGGTGGATATTAATGACACCGGCTTGCCCGCTGCTGGCGAATTCCTCGATATGATCACGCCGCAATACGTGGCTGATCTGATGAGCTGGGGCGCGATTGGTGCGCGTACCACCGAATCACAGGTACATCGTGAGCTGTCCTCCGGTCTGTCCTGCCCGGTTGGTTTCAAAAACGGCACCGATGGCACCATCAAAGTGGCGATTGACGCCATCAATGCTGCCAGCGCGCCGCATTGTTTCCTGTCGGTCACCAAATATGGTCATTCGGCGATTGTCGAAACCAGCGGTAACGAAGATTGCCATATCATTCTGCGTGGTGGTAAAGAGCCGAACTACAGCGCCCATCATGTGGCGGCGGTAAAAACCGGGCTGGAAAAAGCGGGCCTGACGCCGCAGGTGATGATCGACTTCAGCCACGCCAACAGCAGCAAACAATTCCAGCGCCAGATGGTGGTTGCGGAAGATGTTGCGCAGCAGATTGCGGGTGGCGAGCACGGCATTACCGGTGTGATGCTGGAGAGTAACCTGGTGGAAGGTAATCAGAGTCTCGAAAGCGGTGAACCGCTGGTGTATGGCAAAAGTGTCACGGATGCCTGCATCGGTTGGGAAGACACTGATAAAGTGCTGCGTCAGCTGGCGCAGGCGGTTAAACAACGCCGCGGTTGAGTCTCTCTGCGAGGTGGATTCGTTCGCCTTGCGCCGCCTTTTTTGCGCGATAAATCGTGCCGCTACGACAGCGTGCAGTTATTTGTAGCGGCGCGATTTATCGCGCAATTCAGGTGCACGGGAAACAAAAAGGCCAGACTTGCGTCTGGCCTTATTTTTTTATTTCGCTTTACCCTGGTTAGCGACGGCTGCGGCTTTCGCAGCGATCTCGTCAGCATCACCCAGATAGTAACGTTTGATTGGTTTGAAGTTTTCGTCGAACTCATACACCAGCGGTACGCCAGTCGGGATGTTCAGTTCGAGGATTTCATCTTCGCTCAGGTTGTCGAGGTATTTCACCAGCGCACGCAGGGAGTTACCGTGTGCTGCAATGATCACTTTCTCACCGCTCTTAATGCGCGGCAGAATGCTGTCGTTCCAGTAAGGAATAACGCGCTCAATGGTCAGCGCCAGGCTCTCGGTGGTCGGCAGCTGCGCATCGGTCAGTGATGCATAACGCGGGTCGTGGCCCGGGAAACGCTCATCGCTGCGATCCAGTTCCGGCGGAGTCACGGCAAAGCCACGACGCCACTGTTTTACTTGATCGTCACCATATTTAGCGGCGGTTTCTGCTTTGTCCAGACCCTGCAGCGCACCGTAGTGACGCTCGTTCAGACGCCAGCATTTTTCTACCGGCAACCAGGCCTGATCCAGCTCATCCAGTACATTCCACAGGGTGTGGATGGCACGTTTCAGCACGGAAGTGTAGGCAAAATCGAATACGAAACCTTCTTTCTTCAGCAGCTGACCGGCTGCTTTGGCTTCGGTGCGACCCTTATCGGACAGATCCACATCGTACCATCCGGTGAAGCGGTTTTCCTGATTCCACTGGCTTTCGCCGTGGCGCACCAGAACCAGCTTAGTTACGGCCATAGCTTAACTCCTTAATGCTTGATGATTATAGAAACCGGCGGCGGCCACCTGATTGAGCGGCTCACTAATAGCGCCATACCATAGCGGAAAACATCGCACTGCGTAAGCCTGTCCACGACGCAGTGCGCGTTTTTCAGCCTGCTGATCAGTGCGGGGTGAGGCGGTAACGCGTCACAGACTGCCAGCTGTCGCCAGGTTGCAGCCAGCAATCCGGCTGTGGCCACTCAGTATGGTTGGGCGAATCCGGTAAAAATTCACTTTCTAAGGCGATGCCCTGGAAAGCAGTATAGCTTCCCTGCTCACGGGCGCGTGTTCCGTCCAGATAGTTGCCGGAGTAGAACTGCAGCGCCGGGGCAGCGGTAAATACGCTCAGCTCCAGTTTGCCGTCAGCCGACCACAGTCGGGCCGCGGGCTGGCTGCTGTCACCTGCGGTATTCAGCAGAAACGCATGGTCATAACCTTTTACCGCTTTCTGATCGTCATCGGCGAGGAAGTCATCGGCCACGGTTTTCGGCTGGCGAAAATCGAAGCTGGTTCCCTCCACCGCTTTGAGCGGTGCATTGGGGATGCCTTCACTGTCGACCGGCAGATAACGGTCCGCCAGCAGTTGTAAGCGATGCTGGCGTGCATCACCATGATGCGCGTCAAGGTTGAAGTAAGCATGGTTGGTCAGGTTAACCGGGCAGGGCTTATCGGTGTGGGCCTCGTATTGGATCGACAGACAATTGTCGTCATCGAGGTGATAGCGCACATCCGCAATCAGATTGCCGGGGAAACCCTGATCGCCATCGGGCGAATTGAGGCGGTAATGCACCTCGGTTTCGCTCTGGCTGAGAATTTGCCAGCGGCGCTTATCAAATCCTTCCGGTCCGCCGTGCAGCTGATGTTTACCCTGATTGGCGACCAACGCCAGATGCAGCGGTTGCAGCGTGGCGTTGGCGATACGGTTGGCATAGCGGCCTACCGTCGCGCCGAGATAGGCGTCCTGATGCAGATAATCGGACGGCGTGGCGCAGCCGAGCAGCGCCTCACGCACGCTGCCATCCTGCATCGGCACTCGCGCTGAGAGCCAGGTCGCGCCCCAGTCCATAAAAGTCACTACCATGCCGTTGCGATTGCGTAATACGGTAATCCGCCACGGTTGTCCGTCCGGTGCATGTGATTGCACATCATTTACCATTGGCCCGCTCCTTCAGAAGCTTTGCACACGTAGAAGGTTTCTTTTATACCGGTTTTGGCTTCGTATTGTTTATCCACCGCTGTCCTGACCTGATCCACCAGATCGGTTGGCATCAGCGCCACGATACAGCCACCAAAACCGCCGCCGGTCATACGCGCACCACCGCGCGTCCCGATTTCAGCTTTGACGATCTCCACCAATTGATCAATCGGCGGCACGGTGATTTCGAAATCATCACGCATTGATGCGTGCGAGGCCGCCATCAGCTCACCCATACGGGTCAGATCGCCCGCGCTCAGGGCATCGGCGGCTTCCAGCGTGCGCGCATTTTCCGTGATCACATGACGCACGCGTTTGGCGACCAGTGGATCGAGTTGGCTCTCTGCGGCTGCGAACTCTTCCAGCGTGACGTCGCGCAGCGCCGGTTTGTTGAAGAAGCGTGCACCGGTTTCACACTGCTCGCGGCGGGTGTTGTATTCGCTGCCCACCAGCGTGCGACGGAAGTTGGAGTTGATAATCACCACCGCCACATCGGCAGGCATGGAAACCGCGCGGGTGCCCAGGGTACGGCAATCCAGCAGCATGGCGTGATCCTGTTTACCGAGCGCGGAGATCAGCTGATCCATGATGCCGCAGTTACAGCCAACGAATTGGTTTTCCGCTTCCTGACCGTTCACCGCAATGGCGGCGCCATCGAGCGGCAACTGCCACAGCTGCTGGAATACGGTGCCGACCGCCACTTCCAGCGACGCAGATGAACTCAGGCCTGCACCCTGCGGTACGTTTCCGCTGATCACCATATCCACGCCGCCGAAGCTGGCATCGCGTTTTTGCAGATGTTTCACCACGCCACGCACATAGTTGGCCCACATCGGCTCGGTTACTGGCTCAATCGGCGCATCCAGCGAGAAGCTGTCTTGCTGGTTGTCATAATCCACCGCAACCACACGGACCTGGCGGTCATCACGTTTGGCGCAGGCAATCACGGTTTGATAATCGATAGCGCAGGGCAGCACGAAACCATCATTATAGTCGGTGTGTTCGCCAATCAGGTTTACGCGGCCTGGTGCCTGAATACTGTGGCTCGGCTGATAACCAAATGTCTCAACGAAGGTCTGTTGTGTAATGGATTTTAATGACATTTATTGCGCCTCGCGGAAATGGACATCGCTGACAGAACGCAGGCGTTCTGCCGCCTGTTCTGCCGTTAAATCACGTTGGGTTTCGGCCAGCATTTCATAGCCAACCATAAATTTGCGTACCGTTGCTGATCGCAGCAGCGGCGGGTAGAAGTGAGCATGCAGCTGCCAGTGTTCGTTGGCTTCACCATTAAAGGGGGCGCCGTGCCAGCCCATTGAGTAGGGGAAGGAGCACTGGAACAGGTTGTCGTAACGGCTGGTCAGCAGTTTGATCGCCAGCGCCAGATCTTTACGCTGGGCGTCAGAAAGATCGGTGAGGCGTTTTACGTGTGCTTTTGGCAGCAACAGCGTTTCGAACGGCCATGCTGCCCACCAGGGCACCACTGCCAGCCAGTGATCGGTTTCCACCACCGTGCGGCTGCCATCTTTCAGTTCACGTGCGGCGTAGTCCACCAGCATCGGCGTGCCTTTTTCGGCAAAGTAACGGCGCTGATGTTCATCTTCGCGCTGCGCTTCGTTAGGTAAAAAACTGTTGGCCCAGACCTGGCCGTGCGGATGGGGGTTGGAACAGCCCATCGCCGCACCTTTGTTCTCGAATACCTGCACCCACGGGTAGTGCTGACCGAGGTCGGCAGTTTGTTCCTGCCAGGTGCGCACGATATCTTCCAGCGCGCTGAGCGGCAGCTCCGGCAGGGTTTTGCTGTGATCCGGCGAGAAGCAGATCACCCGGCTGGTGCCGCGTGCGCTTTCGCAACGCATCAGGACGTCGTCGCTCTCGGGGGCGTCCGGCGTGTCGGTCATCAGGGCGGCAAAGTCATTAGTAAAGACGTAGGTGCTTTTATAATCAGGGTTTTTATCACCGGTGATACGGGTGTTACCCGCGCAGAGGAAGCAATCGGGATCGTGTGCCGGCAGTTTTTCCAGTGCCGGTGTTTCCTGCGCGCCCTGCCACGGGCGTTTGGCACGATGTGGCGAAACCAATACCCACTGATCGCTCAGCGGGTTGTAACGGCGATGCGGATGATCGACCGGGTTAAATTTTTCCATGTGTGATCCTGGTAAAAAACAAACAGATAAAAATGACTTCGATCAAAGTAGCACAAAGGCCAGAGTGAAAGCGTGATCCAGTCTGGATAAATGGTATCGTTTACACAAGGTGACGATTCTCATTTTGTGGGTTTATCCGCTACGTTTGCTGAATAAGTGGGCGGTGAAATGGTAACGGTTACATTGAGGGTTCCGATTGCTTCGGGGTGGGTTGCTACCGGGCGGGTTTCGTTCGCTTGGGCACTGGTAGTTTCAGTTCGCCGGTGCGGCGACCGAGCAAAGGGGACCTGGCCGTCCCCTTTGCATTCCCCGGCCTTGCGCCGCCTTCCTCGCCGCTTCGCGGTCCCTTCGCTTACTCACGCTTCCGACGGACCGGCGTCGATTCGCTCCTGCTCAACGCCGCCTTTCGCCGCATCCATGCGGCTCATCCTGGAATCGTTCCCGCGCTCAGCGAGTCCGGATGGCGCTCACCCCACCGCTGCACCAGCGATGATTTTATGGGGTTTTTCTGTTGTTGTTTGTTTTTATGCGATGGGCTTCAGGCGGGCGGAACCTTCTCAGAGTTAAACCGCTGCTGGCGGACGGAACCTTCCTGGAGCCAAACCGCACGGTTTACCTTAATGACTCCTGCTGATACCCATACCCACCATCATCCTGCGCCACAAAACTCAAACGATGCGTGATGCACTGCGGCGCATCCTCGGCATGGTGCGAAACAAACAGCAACTGGGTGCGCCCCTCACCAATCAACACATCAACAAAGCGGCGTACCAGCTGGCGGTTGATCGGGTCCAGCCCCTGCAACGGTTCATCCAGGATCAACAACGCGGGATGTTTGACCAGCGCACGCGCAATCAGCACCAGCCGCTGCTGGCCCCACGACAGGCTATGGAAGGGCGCATCGGCCAGCGCGTTATCCATCCCCAGCAAAGCCAGCCACTGGCGCGCGAGGGATTTTTGTCGATCGGACACCGCCTGATACAGGCCAATTGAATCGAAGAAACCCGACAGAATCACGGTGCGCACATTCACGCTGACGCGATAATCAAGATGCAGGCTACTGCTGACATAACCAATATGTTGTTTGATGTCCCAGATGGTTTCTCCGCTGCCGCGCCGGATGCCGAACAGCGTTAAATCGTTGCTGTAACCCTGCGGATGGTCGCCGGTCACCAGGCTGAGCAGGGTGGATTTGCCTGCGCCGTTCGGTCCGACAATCTGCCAGTGCTCGCCAGGATTCACCTGCCAGCTCAGGCCGTTAATCACCGGTTTGTCGTTATAGGACACCACGCCGTTGCGCAGAATCACGCGTGGCGCATCATCTGCCAGCGGTGGCAACTGGTCAGGCGCATCGGCTTCCGGCAGCGCCATCCCCTCCAGCTTCTCGCTGTGCGCCAGCTGCGCCACCAGGGCTTCCGCCAGAATCGCGCGGCGCTCGCCAACGTGTGTCAGGGTACATTCCGCCAGCACGCCCACCTGCTGAACAAAATCAGGAATATCATCAAAGCGGTTCAGCACCAGCACGACGGTGTAACCCTGCTGATGCAGGTCACTCAGGGTTTGTGCCAGGCTGGCGCGGGATGCCACATCCAGGCCATCAAAGGGTTCATCGAGGATCAACAGGTCCGGCTGCGCCATCAGCGCCTGGCACAGCAGAGTTTTGCGGGTTTCGCCGGTGGAAAGATATTTGAAACGGCGGTCGAGCAGATAGCTGATGCCAAACTGCTGCGCCAGTGCCTGGCAGCGTGCTTCGTCCTTCACTTCATCCTGAATGATCTGCGCGGCGGTACGGCCGGTGTCATCTTCACCTTCGCTGAGCAAATCGGTGTTATTGCGCTCCCACTCTTCGGTCACCAGCTTTTGTAACTGCTCCAGCGATAAACGCGTTGGACGCTGAAAGTTATGGCTGACGCTGCCTTTGCCCGCTGGCAGCTCGCCTGACAGCGCACGCGCCAGCGAAGACTTGCCGCTGCCGTTGGCACCGACAAAGGCCCAGCTTTCGCCGCTGTTGAGGGTTAAATCGTTGAGGGACAGCACTCGGGTGTCGCTAAGACGAAACGTGCCTTGCGAAATTTGCAATGAAGCCATGATTTATTCCATTTTATGCATCGTGTCACTCAGTTGTAGCGACCGCTGCCAATGAAGTCAAATCATGGCCAGGATTTCAGAGCAGTGTGGCGATGATGGCGTGTTCTGCATTAAAACTGGCGGTGACGTTATCGCCTGCCTGCAGATTCTGCTGCGTCACTTCGCTGTTGGGGACGGTGGCGCAAAGGATTTCTCCCCCCGGTAACGCCATCAGTACTTCGCTCACCTGATCGCCGGGTTCGATGGCGGTGATCTGCACAGCCAGCTGATTATCTCCGCCGCTGGCCGCGTGGCTGACGTGAATCCACGGGGCCTTGATCAGCACCAGCACTTCTTTGCCGTTTTCCAGCTGTAGACGCTCAGCGCTGCGCTGGGTGAGTGCCACTTGCAGACGGGTGACGCCATCGCTCAGCAGCACATCAAGATGCTGCTGAACCTGCTGATGATCGCGCGTCAGTACCGTACCAAACAGCTGGTTGCGTGCACTGGTCTGCAACGAGAAACGGGCAATCGCCGCCAGCAGGCTATCGAGGGGCAGGCTGTCATTCTTCAATACATCAAAGGCTTTTTGCTGAATCTGCTCCATCAGCTGAAACAGCTGAATCAGACGTTCGCCGTAACGCGTCAGCTGCGCACCGCCGCCGCCTTTGCCACCGGTAGCGCGTTCCACCAGCGTTTGATCCGCCAGCCCATTCATTTCGTTGATGGCATCCCAGGCGCTTTTGTAGCTGATACCCGCCAGTTTTGCCCCCTGGCTAATGGAGCCGGTTTCCTGGATGCGCTTCAGCAGCTCAATACGACGTGGATCGGCAAACAACTTTTGTTGCAGACGAATATGAAGAGAGAGTTCAGCTTGCATGTCAGCTCCTTAGGTTAGTTTGTCGATTCTAATCAGCTGTTAAAGTAAAAGCACGAAAAGGGCATGGCACTTTATTCCCTGGACGTTACAATCACTTTTTTATTTTCTGCGTGAGGTTTCCATGCTGGAACTGCTAAAAAGCCTGGCCGTCGCCGTGATTATGGTGCCGATTGTTATGGCAATCATGCTGGGCCTGATTTACGGCCTCGGCGAAGTGTTTAACGTCATCTCTAAATTTGGCCGTCGCGAAGATCGTTCCGCCAACAGCTCACATTGATTTTCCAGCGCCCGCATCTTGCGGGCGTTTTGTCCTTAACTTCCATCAAATCCTGCCGATATAAAGCTCATGACAGCATCAAACCTTGCGTTGTAGTATTCAGTATATAACGTAACAAGGAGATAAAAATGCTATCAAAACATTACCGCTGGGGTGCCGTTGCCGTTCTGTCTTTCTCACTGACCGGACCGGCACTGGCCGCAGATAAAATCACCGTGTTTGCTGCGGCTTCACTGACCAATGCGTTGCAGGAAATTGGCACGCAATATCAGAAACAAACCGGCGTTGAAATTGTGTCGTCCTTCGCTTCTTCGTCCACGCTGGCTCGCCAGATTGAACAGGGCGCGCCAGCGGATCTGTTTATTTCTGCCGATCAGCAGTGGATGGATGATGCGGTGCAGAAAAAGAGCGTGATCGACAACACGCGCTATACCCTGCTGGGCAATGACCTGGTGCTGGTGGCTCCGCGCAGCAACAGCGCCAAAGCCGTCACTATCAATGAAAAAACCGACTGGAAAAGCCTGCTGAAAGGCGAGCGTCTGGCGGTGGGCGATCCGGATCATGTACCGGCCGGGATTTACGCCAAAGAAGCCTTACAGAAGCTGGGCGCGTGGGACACCTTAGCGCCGGTATTGGCACCCGGTAATAGCGTGCGTGCTGCGCTGGCGCTGGTAGAACGTAATGAAACGCCTTACGGCATCGTGTACGGTTCTGATGCGGTAGCCAGTGATAAAGTCCAGGTTGTCGGTCGTTTCCCGGAAGATAGCCACAAACCGGTGGAATATCCGATGGCGATTGTCAAAGAACATCAGCGCGCGCCGGTTGAGGCCTTCTACAAATATTTGCAGGGGCCGGAAGCCGCCGCAGTGTTTAAACAGTATGGATTTACGCCGAAGAAATGATATTGAGTGATCCTGAATGGCAGGCGGTGTTTCTCAGCCTGAGAGTTTCCTGCGTGGCGGTGCTGTGCAGCCTGCCGTTTGGCATCCTGATGGCCTGGATTCTGGCGCGCTGCCAGTTTCCAGGCAAAACCCTGCTGGATAGCCTGATCCATCTGCCGCTGGTGCTGCCACCGGTGGTGGTGGGTTATCTGCTGCTGATTTCCCTCGGACGCCGTGGCTTTATTGGCCAATGGTTGTATGACTGGTTCGGCATCAGTTTTGCTTTTAGCTGGCGCGGTGCGGTGATTGCCGCGGCGGTGATCGCGTTTCCGCTGATGGTGCGGGCGATTCGCCTGGCGCTGGAAGGCGTCGATACCCGGCTGGAACAGGCGGCGCGCACCCTGGGGGCGGGGCGCTGGCGCGTATTTTTCACCATCACCTTACCCCTGACTTTTCCCGGCATTATTGTCGGCACGGTACTGGCTTTTGCCCGCTCGCTGGGCGAATTTGGTGCCACTATCACCTTTGTCTCCAATATTCCCGGCGAAACCCGCACCATCCCGTCAGCGATGTTTACCCTGATTGAAACGCCCGGGGCGGAAAATGCCGCCGTACGGCTGTGTGCGGTGGCGATATTGCTGGCGCTGTTGTCGCTGGTGGCATCGGAGCTGCTGGCACGCTGGGGCCGTAAGCGGCTGGGGGTGTAATGCTGACACTTAATTTTTCCCAGCAGCTGGGCAATCACCAGCTGGATGTGGATGTCGATATTCCTGGCAAGGGCATCACCGCTATTTTTGGTGTTTCTGGTGCCGGTAAAACCTCGCTGATTAATGCCATTGGTGGCTTAACGCAGCCACAACGTGGGCACATCAAACTGAACGAGCGGCTGTTGTTTGATGCCGATTCCAGCCTGAACCTGCCGCCTGAAAAGCGCCGCATCGGTTATGTGTTTCAGGATGCTCGCCTGTTCCCGCATTACAGCGTGCGCGGCAATCTGCAATATGGCATGGCGGCCGCGATGAAGCCGCAGTTTGATAGCCTGGTGGCGCTGCTGGGCCTGGAACCGTTGCTGCGCCGTGCGCCGTCTTCTCTGTCGGGGGGTGAGAAACAGCGTGTGGCGATTGGCCGTGCACTGCTGACCGCACCGGATATCCTGCTGATGGATGAGCCACTGGCTTCGCTCGATCTGCCGCGCAAACGTGAGCTGATGCCTTATCTGCAAAAGCTGGCGAAGCAGGTGGATATTCCATTGTTGTATGTATCGCACAGCCTCGACGAGATCCTGCAACTGGCGGATAACGTGCTGGTGCTGGACAGCGGCAAAGTGAAAGCCTTTGGTTCGCTGGAGAAGGTATGGAGCAGCGCGGCCATGCGTCCGTGGCTGCCGGTGAGCGAGCGCACCAGCGTGCTGCGGGTGCAGGTGCTGGAGCAGCATCCCGATTACCCGATGACCGCATTGTCGCTTGGCGATCAACATATCTGGGTCAGCCGGGTTAATCAGCCGCTGAAAACCGTGTTGCGCATTCGCATTGCGTCTGCCGATGTCTCGCTGGCGTTACAACCGCCGCAAAACACCTCGATCCGCAATATCCTGCCCGCGCAAGTGGTGGAGTTACTGGAGATTGACGATCAGGTGGAGGTGAAGCTGCGCATCGGCATCAGCGAGTTGTGGGCGCGAATCTCGCCGTGGGCGCGGGATGAGCTGGGCATCCGGCCAGATCAGTGGCTGTATGCCCAGATTAAAAGCGTGTCGATAACCGCGTAAGGTGCAAATGCATGCCTTTGTAGCGGCGCGATTTATCGCGCGGATGTTATGACGTCGCGAATTACAGAATTTCCTGGTAAATCACTTCGGCAATGCCGGGCTCCAGATTGGTGCCAATCACCTTGCCGGCGCGCGCTTTAATTGCGTCGTCGGCATTGCCCATCGCCACACCCAGCCCCACTTCTTCCAGCATGCTGAGATCGTTGTAGTTATCACCGAACGCCAGCACATCTTTCATGCTCAGACCCTGGCTTTCCACCCATTGCGCGAGACGCTTACCTTTACTATTGCCGCGCTGGGCGATATCCACCTGATCGTGCCACGACCATTCACAGGCCAGCCCCAGTTCGGCTTCGGTCTGCTCAGCGAATTGTTGTAATGCGCGCGTGTCAGGATGGGACAAGGCGAATTTCCAGATCGACTGCGCATCATGCGCTGCCTGTACCAGGCTGGGTACGTGCAGGAAGGTCGGACGCTGTTGCGGTGGCAGCGATTCTGCCCAGTTGAGGGTACGCGTGACATGGCCGGTCGGCTGCTGATAAAGCATCGCGTCATCAACATACAGCAGGCCGTGAATGTTCTGCTCATCAAGCATTTCAATCACGCGTACTGCCTGTGATTTTTCCAGCGGATCGGACGCCAGCACTTTTTTTGCCTGATAATCATACAAATAGGTGCCGTTGCAACAGATTGCGGGTGTATCCAGTTGCAGCGCCTGATAAAAAGGGTGGATGGCACAATGGTGACGACCGGTGACGATCAGCACTTTGACGCCAGCCTGCTGTGCGCGGGCCAGCGCTTCAAGGGATTCAGGCAGAATAGTTTTACGCGGGGTCAGCAGGGTGCCGTCGAGGTCAAGGGCGATTACGCGGTAGCTCATTACTCTTTCCGTCTGGAGTTACAAAGTAAACAGTCTACACCGGGCAACAGCTCTGAGACAAAAAACAGGGCACAAATGATTCCAGCGCGGCCAAATGAAACGCGCTACAGTGATACCCTTTCAGCAAGCCGAACAAGGAGAACGCATGAAACAAGTCGTGTATACCGCCAGCCCCGAGAGCCAGCAAATCCATGCCTGGCAGTTACAGGAAGATGGCGTGCTGACGTTATTGCAGGTGACGGATGTTGCCGGTCAGGTGCAGCCGATGGTGGTCAGCCCGAAGAAAGATTTCCTCTATGTCGGCGTGCGTCCGAATTTCCGTGTGCTGGCCTACCGCATCGCCGCTGATGGCTCGCTCAGCGAAGCGGGTGAAGCCCCACTGCCAGGTAGCCCGACACATATCTCCACCGACCGTCCCGGCAACTACCTGTTCTGCGGTTCCTACAACGATGCCTGTGTCAGCGTCAGCCCGATTGGCAGCGATGGTTTGCCGCAGGCCCCGAGCCAGGTGATTGGCGAGCTGGATGGCTGTCACTCCGCCAATATTGATGTGAAAAATCAGACACTGTTTGTTCCGGCGCTGAAGCAGGACCGCATCTGCCTGTTCCAGCTGAACAGCGATGGTTCTCTGACGCCACGCCCGCAAGCGCAGGTGACGACGGTGGAAGGGGCGGGGCCGCGTCATATGGCGTTCCACCCGAACGGCGACTACAGCTATTGCGTGAACGAGCTGGATAGCACCGTTGACGTCTGGGCCTTAAGCAATGCGCATGGCGAAGTGGAACGCGTGCAGAGCCTGAACATGATGCCTGCCGATTTCACGGGCACCCGCTGGGCAGCGGATATCCACCTGACGCCAGATGGCCGTTTCCTGTATGCCTGCGACCGTACCAGCAGCATCATTACGGTGTTCAGCGTCAGCGAAGACGGCGGGCTGTTGACCCTTGAAGGCTTCCAGCCGACGGAAACTCAGCCACGTGGCTTTAACATCGACCACAGCGGCAACTACCTGGTGGCGGCGGGCCAGAAATCTCACCATATCGAAGTGTACAAAATCAGCGACGATCGTGGTTTGCTGACGCCGCTGGCGCGCTATGCGGTTGGACAAGGCCCGATGTGGGTGGTGATTCACCAGTTGGATTAAGTGCTTGCGCGATAAATTGCACCGCGACAGGCGGTGCATGTTTTTGTAGCGGCGCGATTTATCGCGCTGTTTTTATATCACTGGAAATGATGCGGAAAATCCAGCGCATCACGCACCGCGTCGGTGAGTTTCGTCAGTTCGGCGGCGGAAATCACATACGGCGGCATCAGATAAATTAAGCGTCCGAACGGACGTATCCATACACCACGCTCGACAAAGAACTGTTGCAGCGCGGCCATATCCACCGCCTGGTGGGTCTCAATCACGCCAATAGCTCCCAGCACGCGCGCATCCGCGACGGCGGGATGGTTGCGCAG
This sequence comes from Pantoea cypripedii, assembly GCF_011395035.1. Lineage (NCBI taxonomy): Bacteria > Pseudomonadati > Pseudomonadota > Gammaproteobacteria > Enterobacterales > Erwiniaceae > Pantoea > Pantoea cypripedii. The sequence continues at coordinate 1,239,734 of NZ_CP024768.1, forward strand.
TGGCAACAACGCCGCACGCAGCTGCTGCTCAATGGCGGGCACCTGTGTTGACCAGTGGCCCTCATTAATCATCGTCAGACTTTCGACTGCGACCGCGCAGGCCAGCGGATTACCCATAAAGGTCGGGCCATGCATAAAGCAGCCTGCCGCGCTACGGCTGATGGTGTCCGCCACTTCGCGGGTGGTCAGGGTGGCGGAGAGCGTCATGGTGCCGCCGGTCAGCGCTTTCCCCAGACACAAAATATCCGGTGTGATCCCGGCATGTTCACAGGCGAACAATTTTCCGCTGCGGCCAAATCCGGTGGCGATCTCATCAGCAATCAGCAGCAAACCGTAGCGATCGCACAGTTCACGCACCTGTTGCAGATAACGCGGATGATAAAAACGCATGCCACCTGCACCTTGCACAATAGGTTCGAGGATCACCGCCGCAATCTGCTGATGATGCTGCTCCACCAGACGGGCAAAATCAGCGAAATCCTCCTCCTGCCACGTCTCGTCAAACCCCAGCTGTGGTGCGTTGGCGAACAGATGCTCCGGCAGATAACCGCGCCACAGGCTGTGCATTGAGTTGTGGGGATCGCACACCGACATCGCGGCAAAGGTATCGCCGTGATAACCGCGTTTCAGGGTGAGGAATTTTTGCCGGGTTTCGCCGCACCCGAGCCAGTATTGCAACGCCATTTTCATCGCCACTTCAACGGCGATCGAACCTGAATCGGCGAGGAACACGCATTCAAGCGACTCGGGCGTCATTGCCACCAACTGACGACACAACGCCACGGCGGCCGGGTGGGTAATACCACCAAACATCACGTGTGACATTTGGCTGATTTGCGTCTGCATCGCCTGGTTGAGGCGCGGATGGTTATAACCGTGAATCGCGGCCCACCAGGACGACATACCATCCACCAGTTCGCGTCCATCAGCCAGCTGGAGCTGGCAGCCGTGCGCCTCAACCACCGGGTAGCAGGGCAGCGGATCGTGCATCGAGGTATAGGGATGCCAGATATGGCGGCGATCAAAATCGAGGTCGTCCTGAGTGAACATAGGTGTTGTAAACCAAAAATAAAAAATATAGTTTACAAGTATAACCACGTTAATCGTCGGGATGAACCCTTTTTTTGGAGCAAAGCAATGGCACATCGCTGGACACTGGCACAAGCCCAGGCACTATTCGATAAACCTTTCCTTGAGCTAATGTTTGAGGCGCAACAGGTACATCGTCAACATTTCGACCCGCGTCAGGTGCAGGTCAGTACGCTGCTGTCGATCAAAACCGGTGCCTGCCCGGAAGACTGCAAATATTGCCCGCAGAGCGCGCGCTACAAAACCGGTCTGGAATCTGAACGGCTGATGGAAGTGGAAGCGGTACTGGAATCGGCACGCAAAGCCAAAGCGGCCGGTTCCAGTCGCTTCTGTATGGGAGCGGCGTGGAAAAATCCCCATGAGCGCGATATGCCTTATCTGGAGCAAATGGTGCAGGGCGTGAAGGCGATGGGCATGGAAACCTGTATGACCCTCGGCACGCTCGACAACAGCCAGGCACAGCGTCTGGCCCATGCCGGACTGGATTTCTACAACCATAACCTCGACACCTCGCCAGAGTTTTACGGCAACATCATCACCACGCGCAGCTACCAGGAACGCCTGGATACGCTGGATAAAGTGCGTGGTGCCGGAATCAAAGTTTGCTCAGGCGGCATCGTTGGTCTGGGTGAAACGGTGAAAGATCGCGCCGGTTTGCTGGTGCAGCTGGCAAACCTGCCGACGCCGCCGGAGAGTGTGCCAATCAACATGCTGGTGAAGGTCAAAGGTACGCCGCTGGCTGACAACGATGATGTGGAGCCATTCGATTTTATCCGCACCATCGCCGTGGCGCGCATCATGATGCCATCTTCTCATGTGCGCCTGTCGGCAGGTCGCGAGCAGATGAGCGAACAGACCCAGGCGATGTGCTTTATGGCCGGGGCGAACTCGATCTTCTACGGCTGCAAGCTGCTCACCACGCCGAACCCGGAAGAGGACAAAGATCTGATTCTGTTCCGTAAACTGGGGCTGAATCCGGAGCATACCGCTACCACCGCCGGTGACAACGAGCAGCAGTATCAGCTGAGTGAACAGTTGCTGCACGCCGATACCGCGCAGTTCTACAACGCGGCGGTGTAATGAGCTGGTCGCAACGCATCGAACAGGCGCTGGCTGAGCGGCGCGCCGTTGATGGCTGGCGTCAGCGCGTGCGCGTTGAGCACAACAACGTGCGCGAACTGACGGTCGCCGGGCAGCGCTATTGTCACTTTTCCAGTAACGATTATCTCGGCCTGAGCCAGCATCCGGCGGTGATTGCCGCCTGGCAGCAGGGGGCCGCGGAGTCGGGTGCCGGGGCAGGGGCATCGGGTCATGTCACCGGCTACAGCCGCCATCATGCACGGCTGGAAGAGGAACTGGCTGACTGGCTGGGCTATCGGCGAGCGTTGCTGTTTATCTCCGGTTTTGCCGCTAATCAGGCGGTGATCCATCTGCTGGCAGAGAAACCGGATCGCATCCTTGCAGACAAGCTGGCGCACGCCTCATTGCTGGATGCCGCCAGCCACAGTCCGGCACTGCTGCGGCGTTTTGCCCATAACCAGCCGCAAAGCCTGGCAAAGCTGCTGGCAACGCCGGTTGAAGGCAACACGCTGGTGGTGACAGAGGGGATATTCAGCATGGATGGCGACAGCGCACCGCTGGCGGAGATCGCTGCGGCTACGCGGCATGCAAGTGGCTGGCTGCTGGTGGATGATGCGCACGGTATCGGCGTAACCGGTGCACAGGGGCGTGGCAGCTGCTGGCAGCAGCAGGTGCGGCCGGAACTGTTGATCGTCACCTTTGGCAAAGGCTTCGGCGTCAGCGGGGCGGCATTGCTGTGCGATGACGCCACTGCCGACTATGTTGAGCAATTTGCCCGTCATCTGATCTACTCCACAGCGATGCCACCGGCGCAATGTTGCGCGTTGCAGGCCGCATTGCAGCAAATTCAACAGGGTGATGAATTGCGTGCACGCCTGCACGCCAATATCGCCCGTTTTCGCGCCGGTGCGGCCGATCTGCCGTGGCAACTGATGCCGTCGTCCAGCGCTATTCAGCCATTGCTGGTGGGTGAAAATAGCGCAGCGCTGGCGTTATCACAGCAACTGAAGGCGGCGGGTTGCTGGGTCAGCGCCATTCGTCCGCCTACCGTCCCGCCGGGCACTGCACGGTTGCGCGTCACCTTAACCGCTGCGCATCGCCCGGATGATATTGATCGTCTGCTGGAGGCGCTGTATGACGCTGCAGGTCAATAAACAGGCGGTTGCGCAGGCGTTTGGACGTGCTGCGCAGCATTACGAACAGCATGCCGAGCTGCAACGTCAGAGCGGCGATGCGTTGCTGGCACTGGCTCCGGCGGGGTTTGGTCCACATTTGCTGGATGCCGGATGCGGTACGGGCTGGTACAGCCGTTACTGGCGCGATCGTGGACGCGAAGTCACCGCGCTCGATCTGTCGCCAGACATGCTGGCGAGTGCGGCGACACAGCACTCGGCGCAGCATTATGTGCAGGGTGATATTGATGCATTACCGCTGCCGGATGCCTGTGTCGATGGCGTGTGGAGCAATCTTGCGGTGCAGTGGAGCAGCGATCTGCGCACCGCTTTGCAGCAGTTTTTACGCGTCACCCGACCGGGCGGCACGGTGCTATTTTCCACGCTGTTGGCGGGTTCGCTGCACGAGGTGCATCAGGCCTGGGCGCAGCTGGATGGGCGTCAGCACGCCAACCGTTTCCTCAGCGCAGCGCAGATTGCCGCGGCCACTCATGATCTCGCGCTAAATCACACGCAGCAGACCATCACGCTGCATTTTCCCAGCGCGCTCAGTGCGATGCGTTCATTGAAAGGCATTGGTGCGACCCATTTGCATGATGGGCGGCCGGGAGGATTGCTGACGCGGGCACAACTGGCCAGGCTGGAGCAGGTCTGGCCGCAGGATGAGGCGGGCTATCGCCTCAGTTATCACCTGATGTTTGGAGTATTAACACCATGAAACGCTGGTTTATAACGGGCACCGATACCGAAGTGGGAAAAACGGTGGCCAGTGGGGCGCTGTTGCAGGCGGCCAGTGCTGCCGGATTGACGACAGCAGGCTACAAGCCCGTGGCTTCTGGCTGTGAGGTCACCAGTGAGGGAATTCGTAACAGCGATGCGCTCGCCTTGCAGCGTTACAGTTCGCTGGCGTTGCGTTATGAGCAGGTTAATCCGCTGGCGTTTATCGAACCTACCTCTCCACATATCGTGAGTGCGGAAGAGGGGCGACCGATTGATTTTGCTCAACTGTCTGCCGGGTTGCGCCAGCTGGAACAACAGGCGGAATGGGTGCTGGTGGAGGGCGCGGGCGGCTGGTTTACCCCGTTGTCAGCTACCCAGACCTATGCGGATTGGGTGATTACTGAACAACTGCCGGTGATTCTGGTGGTGGGAATTAAGCTTGGCTGCATCAACCATGCGATGCTGACGGCCGCTGCGGTGCGTGCCAGTGGTTTACCGCTGGCTGGCTGGATTGCCAATGATATTCAGCCGCCGGGGAAACGTCACCAGGAGTATCTGGCCACGCTGCGTCAGCGTATTGATGCACCCTGCCTCGGCGAAATTCCGTACCTGACGGATGACGCACAGCAGGCAGAGTGTGGTCGCTTCCTGACGCTGCCACAGTAAAAACCTCAGGTCACCGTCAGCCACTTGTTGATGGTGACATCATCCAGCTGTGCCACTTTGCCCTGCGCCACGTTACGACCCCGATGCAGCAGCAGAAAGTAGTCAGCGACGCGGCGAATAAAGGAGACATGTTGCTCCAGCAGCAGGATGGTCAGGCCATAATCACGGTTAAGACGGCGGATTAAGTTGCCCATTTCCTCTTCGAGCCAGGGTGACATCCCTTCGGTCGGTTCGTCGAGGATTAACAGCTTCGGTTGCAGCACCAGCGCACGCGCCAAAGCCAGCTGCTGTTGCTGATCCATCGGCAGCTCGCCACTGCGCTGGTGACGCAGTGAATAGAGCGCCGGGAACAAATCAAACACCATTTCCGGGATAGCGCGGCTGCGTTCATCCTGTGCTGCCATCAGTGCAATCAGCAGGTTATCTTCCACGCTCATCTGCGAAAAAATGTGACGCCCCTGTGGCACATAGCCAATGCCCATCCGTGCGCGCTGTTCTGCCGGTTGCAGCAATAAATTTTCGGGCGGCGAGCCATCTTCCTGCCACGTCATCGAACCGCTATTGATCGGCAGCCGTCCCATAATGCAATTGACCAGCGTGGTTTTTCCCATCCCCGGGCTTCCCAGCACGCCTGTGCAGGTGCCGGGTGGCAGATCCAAATCCACATCCCACAGAATATGGTTTTGACCGTAAAACTGATTCACCGAACGTAAACTCAGCATCTGACATTCTCCTTCCAGATAATTAGCCTGAATGCTTCCGCTCTGTGTCGTCTGGCAAACAGTCAAACACGATTCATCATTGCCACTCTCACCATCAGTGAGTTGCTACAAATGCTCTCTCGACAAACTTGCAATTCTCAGGCCAGGTTGCCGATGCGATGAAAAATGCATCAGTGACGGGCAAAAATCAGGCTTAAAAGTTGAGTAACGCTTAATAATTCCACGGGGTAATAAAATGACTGCACTTTAGCGGTGCTGAATGCTTAACGATTCTGGTGCAGGTGATCTGGCATAAGGCAGAACCGGCAGGCATAAGTGGTCTTATTTACTGGAAATTTCATCCAGCAGACCTTCTCAGCACGGAAAAAGAATAGTTAATGCCGGGCGGATTGTGAGAAAAAAAATCGCAAAAAAAATTTTTTTCGCACGTCAGGACAAGCCGGAGAAAATTATGCACAGGCGATGGGGGCGGGGCTGCCATCAGTTATCCACCATTCCTGTGGATAACCTTGTGTATTAGAGACTGAAAACAGAGCGCAAGCGAGGAAATACGCGGGCTGCATACATTATGATGAGAAACTGGGCTTTTTGATGATAATCAAACAAATCAACAGGTTATTTAAAAGCAAGCCTGAGAATTATCTTGCTGGTCATCAGACTGTAATTTTATGACGCTCTATTGACAAATGTTAAAAGCATCACCTTTCTGGGGATAACCTTACGCCACAAGGTGTTACCAGAGGTGGCTGAAATTGCACTGCTGCGAGCCGCGACGCCTCCCCGTAATCGTGCAACATATATGTAAATATATCCAGTATTTTTTTCTGGCAAATTCGCGCGGGCAGAGTAGAATTAGCAGCCTGCCCGCCGACTTCTCCAGCAGGAACCGCAAAACCATGAGTAAAGCCTTTAAACTCAACTCCGCATTTAAACCATCAGGGGACCAGCCTGAGGCGATTCGTCGCCTGGAAGAGGGACTGGAGGATGGCCTCGCGCATCAGACGCTGCTGGGGGTAACCGGTTCGGGAAAAACCTTTACCGTGGCCAATGTGATTGCCGATCTTAATCGGCCGACCATGGTGCTGGCGCCTAACAAGACGCTGGCGGCCCAGCTTTACGGCGAGATGAAAGAGTTCTTCCCCGATAACGCGGTGGAGTTTTTTGTCTCCTACTACGACTACTACCAGCCTGAAGCGTATGTGCCCAGCTCTGACACCTTTATAGAAAAAGATGCATCGGTGAATGAGCATATTGAGCAGATGCGTCTGTCGGCTACCAAGGCTCTGCTGGAGCGGCGTGATGTGATTGTGGTGGCGTCGGTCTCGGCGATTTATGGTCTGGGTGATCCCGATCTCTACCTGAAAATGATGCTGCATCTGACGCGCGGCATGATCATTGATCAACGCAGTATTCTGCGCCGTCTGGCGGAGCTGCAATATGCCCGTAACGATCAGGTGTTCCAGCGCGGCACCTTCCGTGTACGCGGCGAGGTGATCGATGTCTTCCCGGCCGAATCTGACGATATTGCGTTGCGGGTGGAACTGTTCGATGAAGAAGTGGAGCGGCTGTCGCTGTTTGACCCGCTCACCGGCCAGGTGGTTTCGGTGGTGCCGCGTTTTACCGTCTATCCCAAAACCCACTACGTCACGCCGCGCGAACGTATCCTGCAATCGATGGAAGAGATCAAAAAGGAGCTGGTGGTTCGTCGTCAGGTGTTGCTGGAAAATCACAAACTGCTGGAAGAACAGCGTATTACCCAGCGTACCCAGTTTGACCTCGAAATGATGAATGAGCTGGGTTACTGCTCCGGTATCGAAAACTATTCGCGTTATCTCTCCGGGCGCGGCCCCGGCGAGCCGCCGCCGACGCTGTTCGACTACTTACCGGCCGATGGTCTGTTGGTGGTGGATGAATCTCACGTCACCATTCCGCAGATTGGCGGTATGTATCGCGGTGACCGCGCGCGTAAAGAGACGCTGGTGGAGTATGGTTTCCGCCTGCCGTCAGCGCTGGATAACCGTCCGTTGCGCTTTGAAGAATTTGAAGCGCTGGCGCCGCAAACCATCTATGTTTCGGCCACGCCAGGTAACTACGAGCTGGAGAAATCCGGGAACGAGGTGATTGATCAGGTGGTGCGTCCAACCGGCCTGCTCGATCCGATCCTTGAAGTGCGTCCGGTGACGACGCAGGTGGATGACCTGCTGTCAGAAATCCGCAAACGCGTCGAGATCAATGAACGTGTCCTGGTCACCACCCTGACCAAACGTATGGCAGAAGATCTGACCGAGTATCTGGAAGAACACGGTGAGAAGGTGCGTTATCTGCACTCGGATATCGACACGGTGGAGCGTATGGAGATCATTCGCGACCTGCGCCTGGGTGAGTTTGACGTGCTGGTGGGGATTAACCTGCTGCGTGAAGGGCTGGATATGCCGGAAGTGTCGCTGGTGGCGATTCTTGATGCCGATAAAGAAGGTTTCCTGCGCTCCGAACGTTCACTGATTCAGACCATTGGCCGTGCCGCACGTAACATCAATGGTAAAGCGATTCTGTATGCTGACAGGATCACCAACTCAATGGCGCGCGCGATCGAGGAAACCGAACGCCGTCGTGAGAAACAGCAGCGCTATAACGAAGAAAACGGCATCGTGCCGCAGGGCCTGAACAAAAAGATCACCGATATTCTCGAACTGGGTAAAAACGTGGTCAAAACCCGTGGCAAGGGCAAAACGGCGTCGCGTACCGCCGCTGAAGCCGAGGCCAGTTATCTGGCGCTCACGCCACAGGCGATGCAGAAGAAAATTCACGAGCTGGAAGGGCAGATGCAGCAGCACGCGCAGAATCTGGAGTTTGAAGAGGCGGCGCGGGTACGCGATCAGTTGCATGAACTGCGCGAGCTGTTTATCGCCGCCTCATAATGCCGCTACGGAATGTACCGCAATTTTCAGGTCAAAACGCCTGGATGGCATGTTCCAGTGCCACGCGCAGCAGCTGGCGGTCATGTCGATATTTAATATCGGCGGCCTCCAGCGGTTCGCGCACGATTAAACGCTCCTCCACACCGCGAATATCCGCCGCCGGGCTGACGATCACGGCATCAATCACCCGTTTACCAATCGCTTTTTCCATGATCGCCAGTTTGTCCGCCACGGTCAGGCTGGCCGCTGCCGGGCTGAGTTCACGGCCAAGATTACCGATAAATACCATGGTCGCCGGGGTGCGGCGCAGTGCGCGCGCCATTTCTTCCATCAGCAGAATCGGCATCAGGCTGGTGTAGAAACTGCCGGGGCCAATCAGGATCAGATCCGCTTCGGCAATCGCGTCCAGCGCTTCACGGGTCGGGACCACATTAGGATGCAGCATCAGCTCCTGCGGGGCCTGCTGCATCTCATCAATCGCGGTTTCGCCGTACACCATATTGCCTTCATCATCCTGGGCCACCAGATCGACAGGCTGTTCGGACATCGGAATCAAAAAGGCATCAACTTTCAGCAGGTTGCGAATGATGTTGATGGCTTCCAGCGGCCGCACGCTGAGATGGTCAAGCGCTTTCAGGATCAGGTTGCCGAGGTTGTGACCGGCCAGTTCGCCATTACCGGTGAAGCGATATTCAAACATCGCTGAGGCGACACTCGGTTCGGTGATCAACTGGTTGATGCAGTTACGCATATCGCCCCAGGCAATGCCGCCTTCTGAACGGCGGATGCGTCCGGTCGAACCGCCGTTGTCGGTGGTGGTAACAATACCGGTCAGACGCGAGCCAAGCGGTGCCAGCGCAGACATCACACGACCCAGACCGTGCCCGCCGCCCAGCGCCACCACACGATCCAAATCTGCCAGGGTACGATTCATGTTGCTCCTTATGACTGACGCCCCATCGTTGAGCAGCAGTTAAACTGATATGTATCAAAATCTGTCGGCTATTTTAACGTATCCTGTCGCGAAAATGCGGTGAAAAAACGTTATGTATCAGTATATATAGCGAAAATCCTTGATGGAAGCGAACAACAAATCGCGCTAACATTCAGGCAACCGTGTTGCTTTGAGTCGCAACATACACTCTAGCCTGTGTACCTAAGTCTTCGGATACGGTGCCCAGGCCGCAGCCTTGAGCTGCCAGGGTGCAGAAAGAAATGACTGCATCTCCCGTATTTGGAAAGGTGTTCAGGTGTCACAATTTACAGATAGCTACGCGCGCAGCTTTTATTATCTGCGCTTGTCGGTCACGGACGTGTGTAACTTCCGTTGTACCTATTGCCTGCCCGAGGGCTACAAACCTCAGGGAACGCGCAATAAAAGTTTTCTCTCGCTGGATGAAATCCGTCGTGTGACGCGCGCTTTTGCCGCCGCGGGCACTGAAAAAGTGCGCCTGACGGGTGGCGAACCCTCCTTACGTCGTGATTTCACCGACATCATTGCCGCAGTGCGCGAAAATGACGCCATTCGTCAGATTGCTGTCACCACCAACGGTTATCGCCTGGCGCGTGATGTCCGGGAATGGCGTGCTGCCGGGCTGACCGCCCTTAATGTCAGCATCGATAGCCTTGATGCCCGCCAGTTTCACGCCATCACCGGGCAGGATAAGTTTCATCAGGTCATGGCCGGGATTGATGCCGCTTTTGAAGCCGGTTTTGCCCAGGTGAAAGTCAACAGCGTGCTGATGCGCGATGTCAACAGCCACAGCCTCGACACTTTTCTCCAGTGGATCCGTACCCGACCGATCCAGCTACGTTTTATCGAGCTGATGGAAACCGGGGAGGGCAGCGATCTGTTCCGCCGTCACCATATCTCGGGTGAGGTGATCCGCGACCAGCTGCTGATGCAAGGTTGGCAGCGTCAGCCGCGCGGCCGTAGCGATGGCCCAGCGCAGGTGTTTCGCCATCCCGATTATCAGGGTGAGATCGGCCTGATCATGCCGTATGCCAAAGATTTTTGTGCCAGCTGCAATCGCCTGCGCGTGTCGGCGATTGGCAACCTGCATCTGTGCCTGTTTGGTGACGGCGGGGTTCCGCTGCGCGATCTGCTGGCATCCGACGATCAGCAGAGCGAACTACAGGCCCGCATTGCACACAGCCTTGGGCAGAAAAAGCAGACGCATTTTCTGCATCAGGGCAACACCGGTATTACACAAAATCTTTCCTTCATTGGTGGCTAACAAAGGAGTTATGGCCATGGGTAAATCTTCCGGCGACTTTGTTGCCATCAACGCTGCGGTGCTGACCGTTTCTGACAGCCGTGATGCCAGTAACGACACCTCAGGTGATTATTTGCGTGAGGCACTGACCGAAGCAGGACATCAGGTGGTTGATCACGCGATCGTCGCGGATAACCGTTATCGCATTCGCGCCACAGTGTCGAGCTGGATCGCCAGTGAAGATGTTCAGGTGGTGATCGTCAACGGCGGTACCGGTTTTAACAGCAAAAACAGCACGCCAGAAGCGCTGCTGCCGCTGTTTGATCGCGAGATCGAAGGGTTTGGCGAACTGTTCCGCATGATCTCATACGAAGAGATCGGCAGCGCCACCTTGCAGTCACGCGCGGTGGCAGGCATGGCAAATCAGACGCTGATCTTTGCCGTACCCGGTTCCAGCAACGCCTGCCGCAGTGCCTGGGAACGCATTATCGTCGATCAGCTGGATGCGCGTACCCGTCCCTGTAATTTTGTCTCTCATTTGAAGAAGTTGTAAGCATGTCCTCGTTAACCCATATCAATGCCGCTGGCGAAGCCCATATGGTGGATGTCTCCGGCAAAACCGAAACGGTCCGTGAAGCTCAGGCGGAAGCGCTGGTGCTGATGAAACCGGAAACGCTGCAAATGATCATTGATGGCAGCCACCATAAAGGCGATGTGTTCGCGACGGCGCGCATCGCGGGTATTCAGGCCGCCAAGCGGACCTGGGAGCTGATCCCGCTGTGCCATCCGCTGATGCTCAGCAAAGTCGAGGTGACGCTGGTGGCTGAGCCGGAGCACAGCCGGGTGCGCGTGACCTCGCGTTGCCGCCTCACCGGCAAGACCGGTGTCGAAATGGAAGCGCTGACCGCCGCCTCGGTCGCGGCGCTGACCATCTATGACATGTGCAAAGCGGTACAAAAAGACATCGTCATCGATCAGTTGCGTTTGCTGAGCAAAAGCGGCGGCAAATCCGGTGATTTTCAGGCGGTGCAGCATGATTAAGGTACTGTTTTTTGCTCAGGTCCGTGAGTTGACCGGCACCAGCGCGCTGGAACTGACGCCTGAATACGCCGATGTGGCGGCATTGCGCCATGCGCTGGCAGCGAAAAACGATCGCTGGGCGCTGGCGCTGGAGTCAGGCAAATTGCTGGCGGCGGTCAATCAAACTCTGGTGCCGATGAGCCACCCGCTGCGTGCCGGTGATGAAGTGGCTTTTTTCCCACCGGTGACCGGAGGTTAATGATGGAAACCCGCATTCGTGTCGGCCACGAGGCGTTCAGCGTGGCAGAGGAGTATGCCTGGCTGTCAGCGCATGACAGCGATGGGGCGGTCGTGACCTTCACCGGCAAAGTCCGCAATCACAACCTCGGTGACAGCGTGGCCGCGCTGACGCTGGAACATTATCCGGGCATGACGGAGAAAGCGCTGGCTGAAATCGTTGCTGACGCCCGTCAGCGCTGGGCGCTGCAACAGGTATCGGTGATTCATCGTGTCGGAGCGTTATTTCCCGGCGACGAAATCGTGTTTGTCGGTGTCAGCAGCGCGCATCGCAGCACCGCCTTTGCCGCGGCCGAGTTCATCATGGATTACCTGAAAACCCGTGCGCCATTCTGGAAGCGTGAAGCGACCACCGCAGGTGAGCGCTGGGTGGATGCGCGTGATAGCGACCATCAGGCAGCGGAACGCTGGAAGTAACGCGCAAAACCGTCCGGCTCTGATGGCGGCAGGCCACTGAAAACGTTAAGGTAAGGTTTTTGTTTGCGTCAGGGAACGAGATGAAAACCACCGTGATCTTCAAACGTGCCGCGTTACTGGCCTTGCTGGTGCTGGCGGGTTGTAGCACTGAAAAGCCACCGCAGGCTCCGGTGCGCCAGCCAACGGACGTCAAGGCGCAAATCCGCCAGCTGCTGCCCAGCCATGTTACGCAGAAAGCCGACTGGGCCGATGATATCTACACGGCCTTTCGCACCCAACAGCTTGATCCCAGCGTCAGTAACCTGTGCGCGGTGATCGCCATCGCCGATCAGGAATCCAACTTCAGCGCGGAAGCCGCTGTGCCGGGGCTACCGAAAATCGCCTGGGGCGAAATCGATCGCCGCGCGGCGAAGCTGCATATTCCCGCTTTCGTGGTGCGTACCGCGTTACTGATTAAATCACCCAACGGTGAAAGCTATGCTGCGCGTCTCGACAAAGTCCGTAGCGAGAAAGATCTGAGCGCCATCTTTGATGACTTTATCGATATGGTGCCGATGGGACAAAAATTGTTCGGCAACCTCAACCCGATTCACACCGGGGGGCCGATGCAGGTCAGCATCGCCTTTGCTGAGGCGCACGCTAAAGGCTATCCGTGGCCGGTGGACGGCTCGATTCGCCGTGAAGTCTTTACCCGACACGGCGGCATGTATTTTGGCATCATGCATCTGCTGGGCTATCCGGCGGATTACTCCGCGCCACTCTATCGCTTTGCGGATTTCAATGCCGGATGGTACGCCAGCCGCAACGCGGCGTTCCAGGCGGCAGTGTCGCGCGCCAGTGGCATCAAACTGGCGCTGGACGGTGATTTAATTCAATACGGTAGCGATGCCGCCGGATCAACCGAGCTGGCGGTGCGCACGCTGAGTAAGCAGCTGGATATGAGTAACCGGGAAATTCGCCGTGACCTGGAGAAGGGGGAGCAACCCGGCTTCAGCGACAGCGTGCTATGGAAACAGCTTTTCACCCTGGCGGACAAAATGGCGGGCAAACGTCTGCCGCGTGAAATGCTGCCGGGCATTAAGCTGGAAAGTCCTAAAATTACCCGTAATCTCACCACGGCGTGGTTTGCCCAGCGTGTGGATAGCCGTTATCAACAGTGTTTGACGCGCCGTTGACGCGGCGTGGCGTAAGCTCCACACTTACAGAGTTTGTCTAACTACTAAGAGGTGCATCATGGACCGATATCCACGTAACGATTCAATCGTGCAGCAGGCCTCCGCCGGGCTGCAAACCTATATGGCGCAGGTGTATGGCTGGATGACCTGTGGTTTGCTGCTGACGGCGTTTGTTTCCTGGTTTGCCGCCCGCACACCGGCAGTGATGGAGCTGGTGTTTGCTAACCGCATGACCTTCTTTGGCCTGATCATTGTGCAGCTGGGGGTGGTATTTGTACTGTCCGGGATGGTGCAGCGTCTGAGCGGTGCAGTGGCGACGGCGTTATTTATGCTGTATTCGGCGCTTACCGGCCTGACGATTGCCAGCATTTTCCTTGTTTACACCTATTCGTCTATCGCCAGCACCTTCTTTGTTACTGCCGGGATGTTTGGTGCCATGAGCTTTTATGGCTACACCACAAAACGTGACCTCAGCCGTTTTGGCAGCCTGCTGTTTATGGCGCTGATTGGTATTGTGCTGGCGTCGCTGGTTAACTTCTGGCTGAAAAGTCCGGCGCTGATGTGGGCTATCACCTATATCGGCGTGGTGGTGTTTGTCGGCCTGACCGCCTATGACACCCAGAAGCTGAAAGCGATTGGCGAAACGATAAATGTGGATGATAAAGAGAATCTGCGTCGCTTCTCGATTATGGGTGCGCTGACGTTGTATCTCGATTTCATCAACCTGTTCCTGATGCTGCTGCGGATTTTCGGTAACCGCCGCTAACCATCCCGTAGCGGCGCGATAAATCGTGCCGCTACGTATTCAGGTGCCGTTTTCTGACGGCGTGGATTTTTCCATCCTGCGTTCATTCTTCTGCCGCAGATGTTTTGCGCGACTTTCCAGCCACAGATACAGCACCAGCGCCAGCAGCAGCGGCAAAATAAAATACAACACGCGATAAGCCAGCAATGCCGCGATAATGGTGCCGTGCGACGTATGTTGTCCGCTAAGCAGCGCCAGGAATACGGCTTCCAGCACGCCAATCCCGGCCGGGATATGGATAATCACCCCCGCGATGCTGCTAATCAGCAATACGCCCAGCACCACCGGGTAGTCAACCTGCTGCGCCAGCAGCAGCCAGATAATCGCCCCCATCACCATCCAGTTGGCGCAGGATACCGCAAACTGAAACAGCGCCATGCGCAGCGAAGGCAGTTGCAGGTGCTGGCCTTTCACTGTCCAGTGACGTTTTTTGGCAAAGGCACAGGCCCACAGATACAACGCGACGCCCGTCAGCAGGCAGCCCCCAATGATGCGCAGCGTCTGTCCGCCAACAAACCAGCCCTGGGGAATCGGCACCATCCCGGCGGTAAACACCACGCCTGCCAGCAGGATATAACCCAGCCAGTTGGTGGCGATGCTAAGCGAAAAAATCCGCGTGATGGTGCCACCGGGTAAACCCAGCCGTGAATACAGGCGATAACGCATTGCCACGCCACCCACCCAGGTACTGAGCGTCAGGTTGAAGGCATAGCAGATAAATGACACCAGCATCACCTGGCGTTTGGCGAGTTTGTGCCCGCAGTAGGCGCGGCCAATCAAATCATAAACGCCGTAGGTCAGGTAACTGACCACCACCAGCGCGATAGCACTGAGGATCACCGTGCGGTTGTAATTGACGATCACATCAATAACGTCATCCCAGTTCACTTTGCGGGCATACACCACCAGCAGCACAATCACCGCGATGAAAAAGAGCCAGGTAAGAATTTTCTTCACCCGCTGCCAGCGAGGATGTTTTTTACTCATCAGGGCTTGGCTCCTTCGTTGTCGGTTTCCACCCGATCCTGGGTTTCCAGTTCCGGTTGTACCGGGGGAGCGACCTGCGCCAGACGCGGCGTATGGGCGGGTAACCAACCGGCAATCGCCGGGAAGTGGCGCAAAAAGTGGAACACCATCACGCTCTTGGTCAGCTGCCACCAGGTCCGCGGCGGCAGTTTATCGTCCTGCACCCGCTCGCAATCCTGTTGCAGCAGCTGCTCCAGGTTGTTGCGCAGCGTCTGATTGAAATGGCGATCGTGGATCATCAGGTTGGCCTCCAGATTCAGCGACAGGCTGAGCGGATCGAGATTGCTGGACCCCACGGTTGACCATTGGCTGTCCTGCACCGCAATCTTGGCATGCAGCGGGCGGCGGCAATATTCGTAAACCTCCACGCCAGCATCGACCAGATAGTTGTAAAGCAGCTCAGCGCCGACTTTCACAATCGGCATATCCGGTTCACCCTGCACCACCAGCCGCACGCGCACGCCACGCTGTGCCGCGTGACGCATCTCGCGCAGCAGGCGATAACCGGGGAAGAAGTAAGCGTTAGCGATGATCACATCCTGTTTTGCTTTGCGCAGCATATCGAGGTAATGCTGTTCGATATCATCGCGGTGGTCATTGTTGTCGCGAAAGACAAACAACACCTGCGCATCGCCGGGCAGGGCATTCAGCGCCGGGCGATGCGAGTGCGTCCCCCACCAGCGCCGGGTAACCTGTGTGCTGCCGATGGCCTGCTGCACGTAGCGTGCGATATCCAGCACCACCGGTCCTTTCACTTCGACGGCGTAATCCTGTTTGGCCTCCGGACCGAAATCACGGTTGTGTTCGGCGGAAAAATTGATGCCACCGACAAAGGCGATGGTGTCATCAATCACCACGGTTTTGCGGTGCAGACGACGGAAGACGTTGGTGCGCATCCCCAGCACCAGCGGGCGTGGGTCATAAAAGATAAAACGCACGCCTGCGGCGGTCAGGCTATTGATGTAGCTGGCGGAAAGTTCGTGCGAACCATAACCGTCCACCATCACCTCGACCCTGACACCGCGCTGGGCTGCCGCCAGTAATTCGCGATGGAGCGCCGTACCCACCTGATCCTCAAACAGGATAAACGTCTCCAGCAGCACGGTGCGTTCAGCACGCTGAATCGCCCTCATCACGCGGGGAAAGAAGGCTTCACCATTCTCCAGCAGACGCAGCTGGTTGCCATCACGCCAGTTAAAATTCACAGGAAAATCTCCACGGCCAGCGGTGCGTGATCGGACAGGTGTGACCAGGGTTTCACCGGTAGCGCCCAGGGCTGGCTGACGGAAGCATTGCGCACATAAATACGATCCAGGCGCAGCAGCGGGAAACGTGCCGGGAAAGTGCGGGCCGGGCGGCCATGCTGAATACTGAACACCTCGTCCAGCCCGGCGTGGCGCTTAAGGAACTTATTGGCACGCACCTGCCAGTCGTTAAAATCACCCGCCACCACCAGAGGGGCATCGGGTGGCAGCGCGGCGATCACTTCGCACATCATGCGCATCTGCGCCCGGCGATGCGGTTCACGCAGGCCGAGATGCACGCAGATGACATGCAGTGACTGTGGCTGCCCCGGCAGACCAATTTGGCAGTGCAACATGCCGCGATTTTCACCACCGGCAACGGAAATATCGCGATTTTCATACTCAATGATGGGAAAACGTGACAATATCGCGTTCCCGTGATGACCTTCGGGGTAGACGGCGTTGCGACCATAGGCATAATCGTGCCACATGCTGTCGGCGATAAACTCGTAATGTGAGGTTTCCGGCCAGTTTTCAATATGTAATGAATGAATGGCATGGGTGCCCATTACCTCCTGCATGAAGACAATATCTGCCGAGGTGGCACGCACGGCGTCGCGCAACTCTGGCAGGATAAAGCGGCGATTGAAGCTGGTGAACCCTTTGTGGGTATTGATTGTCAGGACTTTAAATGAAAATCCGTGCGCATTTTGTGGCATACTCGGACGCGCTCCTTTTCATCAACAACAGAATAAAGTGTAGTCTTTGTCACAAATGGGTGGCGAAAAGAGCAGAAAATTAGGGCGTTATCCGAAATTTGCTTTACATTGAGGAAATCCGTCTGGCTGACGCCAGATACACTTGGGCGACCTGTTGGGTCTGCCAGGAGAAGAGAATGAAATGGTCTAATCGTGTTCAGATTGTTACCGGACAAACCTGTGTTCATATTGCCATGCACCTGCTGGTAATTGCGGCGCTGGTCTGGGGCTGGAAACATAAGGCGCTGGTTGAAGTGAGCAGTACCCTGGTGGCGGCTTACGTTGTGGTGTTTATCACCATGCTGGTCACGCAGCGTAGTGCCCGTTTGCGTATGCTTGGCGATTCTCTGGAAGAGGTGACCACCACCTACTACTTCGGCGCAGCCATGCTGACGCTGTTCCTGGTTTCACGCATCATCCATAACAACCTGCTGCTGGGTTGTCTTGGCGTGGTGATGCTGGTGGGACCGGCGGTGGTATCGCTGCTGGCCAAAGAGCCAGCCCAGCGCGTGGAGAAGAAGCGCAGTTAACTATGCACTTCTGACGAAAGGGAGCCTGATGGCTCCTTTTTTTATGCCGATGATGCGCGATAAATCGCGCCGCTACGGGATGGTGCAATGCTGATGCCTTGATTCACATCATGCACGGTTTGTAGCGGCGCGATTTATCGCGCAATACCTCGTCGTGCGGTTATTTGCGGGTCGCGCTGCCTGCGCAAAGCTGCTACACTCGCGCCCTTACGCATGGTAGTTTGTGCCCTTTTCACACGTGAGCCTCAGGCTTGCGTCATATCCCCCCTGAAAACTACATCGCCTGCGGCGATCAGGGCGGTTCGGAGTAATACACCTGCATGTCTTTTGACTCTCTCGGCCTGAGTGCCGATATTTTGCGTGCGGTAGCAGAACAGGGCTATCGCGAACCGACGCCAATCCAGCGTCAGGCAATTCCCGTGGTGCTGGCTGGTCGTGACCTGCTGGCGAGCGCCCAGACCGGCACAGGTAAGACCGCTGGTTTTACGCTGCCGCTGCTGCAGCGTCTGTCCGCGAAAGCGACCCCGGCACGCGGACGTCGTCCGGTACGTGCCCTGATTCTGACACCTACCCGTGAGCTGGCTGCTCAGGTCGGTGAGAACGTGCGCGATTACAGCCAGTACCTTGACCTGCGTTCGCTGGTGGTATTTGGTGGCGTCAGCATTAACCCACAAATGATGAAACTGCGCGGCGGCGTAGATATCCTGGTGGCGACGCCGGGCCGTCTGCTTGACCTGGTGCACCAGAATGCGGTTGATCTGTCCCAGGTGGAAATCCTGGTGCTGGACGAAGCAGACCGCATGCTGGATATGGGCTTTATCCACGATATCCGTCGTGTGCTGGCAAAACTGCCAGCCAAACGTCAGAACCTGCTGTTCTCCGCTACCTTCTCGGACGAGATCAAGTCACTGGCAGAAAAACTGCTGAACAACCCGGAGCAGGTGGAAGTGGCGCGCCGCAACACCGCCTCTGAGCAGGTTTCTCAGCAGGTTCATTTTGTTGATAAGAAACGCAAGCGCGAGCTGCTGTCGCTGATGATCGGTCGCGACAACTGGCAGCAGGTGCTGGTGTTCACCCGTACCAAACACGGTGCTAACCATCTGGCAGAACAGCTGAACAAAGATGGCATCACCGCTGCGGCGATTCACGGTAACAAAAGCCAGGGCGCACGTACCCGCGCGCTGGCCGATTTTAAAACCGGCGGCATTCGTGTGCTGGTGGCGACCGATATCGCGGCGCGTGGTCTTGATATCGAAGAACTGCCGCACGTGGTGAACTACGAGTTGCCTAACGTAGCGGAAGATTATGTGCACCGTATTGGCCGTACCGGCCGTGCGGCGGCAACCGGTGCAGCGTTGTCGCTGGTCTGCGTTGACGAGCACAAACTGCTGCGTGACATCGAACGCCTGCTGAAGCGCGAAATTCCGCGCATTGCGCTGCCGGGTTTTGAACCGGATCCGAGCATCAAAGCGGAGCCGATCCAGAATGGTCGTCAGCAGCAACAGCAGCGCGGTCGTGGCCGTGGTCCGGGGCAGGGTGGTAACCCACGTCCGCAGGGCGAAGGCCGTCCGCCGCGTCCGCAAGGTGAAAACCGTGGACCGCGTCGCCAGGGGCAGGGTGCAGGTGCTGGTCAGGGTCAGGGACCGGCTCGTCCACGTCGTCCGGCGGCGAAGAAAAGCGGAAACGTCTAAGACGATGAGGGTGTTACTGGCACCGATGGAGGGCGTGCTCGATTCGCTGGTGCGCGAGCTGCTCTCGGAAGTGAATGATTATGACCTGTGCATCACCGAGTTTTTGCGCGTGGTCGATCAACTGCTGCCGGTAAAATCCTTCCATCGTCTCTGCCCGGAACTACAACACCACAGCCGCACGCCGTCTGGTACGCGCGTGCGGTTGCAATTGCTGGGGCAATATCCCGAGTGGCTGGCGGAAAACGCCGCGCGTGCGGTGGAGCTGGGTTCCTGGGGGGTTGATCTCAACTGCGGCTGCCCGTCAAAGCTGGTTAACGGCAGCGGCGGTGGCGCGACTCTGCTGAAAGATCCGGAACTGATTTACCGTGGAGCCAAAGCGATGCGGGAAGCGGTGCCGGGTCATCTGCCGGTGACGGTCAAAGTGCGTCTTGGCTGGGATTCCAGCGAGCGTCGTTTTGAAATCGCCGATGCGGTGCAGCAGGCGGGTGCCAGCGAGCTGGTGGTGCACGGTCGTACCAAAGAAGAAGGTTACCGGGCCGAAAGCATCAACTGGCAGGCGATTGGCGAGATTCGCCAGCGTCTGCGCATTCCGGTGATCGCCAACGGTGAAATCTGGAACTGGCAGGATGCACAGGATTGTCTGCGTATCACCGGTTGCGATGCGGTGATGCTGGGGCGCGGCGCACTTAACGTGCCGAATCTGAGCCGGGTCGTGAAGTACAACGAAGCCCCGATGGCGTGGCCGGATGTGGTGACGCTACTACAGAAATACACCCAGCTGGAAAAGCAGGGCGACACCGGTTTGTATCATGTGGCGCGTATTAAGCAGTGGCTGGGTTATCTGCGTAAGGCGTATCACGAGGCCGACGGGTTATTTGGCGAAATCCGCACGTTGAAAGTCTCGGCAGATATTGCCACGGCGATTGAGCGCCATGCCGATCGCTGCATAAACCAGACATAAAAAAACCCGCGACCCATTAGCAGGCTAAGGGTATAGTAGTGCTTCAACTTCACCCAGTTACGCTACGCCACTACTCATGTCTGACGCTGCTGTACTGAGTAATGCTCAGTTAAATAAACGTATTGTCTCCGTCCTGATTTTCACCTTTTTTTGCTATCTCTCCGTAGGGCTGCCGCTGGCGGTGCTGCCGGGATTTGTGCATAACCAGCTCGGCTTCAGCTCCTTTATGGCCGGGCTGATCATCAGCGTGCAGTATTTTGCCACCCTGATGAGTCGTCCGCATTCTGGCCGCCTGGCGGATCGCTTTGGTCCGAAACGCGTGGTGATGCTCGGCTTGATCTGCTGTGGCATGAGTGGCGTGCTGTCGATAATCGCCGCCTTATGCCGCGATCTGCCGGTGCTCAGCTTGTTGCTGCTGGCGCTGGGACGGGTGTTTCTTGGCGTGGGGGAGAGCTTCAGCAGCACCGGTTCGACGCTGTGGGGAATGAATATTGTCGGGCCGTTGCAGACGGCGCGGGTGATTTCCTGGAACGGGGTCGCCACCTACTTTGCCATGGCAATTGGTGCGCCACTTGGTGTGCTGCTGAATCAATGGTTTGGCATCAGCGGCTTTGCCGGTCTGGTGGCGCTGATGGGGATCGTGGGTTTTGTGCTGGCGTATCAAAAACCTCCGGTCAGCGTGACGGCGGGCGTGCGCATTCCGTTCCATCGCGTGGTCAGCCGCGTGTGGCTGTTCGGTCTGGCACTCGGCTTTGGCACCATCGGCTTTGGTGTGATCTCCACCTTTATCACCCTTTATTTTGCCAGTCGTGACTGGAGCGGAGCAGCCTTTGCGCTGACGGTGTTCAGCCTCGGCTTTGTCATTGTGCGTCTCGGCTTTGGTCGTTACATCACACGTTTCGGTGGCCTGAAGGTGTCGCTGGTCTCCTTTGTGCTGGAGTGCGCCGGTCTGCTGTTGATCTGGCAGGCTGACAGCGCCTGGCTGGTGGACGTGGGGGCCTTTCTCACCGGGGCGGGCTTCTCGCTGATCTTCCCGGCGCTGGGAGTGGAAGCGGTAAAACGCGTACAGCAGCAGGATCAGGGGTCGGCGCTCGGCACCTATTCCGCATTTCTGGATTTGGGCCTGGGGCTGACTGGCCCGGTGGCGGGGTTGCTGATCAGTCACTGGGGTATGCAATCGGTCTATCTGGCGGCGGCGCTGATGGTGCTGGGCGCGTTTCTGATTACGCTACGCCTGCAACAGCAGCACGGCCGCCGAACGACCGTGCAAACGACGGGTTAATACTTTTCCGGCACAATCATGTCATCCGGCACCGGTGCACGACGATAGTCCTCATGGCGCTCGCGCACCGGTAACACAATCGCCTTTTGCTCGCTTTCTTCGTAAGGCACCTGCTGCAACAGATGGCTGATGCAATTGAGACGAGCGCGCTTCTTATCTACGCCTTGCACCACCCACCACGGCGCTTCGTCGATGTGAGTCCGCGCCAGCATCTCCTCTTTCGCCTCGGTATACTCTTCCCAGCGGCGGCGGCTCTCCAGATCCATCGGGCTGAGTTTCCACTGCTTCAGCGGATCGTGAATACGGCTGAGGAAGCGGAGCTCCTGTTCCTCATCGGTGATAGAAAACCAGTATTTGACGATTTGAATCCCGCTGCGCGTCAGCATTTTTTCAAACTCCGGCACGCTGCGATAAAACTCTTCAACCTCGTCATCGTTGCAAAAACCCATCACGCGTTCCACACCGGCACGGTTGTACCAGCTGCGGTCAAACAGCACCATTTCCCCTGCGGCAGGCAGATGGGCGATGTAGCGCTGAAAATACCATTGGGTTTTCTCGCGATCGTTCGGTGCGGGCAGCGCCGCGACCCGGCAGGTGCGCGGGTTGAGACGTTGGGTGATGCGTTTGATCACCCCACCTTTACCGGCGGCATCGCGTCCTTCAAACAAAATCACCATGCGATGCCCGGTGCGCATCACCCAATCCTGCATTTTCACCAGTTCACCCTGCAGATGCAGCAGTTCGCGGAAATAGCGGCGTCGCCAGGTTTTTTCGTCATCGTCCTGTGGCTGTCCGTCGCCAAAGCGCAGATCGTCCAGTTCCATTTCGAGTTCTTCGTCGTAGCTATCGTAGAACTCCTGTAGCAGGCGTTGATGAAAGGTGTCGCTTTGAAAAGTATTGTCGTGTGTGGCCATATCCAGTCACCGTTAAAGATGGATAAACAGGGCGTAAAGCAGGCCCGAAAGAAGAATAGAAACCGGTAGCGTCAGCACCCAGGCGACCGCCAGATTGCGCAGGGTGGCGAGCTGTAAGCCGGAGCGGTTGGCCGCCATGGTGCCCGCCACGCCCGACGAGAGCACATGGGTGGTGGAAACCGGCAAACCAAAACCGTCGGCAGCCCCGATGGTGGCCATCGCCACCAGTTCGGCGCTGGCTCCCTGGGCATAATTGAGGTGGGTTTTGCCAATACGTTCGCCCACCGTCACCACAATACGTCGCCAGCCCACCATGGTGCCGAGGCCCAGCGCGATGGCGACCACCACTTTCACCCACATCGGGATAAAGCGGGTGGCGCTGTCCAGTTCACGTTTTACCGCCGTCAGATTGCGTTCGGTTTCTTCCGGCAACGCCACTTTGGCGGTTTGCAGATGCTTGATGGACTCGGAAGCCAGATACATGTCATTACGCGTGTTGGTGACCGCCTGCGCCGGGATGTTCTCCATCGAACCGTAGCGTCGGATCTGATCGCCAATATCACCCAGCATCATGCCCAGCGCCGGTAGCACTTGCGGACGCGATTGTCCGGTACGCACGAACTCGGTCAGCACCTCGCGCGGTGCTGGCATGGTGGCGGGAGTGGGTTGCAGGGACAGTAGCTGTTGCTCGGTCACTTGAGTTAACGCGGCGACGCGTGGGATCTGATCCGGCGGTAGCGATCGGTTCAGGGCGTAAGCGATGGGCATGGTGCCGACCAGAATCAACATAATCAGCCCCATCCCTTTTTGCCCATCATTGGAGCCGTGGGCGAAGGACACGCCGGTGCAGGTGAGGATCAGCAGGCCACGGATCCAGACCGGCGGTGGCTGGTTGTTCTTTGGCGCCTCATACAGCTGACGATTGCGAATTAACGCCTTCATGGCCAGCAGCAGCAGGGCGGCGCAGATAAAACCGACAATCGGCGACAGCAGCAGCGAGTAGCCGACTTTCAGCGCCTGATCCCAGTCCACGCCACTGGTGCCGCTGCGGCCATGCAGCAAGGCATTGGCCACGCCGACGCCGATAATCGAGCCAATCAGCGTATGGGACGAGGAAGAGGGCAGACCAAAGTACCAGGTGCCGAGGTTCCAGATAATTGCTGAGAACAACAGCGCGTATACCATGGCAAAGCCATTGCCGCTCCCGGCCTGCAAAATCAATTCCACCGGCAGCAGCGAGATAATGCCGAACGCCACCACGCCGCTGGAGAGCAGCACACCCAGAAAGTTACATAAACCGGACCACACCACCGCCACGCCGGGCGTAAGCGAATGGGTATAAATGACCGTCGCCACTGCGTTGGCGGTATCGTGAAAGCCATTGACGAACTCAAAGCCGAGGGCGATCAGCAGCGCCAGCCCCAGTAACAGAAAAGGGGTATAGCTGGTGATCGGTGCACCGGTATCTGAGACATCGTTAAACAGGTTGATGGCGGTGAAAGCCAGACCGGCGAGCACCAGCAGCAGAAACAGCGAGCGGGAAAAACGACCGCCGCGCTGATGCAGATTTGGGCGTCCAGCGCCTGACGACGCTGATGCAGGTAAACTGTTATCACTCATAACACACCCCGATGGTGGATGACGGTGCCGAATGGCAACCGTTACCCGCAGTGTGATACCTGCTTTGTATGACAGAATGATGATGTCGCTGGCTGGCTGTCATCGTTCTGTCATATTGCTGACGCAGGCTGTGAGTCTGTCCGCAGCCGGATTTCCTGATCGCTATGCTCCAGCCTGTTCTGCCGCTCACTACGCTGCCCGACTTCAATAATGAAGTGGCCGGGTTGATTCATGGTTACCTGTTCACTCCTGACCTGCCACCTCAGCGACTCAGCGCACGCGAAGCGGCGCAGCTGGCACGCCAGACCTTGCCGGAAGCACATTTTCTCTGGTTGCATATCAACCTTAACCACGCCCGTGCTGAGCGCTGGGTTCAGGTCCATTTTGAAGTAGACAGTGATTTCTTCGATGAGATCCATTCCGCCTCGCCCCGCACCCGGCTGGCGCAGCAAAATGATGCGTTACTGGCGGTGCTCAACGATGTGACTTTTAGCCAGGAAGAACGCAGTGCGCAGAACGCCACCCTCTGGATTTGGTGCCGTCAGCAGGTCATCGTCAGCGCGCGCTACCGGCCAGTGGGCATGATTGAACGTATGCACCAGCAGCTGGATCGCTTGCAGTTTCGTCAACCGGATGCGGTGCTGTTGTGGCTGCTGGGGGAACAGGAAGCACAGCTGGAGCAGGTGGTGCGCCGTTCCAGCGCGGCGGTGGATGCGATTGAAGAACGCCTGCTCAGTCCGGCGATCAAAGCTAACCGCAGCGAGCTGGGACGTTTGCGGCGTATGTTGCTGCGTATTCAGCGTTTGCTGGCCCCGGAACCGGCAGCGTTGTTCCGTTTACTTAACCGGCCTCCCGGCTGGTTGAAACACGAACAGCTGGGTGAGCTGCGAATTTTTACCGAAGAGTTCAGCGTGGCGTTAAACGATCTCGCCAGCCTGATGGAGCGTATTCGCCTGCTGCAGGAGGAGATTGCCGCGCGTCTGATGGAGCAGAGCAACCGCACGCTGTTTTTGCTGACGGTGATTACCGTACTGGCGCTGCCGATCAATATCGTGGCGGGGTTCTTTGGTATGAACGTGGGCGGTATCCCGCTGGCGAGCAATCCACACGGTTTTTTGCTGCTGGTGCTGGTGGTGCTGGCGTTTACCCTGGTGGCGGGCTGGCTGGCGCTACGGCGACCGCATGAATAATTGAGATGTTGCGCGATAAATCGCGCAGGTTTTCGCAGGCAAAAAAAAGCCAGCCCGCAGGCTGGCTTCATCTTATCCGTTAAGGATTAAGAATTGGTATTGGCGGCGGTGGTGTTAGCCGCTGCCGGAGTCGGGATCACTGCGCCCTGCGGCGTCATCGGTTCCTCTTTCGGCATGGCGTCTGGCGTTTCCTGAACCGGGATCGGCGCAGGCTGCACTTCACCTGCCGGACCATTGATTTTGGTCGGCATGCCGCTACGTGCCTGGATAGCGTTGTTCACCGCATCCTGATTGGTGCTGGCATCGGCAATCACTTTGGTCACCGCAGCAGTCAGGGTGATCGGCACGATTTCGCGCGAGTTGAACTGTTCTTCAGTGGTTGACAGCGGGTTGTGAACCTCAATGTAGCGCGAACCGTCTGGCTCGACGGAGGCTTTCACCGGCTGGTCAACGAACTGGACGCGCGTACCCACTGGCACGTTGTCGAACAGCCATTTGATGTCATCAGCACGCAGACGGACACAACCGTGGCTGACGCGCAGGCCGATACCGAAGTTGGCGTTGGTGCCGTGAACGGCATACAGGCGACCGATGTACAGCGCGTACAGACCCATCGGGTTATCCGGGCCAGCCGGGAACACTTCCGGGATAGACTCACCGCGAGCCGCGTATTCGGCGTGCATCGCTTTGGTCGGAGTCCAGGTTGGGCCGGCTTTTTTGCGCTGCACGCTGGTGGTCCAGTTGATCGGGGTATCTTTACCCAGCTCACCGATACCAATCGGCAGCACTACCACGGTTTTGCTGCCTTTCGGGTAGTAATAAAGACGCATTTCAGCACTGTTGATCACAATACCTTCGCGCGGAGCGTCAGGCAGAATCAGCTGCTGCGGGATCACCATGTTAGTACCGGCTTTCGGCAGATAGACGTCAACACCTGGATTGGCTTCCAGCATGTTGCTGAGGCCCATCTGATACTGCGCCGCAAAGGCTTCCAGCGGCAGTCTGCTGTCCTGAGGCACGGTGATTTGGATATTTTCGCCGATCAGACGGCTGTTAGCAGGCGGTAGCGGATAAACCACCGCAAAGGCCGACTGGCTGAACGCCGCCAGTACGAGGGCGAGTGAAGCGAACGCGCGAATGCTCTTTTTCATGTTTTTCAAGTCGTTATAGCCGTGTTTCAGGCATGTCAGTGTGTCGAACCCATCTTGGTCTTATTGACCCGCTGCGCATTATATGTGCATTGAAGCGGTGATGGGAATCACGATTTTAACAGGTTGATGATACTTTACGTAAAAAGCTGTAATAACCCATCTGTGTTATTTTTCGCTGGCCTGTATTCAGGGCTGCCATAACGTCACTTCCCCGCTCAGTTTACGATTGAGAAAGAACGCCGCGCTGATCAGGGCCAGATGAGTCAGCGCCTGCGGCATATTGCCCAGCGCCATGCCGTGCGGAGTGAACTCCTCGGCATACAACCCCAGCGGATTGGCATAGCTCAGCAACTTTTCAAACTCGAAATGCGCTTCGTGCACCCGTCCCGCGCGCGCCAGGCACTCCACATACCAGAACGAACAGGCAGCAAAAGAACCTTCACCGCCTTTCAGCGCATCGGCGGGCGTCTCGCTGATGTTATAGCGTCGCACCAGGCCGTCGCTCACCAGCTGGGTTTTGATCGCATCCAGAGTGGCGAGCCAGTCAGGATCGGTGGCACCGACAAAACGCACCAGCGGCATCAGCAGCATCGAGGCATCCAGAAAGCGACCACCGCGCGTGGCGGTAAAGTGGCCCAGCTCCGGGTTCCAGAAGTTCTGCCAGATATCCGCGCGGATGGCGCTACGTTCCCGGTCCCAGCGCTCGTAGGGCATCGGTAGCGAACGTTTCAGGCCGAGGCGTAAAGCACGATCCAGCGCCACCCAGCACATCAGACGCGAATGGAGAAAATGTTCCGGCTCGCCGCGCATCTCCCAGATCCCGGCGTCGGGTTGCTGCCAGTTATCGCAGACGTAATTGATCATGCTGACGACATGCTGCCAGCCGCGCTGCGAAATCGCTTCACCATATTTGTTGGCGAGATAGATGGCGTCCATCAGCTCGCCATAAATATCCAGCTGCGTCTGCCGCCAGGCATCGTTACCGATGCGCACCGGGCGCGAGTTGACGTAACCGGAGAGATTCAGCAGCTCGGTTTCGTGCAGCTCGGTGCTGCTGTCGAGGCGATACATCACCTGCAAATGTGGCCCGTCATCGTGGCTGTGCTCGACACAGCGGCCCACCCAGTGGGTGAAATGTTTCGCTTCTTCGACATAACCGAGGCGCATCAGGGCATACATACTGAATGACGCATCGCGGATCCATGAAGCGCGATAATCCCAGTTGCGTTCCCCACCCGGTTCTTCTGGCAGGCCAAAGGTGGCGGCGGCGGCAATCGAACCGTGCTGGTGGGAAGTGAGCAATTTCAGTGCCAGCGCGGAGCGCGTCACCATCTCCTGCCAGCGCCCGCGATAGGAACTGTGGCGGCTCCAGCGTCGCCAGTAGTGCAGGGTGTCACGGAAGCATTGCTCGGTGGCGATCTTGTCCAGATGCGGATCTTCGTCGCTGCCAAAAATAAATTCGGCATGTTCACCCGCCTGTAAGGTGAAGTCGGCGGTGGCCGCATGGTTTTCCCGCGTCATGACCACGCTGGCGCTGAGGCGCAGCGAAGGCTGGCCATCGGCATGGAAGGCGATTCCGCCGGGACGCGCTTCGGTCCGGGTTTCCGCACGGGCGTAGTCGTGGCGCGGTGCGCACAGCAGTTTGAAACGCGCCGAGCCGCGCACCATTTTCACCCGGCGGACCACGCGCGGTAGCTTGCTGCTGTCATCGCAGATCGGCATGTAATCGGTGATCTCCGCCACGCCATCATCGCCGAGCCAGCGGGTTTGCAGGATATTGGTATCGGGCAGATAAAGTTGCTGCTGGCGGGCATTTTTCCATTGCGGTGCCAGCGAAAACAGGCCCGCTTCGTCGCTGTCGAGCAGGGCGCTAAACACGGACGGGCTATCGAGTTCCGGCCAGCACAAATAATCGATGGTGCCATCGCTGGCGACCATGGCGCAGGTACGTAAATCGCCGATGACTCCGTGGTCGTCAATTTTGCGTTTGATCTCACTCATCCTGCCTCCTTTACGCTATTCCATTGTTAACTATAGCCGAAGCGGTTTTAACGGCGGCGGCGGGGCACAGAAGGATAACTTCTATACTGAGGAGACACCTGACAGAAAGGAGAACCTAATGGCGCTGGTAAAACAGAAAGTGGCGGTGGTCACCGCTTCCGATTCAGGCATCGGGCGCAGCTGTGCGCTGATGCTGGCCGAGGCAGGCTATACCCTTGGCATCACCTGGCGTTCGGACGAAGAGGGGGCACATGAGACGGCGCGCCAGGTCGAGAGCCGTGGTCAGCAGGCGCAGGTACGACAGTTGGATCTTTCCGATCCACAGGCCGGTGGGCAGCAACTGGTGCAGCTGATTGCCTCGCTGGGGCGGATTGATGTGCTGGTCAACAACGCTGGGGTGATGACCAAAGCGGATTTTCTCGATGTCACCTTTGAAGACTGGCGAAAAGTCTTCAGTGTCGACGTCGATGGGGCGTTTGTCTGCGGTCAGATTGCCGCCCGATATATGGTGGATCAGGGCAACGGCGGACGCATCATTAACATCACCTCGGTGCATGAACATACGCCATTGCCCGATGCAGCGGCTTACACCGCGGCAAAACATGCCCTCGGCGGTCTGACCAAATCGATGGCCCTCAGCCTGTTACCGCATCATATCCTGGTGAATGCGGTGGCACCGGGCGCGATAGCAACGCCCATGAACCATCTGCGTAACGAGGAGGCGCGCAGTACGCGCATGCCGGAAATCCCCATCGGGCGACCGGGTGACACGCGCGAAGTCGCGAGTTTAGTGGCCTGGCTGTGCTCGGAGTGGGCCACCTACACCACCGGACAATCGTTTATTGTCGACGGTGGCTTTATGCTGGCGAACCCGCAGTTTAAGGGGTATCACAATTAATCGGCGCGGCGGCGGTTCCAGCGACGGATAACGTAGCGCAGCAGGATGGCAAATCCCACCGCCGCCACCAGCCACAGCAGATGTTTGAAGTGCTGATCGAGTTTGTGCAGCCACGGGGTGATGATCTCCCCGGCAAAATAGCCAAGGGTGACAAAGATCAGCGCCCAGAGCGCAGCGCCAATCACATTCAGCAGGAAAAAGCGCAGCGGTTTCAGGCGGCTGGTGCCAATGATAATCGGCCCGACAATGCGGAAGCCGTACATAAAACGCACGCCAATCACAAACAGGCTGGGGTGACGCTGAATCAGGTGGCTGGCTTTGTGGATGGTATCCTGATGCTTTTTAAAACGGCGCAGGATACGCGTGCCAAAACGACGGCCAAGCCAAAACAGCATCTGATCGCCCAGGATGCCACCCCCCATCGCGGCCAGTACCACGCCGCCGAAGTGTAGCAATCCTTCATGTGCCGCCACCCCTCCCAGCAGGGTGAAGGTTTCCCCTTCAGCGATACAGCCAATCAGCAGCGCCAGGTAGCCGTACTGGCTAATTAATCCGTTGATATCAAGATGCAAAACGTCCTCCCTGTTGTTATCAACCCTTGTAACAGTCTACACCCGCAGGTGATTTTTTGTGCCGCTTGCCGCAAAAACGACAGCGCCGATTATACTTGAAGTGAAGCTGCCTGTGCTGGTAAGCCTGAGCGTCAGGGGGCAGCCCGTCGCATCAGAGGAGTGATTTTATGAATCATGTCTGGGGACTTATCGCGCATCCTAATCAGGAAATGCGCGACATCAAGCAGGAAAACGAGAGCGTCTCGCACCATTACACCCACCATGTTCTGCTAATGGCGGCGATCCCGGTGATCTGCGCCTTTATTGGCACCACACAGTTGGGCTGGAATCTGGGCGAGGGGCAATTTATACAACTCAACATGCTGACCGGTCTCGGTCTCGGCATTCTGTTTTATCTCGTCATCCTCGGTGGGGTGGCGGTGATGGGACGCGTCATCCACTGGATGGCACGCAATTATCCGCAACGACCCAGCATCCAGCGTTGTACCGTGTTTGCGGGCTATGTGGCGACGCCGCTGTTTATGAGCGGCCTGGTGGCGCTTTATCCGCTGGTCTGGCTCTGCCTGCTGGTGGGGACGCTGGCGCTGGTGTACACCGGTTATCTGTTATTCGTCGGTATCCCGGTATTCCTCAATATCGATAAAGAAGAGAGCCTGCGTTTCTCCGGCTCGACGCTGGCGATTGGGGTACTGGTGTTTGAAGTGCTGCTGGCGTTGACCGTGATTCTGTGGGGCTATGGACCGAAGCTGTTCTGATCCTTTCCGGTCAATTTCCTTCTCTCTCGCGCCACGCTCTGTGGCGCGATTTATTTGTTGCGCAATAAATGACGTCGCGACAGCCATACCCCGTCATTTTTAACGCCCGGAAACAATCTCTCCAGGAAATTTCGCAGAGAACCACGTATTATGCTGTCGCCAGCCCGCATCCCATCTGGCCTGATGCGCGCGGCCTGTGCGATAGCACAGCACAAAACTCCTCACCGGATTTTTTTGACACGATGTCTGTAAAAATGCGTATTTCTTTACTGTCGCTGGCGCTGATGATCGGCGCACCGGCAGTGACTACACCTGTTCTGGCCGCGCCTGCTGCGCTGTCAAATCTGGCTCCTGTTGCACAACCGCAAATTGCGTCGGGCAGTGCGATGATTGTCGATCTGGATAGCGGCAAAGTGCTGTATTCCAGCCATCCCGATCGCGTCCGTCCGATCGCCTCGCTCACCAAGCTGATGACGGCGATGGTGGTGCTGGATGCCAAACAGCCGCTGGATGAAATGCTGTCGGTTGATATCAGCCATACCCCGGAGATGCGCGGCGTGTTTTCCCGCGTCAAGCTGAATAGCGAAATCAGCCGCCGTAATATGCTGTTGCTGGCGCTGATGTCATCGGAAAACCGTGCTGCTGCCAGCCTGGCGCACCACTATCCGGGTGGCTACGATGCCTTTATCCGCGCGATGAATGCTAAAGCCCACGCCCTTGGCATGACGCATACCCGCTATGTGGAACCGACGGGCCTGTCGATTCACAACGTCTCCAGCGCGGAAGATTTGATTAAGCTGGTGAAAGCCACGCGTCAGTATCCGTTGATTGGTGAACTGAGTACCACCAAAGAAGATACTGCGGTGTTTAAACACCCGAACTATGCGCTGCCGTTCCGTAACACCAACCACCTGGTGTACAAAAATGACTGGCGTATTCAGCTCACCAAAACCGGTTATACCGACGAAGCGGGCCACTGTCTGGTGATGCGCACCTTTATCAACAATCGCCCGGTGGCACTGGTGGTGCTGGATGCCTTTGGCAAATACACCCACTTCGCCGATGCTAACCGTCTGCGCGACTGGCTGGAAACCGGCAAAGCCGCACCGGTACCGGCGGCGGCGCTGGCGTATAAAAAGCAGAAAGCCTCACAAACCGCGAGTAACGGCGCTCAGGGACAGAACGTCGAATAATTTGTCGCAGATGCCATCCGGCCGGGTGGCATCAGCAAAAAGTCTTATCGTTATAACCCATGTTTTACGCATTCATTCCTATAGTTTCACGCTTGCCAAAGGCCTACACTAGCCGCCACAGACGCACAATAAGATGCGTCTGCAGACTGTTATTGCGCTGGAATCTCACTCTTATGTTTACGTTTCGATCTCTTTTTGCTCCTTTCCTGCTGTTAATGGCCCTGGTGGCACCGGCGATGGTACTGGCTGATGACAGTGCTGCTGCGCCGGCGCAAGAGGATGCGACGCCGAAGATTAACGCTTCGGTTGAGCTGCCTAAAATGCAGAAAATTCTCGACAAGATAAAAGGTCAGGTGTCGGGAAATACCAATGAAAACCAGCTCAACCAGCTCAACGAGATGGCGCTGGAACTCTCCGGCAATGCTGACACGCTCGGACAGGCGTTGATTCCTCAGCGTCAGCAACTGGATGCCCAGCTGGCGGTACTTGGCCCGGCACCGAAGCCCGATAGCGGTATGAAAGAAACGCCGGAAGTGACGCGTAAACGCAGCATGCTTGAGAGTCAGAAAAGCAAGCTGGATGATCAAATCAAGCAGGCGGAAGGCATCAAAAACGGGGCGCTGGTGTTGTCATCGCAAATCGTCAACCTGCGTCGTGATCAGCTGAAAAGCCAGCTGGCACTAAATTCCGGCAGTATCTTTGGCCCGCGTTTCTGGTCACCGCTGGTCAGCACCCAGGATCTCGATGGTGAGAAAATCAGTGACTTCCTGAGTGAATTGCAGGACACCGCTGCGCTGTCGTGGCAACCAGGCTGGCGCTTCGGCACCATTGGCTGGCTGATTGCCGCCATGCTGGTGATGACCCTCGGCCGTCGCTATGGCGAAGAGTTTCTCGCCTGGGTCAGCATCCACAAAATGCCGGAAGGGCGTCTGCGTCGCAGTTTCCTTGCCACCGCCATTGCGCTGACCACCCTGGCGGCAGTGGTACTGACCTTCAATTTCTTTGCGCTGGCATTTGCCCGTCGGGATGAGGTGTCATCCGATGTGCAGGATTTTATTTTACGCCTGGTGCAGTTGAGTGTGTACTGCGGCCTGATTGCCGGATTAGGGCGGGCTTTCCTGTCAACGCGCCGTCCCAGCTGGCGTTTACCCAGCATCTCAAATGAAGTGGCGCAGGCGCTGAAACCTTTCCCGCCGATCACCGCCGCGCTGGTGTTTATTTTCCAGACGATTGAAGCCTTTAACTACAGCGTGGGCACCAGCCTTAACACCACCATCTTTGCTAACGGCCTGACGGCGTTGTTAATCGGCAGCACAGGATTAGCCATCAGCATGCGTACCAACCGGGTACGTCGTCGTATGGTACAGGCGGGTAACCCGCCGGAAGCGCGTTCTACCCTGGTCGGTTTGATCCAGATGGGGCTGACGCTGACGGCGCTGGCTATCCTGATTTTCCTGATCATTGGTTACGTCGCACTGGCGCGTTTCCTGAGCTACGAAGTGATCTGGTGCGGCATCCTGTTTGGTTCGTTCTATTTCCTCAGCCAGCTGATCACTGACGGCTGTGACACGCTGTTTTCGACGCAAAACAGCAGCGGCAAACGCATGCAAAGCTCACTCAATATTGATGAGCGCCATCTGCAACAGGCGGCGACGCTGCTGGGTGCGCTGGGCAAAACCGCGCTGATTGGCATCGTTGCCCTGGCGCTGCTCAACGGCACGTTTGCCTCGTCGACGCCAATTGAACTGATCCAGAAAGTGATTGAATTCTGGGGCGGTAAAGGGCTGGAATCGCTGAATATTGTCCCGGCACACTTGGTCAACGCCATCCTGTGCCTGGTGGTGGGCATTTACGTGCTGCGTGCCGTGCGTCGCTGGCTGGATAAAGAGTTCCTGCCGAAAACCACCATGGATGCGGGCATGCGCGTGTCGCTGGTGACGCTGTTCAGCAACGTCGGTTATGTGCTGATTATCCTGCTGACGCTGTCGATCATGGGGCTGCAATGGAACAAACTGGCGTGGATCGTCAGCGCCCTGTCGGTAGGTATCGGTTTCGGTTTACAGGAGATTGTGAAGAACTTTATCTCCGGCCTGATTCTGCTGACTGAGCGTCCGGTGAAGGTGGGGGATCTGGTGACGATCAGCGGGATTGAAGGGGATATTCGCCGTATCAATGTGCGTGCCACTGAAATCCAGCTCAGCGATAAATCGACGGTGATTGTACCGAATTCACAATTTATCTCGCAGAACGTGCGTAACGCTACCATGGGTAACGCACAGGGCGTGGTGACGATTCTGCTGACCTTTCCACTGGATATTGATCCGGTGCGGGTGCGGGAGTTGCTGCTGGAAGTCTACGAGGAGAATGAACGCATCCTGGAAACGCCCGCACCTTCGGTGTCGTTTAAGGAGCTGTCACCTGCGGGTATCGTGCTGAGCGTCACCGGCAACGTTGCCAGCCAGCGTCAGATCTCCGGTGCCAAAAGTGATTTGCTGTTCGATATTCTGACGCGCCTGCGCAAAGAAGGCATCGTGCTGTCCACGCCGCAGACGATGATTATCGAACGCCGCGCACAGCAGGCCGCAGGCGACAACGAGCAACAACCTTAAATATTGCACGAACTGTAGCGGCGCGATTTATCGCGCCGCTACAGGGCGGACTACGCTTTTACTGCCCAGCCTTTTTGCTTACTGGTTTTGCCAATCCCCGGATTAAAACTGTTGGTGGGATCCAGGCGGCGATAGAACGCCTGGAGTTGCGGCGGCGCCGCGTACAAATGCCCGACGTTATGTTCCGCCGGGTATTCCGCACCACGCTGGCTGAGAATCGCCAGCATCTTCTCCTTCAGCGCATGGGCATCCACCCCTTTCTTCACGATGTAATCCTGGTGGAATACATGACAGAAAAAGTGGCCGTAGTAGAGACGATGGCTCAGATCGTTATCGAATTCCGGTGGCAGGCGCTCAAACCAGTCGTGGTCATTACGGCGCAGCGCAATATCCAGCGCCAGAATATCTTCCACTTCCTGCGCATGGACCGCGTGGTAACGCACGGCGGCACCGGCGGCGGCAAAGCGATGCAAAAATGCATGCGCGCCTTCTTTGGCATCGCAGGCAAAAAACTCCCCGCCACCTTCACGGAAAAAGTCGTGCAGATATTCCTGCGCCTCTGCCACGCCATCGCCGGACATCTTCAGCATCAGATGATGTTCATACCTGTCGCGATACTGCTTCAGGCGTTTCGGCAAATGGGCCGGGAACAGGGTACTCAGACGCTGCAACAGGCGATCGGTGAAGTGCGGCTTGATCCAGTTACGCTTCGCCAGCCAGGCATCAACCCGTCCCTTGAGGGTGAAAAACAGCGGCATCTTGTCGGTGCCAAGCCGGTCAATCATCAGGAAAGTATCTTTGCCATACACTTCGGCGATATCAAAAATATCGCGATGCATATATTCCCCGGCCACCGGTAAGTTGTGGAAATTTTCCAGGATATGACGGCGGATTTCCCCCAGCTCTGCCGGATCGTTACTGCCGATATAGAACACCTGCTGTTTCGGTTCGCTGGCGAAGGTATCGAGGCGCACGGCAAACACCGCCAGCTTGCCAGCACAGCCAGAGGCTTCAAACAGGCGGCGTGCGTCGGCATTGAAACGTGCCGGGGTATCAGCGTGGATATCACGGACGCGATCGGCGTATTCATGATCCGATGCGTGGCGATTGTCCCAGATAACATCGCTTTGCTGCCAGCGGTCATCATCCAGCCGTCCCAGCATCTCCTCTGGCGAATGACCCAGTTCGATACCGAGATGATTCACCAGATGCAGCTTCCCCTCGGCGTCAATCTGCGCATATAACGCCATCTCGCTGTAGGCCGGGCCGCGCTTAATCAGTGAACCACCGGAATTGTTGCAGATACCGCCCATCACCGATGCGCCAATGCAGGAGGAGCCAATGACCGAATGAGGTTCACGCCCCAGCGGTTTGAGCGCTTTTTCCAGCTGATACAGCGTGCTGCCGGGGAACGCGAGAATCTGTTTGCCGCTATCAATCAATTGCAGCTTATCCAGGCGTAGCGTGCTGATGATCACCACCGGGCGCTCATAATCGTTCCCGTTTGGTGTCGAACCTTCTGTCAGGCCGGTATTGGCGGCCTGCATCAGAATAATGGCATCGGCGGCCACCAGTGCCTGTAATACCCGCCACAGCTCCAGCAGCGTACCCGGGAACACCACTGCCAGTGCTTCCCCCTCGCCAGAGCGGAAGCCCTTACGGTAGCGCGCCGTTTGTTCGGCGTCGGTCAGCAGCTGTGCAGGGCCGACCAGGCGACGCAACTCACCCAGCAGGTTCGAATCAGAGAGAGCATTTGTCATTGGCTTATCCTTGTCATTAACGTTGCGAAAATACTGTAGCACGCGTGGGGCGAAGCGGTGGCGATGTGACATCGGTGGCTACCTGCTATCCTCAACTTATGGCACACTTTGCTGGCTATTTTTATATTGCGCAGTCACTTAAGAGAACCCGACCTGATGAAATGGATTTGCTCTGTTAGCCTCGCTGTCTCCCTCGCCATTCAACCCGCGTTTGCGGATGACATGTTTGGTAACCATCCGATGACGGAACAGGCGCGTGACGCCTTCGTAAACCAGCTGCTCAGCAAGATGACGCTGGATGAAAAAATTGGTCAGCTGCGTTTGATTAGCGTCGGGCCGGACAACCCCAAAGAAGCTATCCGTGACATGATTCAGCACGGGCAGGTCGGAGCGATTTTCAATACCGTGACGCGTCCGGATATTCGCGCCATGCAGGATCAGGTGATGCAGCTCAGCCGCCTGAAAATTCCCTTATTCTTTGCTTACGATGTGGTCCACGGCCAGCGCACGGTGTTCCCGATCCCGCTGGGTCTGGCGTCAAGCTGGGATCTGGATGCTGTGGCTGAAGTCGGGCGGGTTTCTGCCTATGAAGCGGCCGATGACGGTCTGAACATGACCTGGGCACCGATGGTGGATGTCAGTCGCGAGCCACGCTGGGGACGCGTCTCCGAAGGCTTTGGCGAAGACACTTTCCTGACCTCAGAAATGGGCAGCACCCTGGTGAAAGCGATGCAGGGCAAAAGCCCGGCAGACCGCTACTCGATCATGACCAGCGTAAAACACTTCGCCCTGTACGGCGCGGTGGAAGGGGGACGTGATTACAACACCGTTGATATGAGCCCGCAGCGCATGTTCCAGGATTATATGCCGCCGTATAAAGCCTCGCTGGATGCGGGCAGCGGTGGCGTCATGGTGGCGCTCAACTCAATTAACGGCACGCCAGCGACGGCAGATAGCTGGCTGTTAAAAGATTTGCTGCGTGGCGAATGGAAATTCAAAGGCATCACCATCAGCGATCATGGCGCGATCAAAGAGCTGATCAAACATGGTGTTGCCAGCGATCCGCAGGACGCGGTGCGTATTGCGCTGAAATCCGGCATCGATATGAGTATGAGCGATGAATACTACAGCAAATATTTGCCGGGGCTGGTGAAACGTGGTGTCGTGAGCATGGCGGAAATTGATGATGCGGTGCGCCATGTCCTGAACGTTAAATACGATATGGGACTGTTTAACGATCCCTACAGCCATCTGGGGCCGAAAGGCAGCGATCCGCAGGACACCAACGCCGAAAGCCGCCTCCACCGTGCCGAAGCGCGTGACGTGGCGCGCAAAAGTATCGTTCTGTTGAAAAACTGGCGTGAAACGCTGCCGCTGAAGCGCGATGCCACGGTGGCGCTGGTCGGCCCGCTGGCCGACAGCCAGCGTGACATTATGGGCAGCTGGTCCGCAGCCGGGGTGGCGAGTCAATCCATCACCCTGCTGCAGGGCATGCGCAACGCGATGGCAGGCAAGGGCACGCTGCTGTACAGCAAAGGGGCGAATATCACCGATAACAAAGGGATTCAGAACTTCCTGAATTTGTACGAAAAAGCGGTGACCGTCGATCCCCGTAGTCCACAGCAGATGATCGATGAAGCGGTGGCAAACGCGAAGAAGGCTGATGTGGTGGTGGCTGCGGTTGGCGAAGCGCAGGGTATGGCGCACGAAGCTTCCAGCCGGAGCGACCTGGTGATACCGGAAAGCCAGCAGAAATTGCTGGCGGCGCTGAAAGCCACCGGCAAACCGCTGGTGATTGTGCTGATGAATGGCCGTCCGCTCAATGTGGTGAACGAAGATCGTATCGCCGATGCGATGCTGGAAACCTGGTTTAGCGGCACGGAAGGCGGCAACGCGATTTCCGATGTACTGTTTGGCGACTACAACCCATCAGGCAAGCTGCCGGTTTCCTTCCCACGTTCGGTGGGGCAGATCCCGATTTATTACAACCATCTGCCGACGGGCCGCCCGTATAACTTCGAGAAGCCAAACAAATACACGTCGCATTACTACGATGCCATCAATGGGCCTCTGTATCCGTTTGGCTACGGTCAGAGCTACACCACCTTTAGCGTCTCGCCGGTGAAAATGTCGGCTAAAATCATGCCGCGTAATGGCACGGTTGAAGCCAGCGTGAAGGTCACCAACACTGGCAAGCGTGATGGAGCCACCGTGGTGCAGATGTACCTTAACGATCCGGTTGCCAGCATCAGCCGCCCGGTTGAGGAGCTGCGTGGCTTCAAACGCATCATGCTGAAAGCGGGTGAGTCGCAGACGGTGAGTTTTAAGATTGATGTCGATGCGCTGAAGTTCTGGAATCAAAAAATGCAGCATGTGGCCGAGCCAGGTAAATTCAATGTGATGATTGGATTGGATTCGGTGCGTACCCAGGATGCAAGTTTCGATTATCTTTAAGGCAGGTCATCGTTTGATTTCTCGCGCGATGGCAGCGGATGTCTAACAGCGCGATAAATTGCGCCGCTACAATCCGCAGACATATCATCAACCAGGCCAGCATGGGTGCTGACCTGGTTTTTATCGCATACCAACACCATGAACATCCGCAACCGCATCGAACAACAAGTCTTTCGCCTGAACGGCCTCTCGCTCAATGAATTCGACATCTCGCAACCGCCAGGCGATCCGGGCCTGTTCGGTCCGGACAGCGTTATCTGGCGCGTACACGGTGATTTTGCTGCCATGATGTGCGGCGGCATCAGCGCCTTGCTGTTGCAGATGCTGCATCCGGCAGCGCTGGCCGGGGTGTGGGATCACTCCAACTTTCGCGAAGACATGATGGGGCGGCTGCGGCGTACCAGCCAGTTTATCGCCGTCACTACCTTTGGTAACCGACAGGATGCGCACACGCTGATCGAACGTGTCAAACGGATTCATCTGCGCGTCACCGGTATTGATAATGCGGGTCACCCTTATGCTGCCAGCGATCCGCATTTGCTGACCTGGGTGCACGTGGCGGAAACCAGTCGTTTCCTCGCCGCCCATCTGCGCTACAAAAATCCGCATCTCAGCCTGACGGAGCAGGATCGTTATTATCAGGAAGCGGCGCTGATTGCCGAATCGCTCGGTGCGGAGCAGGTGCCGCAAAGTGTAGCGGCGGTTGAAGACTATTTGCAGGCGATGCGTCCGCAGCTGGTTTGCGATGAACGCACGCGTGAAGTGACACAGTTGCTGA
This sequence comes from Pantoea cypripedii, assembly GCF_011395035.1. NCBI lineage: Bacteria > Pseudomonadati > Pseudomonadota > Gammaproteobacteria > Enterobacterales > Erwiniaceae > Pantoea > Pantoea cypripedii. Next base: position 1,279,418 of record NZ_CP024768.1, read on the forward strand.
TGAACGCGCCAGCACCCAGCTGGCAGGCAAAACCGGTGATGAAGGTAATGCTGAAAGCGGGCATTGGCTTGTTGCCTGACTGGGCACAGCAGCAGACAGCATTACCTATCAATCCCTGGCAGCAGCGGCTGGTGGATGGACAAATTCATCTGATTGCCGGGTTGTTGCGCTGGTCGATCCAGCGCGGGGCTTATTCACGTGCGATGGCGCGTATGGGGCGCTCACTTTCAGGGATGTAGTTCGTCCCTGGCTTTGGTGTAAGTGCGTGGCGTTCTGGCTTCGCGGCGCAGGGTTAACTGCCGCAATTGGTAGTGGTGGATTAACATGCCCAGCCCGAAGCCGATCAGCGCCAGCGGAAACAGGCTGTAGTAAAGATCGGCAGGCAGGATCACCAGCAAGGCCATGCCGCTAACCATCAACGTCAGCGCTGACATCACCCAGGTGTAGCGGATAAACAGCCAAACCAGCACGGCGAAAATCACCACATCACGCAGATTCAAATCCAGACTTTGCAGCACCATGATGGCGGCTCCTTTCATGCGAATGCGGCGACAATAGCATGTGTAGCGGCAAATGAATTGCGAATTAATTTGAAGTCTGAACACAGGGCGCGTGGCGAAACATCAGCAATCCTCAACCTTGCCCGGCATCACTTTGAGAGTTTTACCCTTGTGTCACATGGCGCGAGTGCCGATCCTGCTCTATTCTCGGGGAAAATGGATCCCTCCAGGCATTGTTGAGGCGTTATGACACACCAACCTCTGATTGCTGAGGTGCCTAATCAGCAACACACATTAACGGCCATCGTCGAGCAGGACGCGCGCACGGCCTATTTTTACATCTGGCCGAGCGACCTGTTCCGCAGCCAATATGCGGTGCGCGGGTGCTGGCTACGCAACCTGCTGCCCGCGCCAGCCACTGAAGATCGTGCTGCGATGGAGCAGGGCATTGCGCCGCTGCTCAGCGCCGAGTATTGCCGCACGCTGGAAGCCGAGCCGATGCTCGATCCGGCCGGTTTACAGGTGATATGGGAGCCGGGCGACGAGGGCGCTGCGCTGTGGTATTACGGCCAGCTGCTGGCGGTGATCCCGGGCTGGAGTCTGTATCAGGACAAACAGGTCAGCTTCTCGGCGGGCTGCATAAAAGCCAATCGCCTGACGGCCCCGCTCGGTTCCGCGTCAACCAATGATTACTACGCGCGCGCTGAACAGCAACGTCATTTCTGGCGTGACTGGCACGACGGCCATCAGTGGGATGCCGTGCAACGTGAGCTGATGCAGTGCTATCAGGCGCAATTTGGCGAGTCAGTGAAGTATTACGCCATCGATCAGGGCAACTGGCCACCGATGGCGATTTCGCAGCACTGGCATCAGGGCGTCTGGTATTTTCTCACCCTGGGAATGGGCATCCGGCCGATGCCGCAGGTGGATTACCTGTTTGACGAGCTGGCGCCGCAGTATCGGCGGATCGAACTGGCGATGGCGGTGGACGGCGAAGTGATGGACGAAGCCAACGCGGTGCAGATGGCCAGCGCATTGGCGGAATTTGCCCATCTGCCGTGGGCGCGCCTGACCTGGCTGGGGGAAGGGCATACGCTGGCGTCGGAGGTAGCACCGGTCGGCTTTGAAAGTTTCCTGCTGGCAAATGGACTGGCCCCGGAATCCGCGCAGTTCCGTCTGCCGAAGCGTGAAGGCGATCGGGTGAACTTGTTGTGGTCCACGCCGATTACTGAAGCCGAACGTCAGTTCGCACAGGCCGACGAGCGCGGCGGCCAGCAACTGGTACAACGCCTGCTGGCTGAAGGGAATGATCACGTTTTTCGCCCACGCCAGGAAGTGGTAGAACCTTCCCCGCGTGCCAGATAATCTGCGCCTTAAACACCAAACACTCTCGGGGGGCGGGCCGTATGCCCCCTGAGGCACAGATAGCTGTCGGTGATAAAAAGGGTTTAAACCTGAAAATTTTATCACGCTATTCTGAATACCTTAAATCCTCCTGATAATCTCATCCCTTATATATCAGTGATATAGCCGCTATGGTAGCGTCTGGGCACTTCCATTACCTGGCAGGTAATCTTCATGAGCGCCACAGTGACACCGCACGATGCCCTGTTCAAAAAATTTATGAGTCAGCTCCCGCTTGCCAGACAGTTTCTGGAAATTCACCTGCCGCCAACGATACGCAACCACTGCGACCTGGATACGTTGCAACTGGTACCGACTACGTTTATTGAACGGGATCTCAGCGCTTTTTATTCCGACGTTTTGCTTTCAATGAAAACTGACTGTGGTGAAGGGTATATCTATACGCTGATTGAGCACCAAAGCTCTCCTGATAAATATATGACCTTACGCATGATGCGCTACACCATTGCGGCCATGCAGCGCCATCTTGATGAAGGTCATACTGAATTGCCGATTGTGGTGCCAATGCTGTTCTATCAGGGAAAAACCAGTCCCTATCCTTACTCGATGAACTGGCTGGCTTCATTCCGTAACCAGGATCTGGCTGAGCAGATTTATTGCCATCCCTTCCCGCTGATTGACGTCACTGTCATCCCGGATGAGGAGATCATGACGCATCGCGGTGTGGCGCGGCTGGAGATGGCACATAAGATCATACGTCTGCGTGACTTGCTGGAAAATATCGACCCGATAGCCACGCTACTGTCGGTAGATTACAATGATAATCTCTCTATCGATGTGATCTACTATATTCTCCGGCATGGAGATACCGATGACCGGGACAAGGTCGTTGAAATACTGGTGCAAGCCAAACCGCAACTTAAGGAACAGATTATGACAATTGAACAACAGTGGCGGCTGGAGTCACATAAGGAAGGTCGTCAGGAAGGCCTTCAGGAGGCTAAATTGCAGGTGGCTCAGCGTATGCTTCTGGACAAAATAGCCGTTGAAACCATCATGAAATTCACTGGCCTGAGCGAGAGTGACGTTAAGCAGCTTAATTCCTGAATACCACAAATTTTGCGTCTCCTTTCTGAACGGCGCGGTAAGTCGCGCCGCTACATCATCACCCGTATTAACTATTTTTTTGCTTTGTGATCGCGCGCATCTCAAGTTCCCTCTTAACACGCCGTTAACCCGGATCAGGCATCTCGCCACTCCAGGGTAAGGGCACTCCAATGTTAAAAACCACACAATCACGTTTCACCGCGACCCTCATCGCGTTTTTCGTTGTCCTGATGCTGGTCACCTTGCTGGTGATCAACCAGTTTATTGCGCCACAACTCACGCAAAATGAGAGTCGCCTGGTACGTTACGAAGTGGACGGCCTGGCCGGACGCATCGTTGAGCAGATGAACCGCGTACAGGCGCAGCAACGCGCCATTACCGAAGCCGCCAGCGTGATGGACAGCGCCAGCATTGATACGCTGCTGCCCGCGCTGGTTAACCAATATCAGGATAGTAACGTGTTCGGTGGTGGCATCTGGCCGTTACCGAATCGCCGCGATCCCGCCAAAGAAAAGGACAGCTCGTTCTTTGCACGCAACGCCAGCAATCAGTTACAGGTGAATACCTACTGGAACTCCGATGCTGCCGATAAATACTGGGAGCAGCCGTGGTACAAAGATGGCATGGCTGCGGCCAAAGGGCAGTGTGCCTGGGCGAAAGCCTACCAGGATGCTGCCAGCCCGCAGCCGCGTACCAACTGTGCTATGGCGATTTATCGTAATGGCACAGTCTGGGGTGTCGCCACCATTGACGTCACACTCGGCTTTTTCAACCAGCTGGCGAAGCAGATGGGAGAAGCGATCCACGGGCGTGTGCTGATTGTCGAAGCTGATGGCAAAGTGGTGGGTAACGCCGCGCTGGTGGAAGGGACGCCAAAACTGGAAAATCTGGCAGATACCCAGCTGCCGCTGGCCGCAACCCTGAAAACCTTGCTGGCACAGGCGGGTACGCAGCCGACCCAGGCCAGCTATAAAAGCGATGACGGCGAACATACCCTGTTCCTGCAAGCGATCCCCGGCAGCCCCTGGTATCTTGCCAGCGATGTACCGTCGAGCCTGCTGGATGCTCAAACCCATAGCATGCTGACACGCCTCGGTCTGGTGCAGATCCCGCTGGCGGTGATTCTGCTGCTGGTATTGCTCGGTTTTGTCCGTGCCATGATGCAACGCCTCAGCCTGCTGAACCGCAATATCGAAGCATTATCAACCGGTGGTGCCGATCTGACCCAGCGTTTGCCGGCCAGTAACAGCCCGGAATTCAACGCGGTGGCGCAGAGCTTCAACCAGTTCATTGCTTATTTACAGGGGCTGATGCGGCAGGTTGGCGACAGTGCGCTGGCGATCACGGCGGCCTCACGTGAGATTGCCAGTGGCAATGCTGACCTCTCGGCGCGTACCGAATCGCAGGCCAGTTCGATTGTTGAAACGGCCGCCTCGATGGAAGAGTTAACCGGCACGGTACGCCAGAATGCCGATAACGCGACCCACGCCAACCAGCTGGCTGACGGGGCTTCGCAGGTGGCGGCACGCGGTACTGAAGTGGTACGGCAGGTAGTGAGTACCATGGGTGAGATTCACCACTCCTCACGCAAAGTGGTGGATATTATCAGCGTCATCGATAGCATCGCCTTCCAGACCAATATCCTGGCGCTGAACGCCGCAGTGGAAGCGGCGCGTGCCGGAGAGCAGGGACGTGGGTTTGCCGTGGTGGCATCGGAAGTGCGCAACCTGGCGCAGCGTTCGGCGAATTCGGCGCGTGAGATTAAAAAGTTGATTGAGGAATCGGTCGCCAATATCGATACCGGCAGCCAGCTGGTGGAGCAGGCCGGACAGACTATGGATGAGCTGATGCAGGGTGTCAGCAGCGTGACAACTCTGATGGGGGAAATCATGTCTGCCAGCCGCGAGCAGAGCCTGGGCATCGATCAGGTTAACGTCGCCATTACCCAACTTGATGGCAGCACCCAGCAAAATGCCGCGTTGGTTGAACAGGTTTCCGCCGCGGCACGCGCGATGGAAGAGCAGAGCGTACAGCTGGAACAGGTGGTGCATAGCTTTAAACTCTAATCGTACCGGGTACGGCAGTTCGTCGCGAGCTGCCGTTTCTCCTTCCTAAGCAGAAATTCCCCGTTTTTTATGCTGGCTGCTAAGATTAACCTTCCGCTGCGGAAACGCACGGAATGTACGCTATTTCTCCGGCCCACTGCGTCGTGATTGTGTACAATAGCTGAGATTGTTCTGAAGGAGTTGTCATGTCCGCCATAGAAGTTATTCTCGTCGACCACCTCGATCGTCCCACTGGCAAGATGGAAAAGCTGGAAGTTCATGAAAAAGGATTACTGCATCGCGCGGTAACGGTTTACGTATTTAACTCACGGCATGAACTGCTACTGCAACGGCGTGCCAGTGGTAAATATCACTGTGGTGGATTGTGGAGCAACACCTGTTGCGGTCATCCCTATCCACAGGAATCAACACGCGCAGCTGCGGAGCGCCGTTTGCGCGAAGAGATGGGGCTGGCACTCACGCTGACCCCGGTATTTGAACTGAGCTACAACCTGCCACTCAGCAATGGCCTGACCGAACATGAATATGGTCACGTGTTTTTTGCCATCAGCGACGAGCAACCCGAGCTAAACCCGGAAGAAGCTGACGCCTGGTGCTACCGTTCCGTGGCGCAGATTCAGCAGGAAATCGCCCAGCAACCGGCGCAGTTTACCCCGTGGTTTCTCTACACCTTCGCGCGCATTCCCGCCACGCTGGACGCTTTTCAGGTCACGGCCTGATCAGCTTAAATGCGCGATAAATCACGCCGCTACCAATGACTGTACCTATTGTAGCGGCGCGATTTATCGCGCAGGGTTACGGTTACTGCTGGGTAAAATCCTCGGCATCCACGTCGTAACCCGACGGCTCCCAGCGAATCGCCAGCAGTGCCAGCAATCCGATCAGTGGTGCCAGAAAGATCACCCAGAACACGCCGGTGCCAAACGCTGCCACCAGCAGCGGGAACACAAACAGCGACACGGTGGAACTGCCGCGCATCAGCGTCTGGTTAAAGCCCACACCCACGCCGCGCAGTGACGCTGGATAGCTCAGCGAAGCAAAGGTCATGGTATGTGACCCAGGACCAAAACCCTGACCAAACAGGAACAGCGCCAGCATGGCAATCGCCAGTGCCGCCTGCTCTCCGCCTTCCGGACGACCAATCAATGCCAGCCCCAGTAGCGCCACGCACTGGCAGCTATAACCCGTCACCGACATCTTCCACGCCCCGAGACGCGGAACCAGACGCACCGCCAGCAAACCGCCGACAAAGGCAAACAGCAGATTCAGCGCCAGCGAGACCAGAATGGTGGTCAGCATCGATTGGGCAAAAAAGCTGGAGATAATCACTGGCAGGCCAAACGCCACCGCGTTGTAGGCGAAAGAGGAGGCGATGGACGTCACGGTCGCCAGGATCGTGCGACGACGATATACGCCCTGCAACAGCGCCCCATAGTTGCGCCAGCTGGCTTTGCGCACGGACGGTTGTTTGCTCTGGTCGGCATCTTCTGCCACTCGGGCATTGATGTTGTAGGAGCGACGCAGAATCTCCGCCGCGCCATTCAGGTTGCCCTGATTGGCGGCCCAGATCGGCGATTCGCTCATATAACGGCTGCGGATGGCAATGATCAGCAGTGCAGGCACGGCACCAAAACCGAGAATCAAGCGCCACAGCCAGTCGGTATGGGTTTCCGGCAGGACTGCGTACAGCAGCAGTACCAGCAGATAGGAGATGCTAATCGCTGCATACCAGGTGGGGCACCACATCGCTACGCTGGCGGCTTTATTGCCCTTGCCGCGCAGTTTCGAGAACTCAGCAAGAAACGCCATCGCCACTGGCAAATCGATACCGACCCCAAGGCCCATAACAAAGCGCGCGCCGCCCAGCACATACTCGTTGGGAGCAAAGGCACAGGCCAGCGCTGCCACCACAAAGAAGAACATATCCGCCATAAACACGCGGTAACGACCAATTTTATCGGTGAGATAGCCGCCAATCAGCGCACCCACGATGGCTCCGAAGGTAATGGCTGCCGCCACCATCCCGGTTCCGGTCGGTGTAAGCTGGAATTCGCGTGCGACATCTTTGATGCCGAACGCCAGCGCGCCGAGATCGTAGGCATCAAGAAACACCCCACCGAGCGCGATGGCGATCACGATGCGTGCGTTACTACGCGACTGCTCGCTGTTATTCACCAGGCTGGTGACATCGGCCGCACTGCGGATCCACTGCGTCTCACCCTGAGGTTGATTCCCTGCCAGCGCCACATGGGCGGGAGAAGTTAAGTCGGACATGATGTTGTTGTCTGTATTTTTGTTGGTATGGGGGATATGAGAATAATCCTCAGTTCGCTGCTGAAAAATTCCATTTGGTTATATGAGCAACGAATTGGTTATAACCTATTTGAATTGGCTAGCAGAAATTGAGTGAAGCAAACACGCCCGGTGCACTTGACCGCACCTATCCCGGTTCGCCAGGCTACGCTTGTTACTCAACATACGATAACAATACCGAGGGTGAACAGCATGATTAAGCAGGGTTTACTGGGATTGGTAGCATTGGCAATCAGTGTTAGCGCAGCGCAGGCCGCCGATCCGGTGCGGGTGGGATCGAAGATTGATACCGAAGGTTCGCTGCTCGGAAATATCATTCTGCAGGTGCTGAACAAGCATGGGGTGCCGACGGTGAACAAAATTCAGCTCGGTACCACTCAGGTGGTGCGCGGTGCCATCACCGCCGGGGCGCTGGATATCTATCCTGAATACACCGGTAACGGGGCGTTTTTCTTTAATGATGAGAAAGACCCGGCGTGGAAGAATGCGCAGCAGGGTTATGAGAAGGTCAAAACTCTCGATGCGGAAAAAAACCATCTGGTATGGCTGACCCCTGCACCTGCCAATAACACCTGGACCATCGCGGTACGCAGCGATGTTGCCGGGAAAAACCAACTCACCTCGCTGGCGGATTTGAGCCAGTATCTGAAAAAAGGTGGCACTTTCAAACTGGCGGCGTCGGCCGAATTTATTGAGCGCAGCGATGCGTTGCCGGCGTTTGAAAAAGCCTACGATTTCAAACTTGATCAGTCACAGTTGCTGTCGCTGGCGGGCGGCGATACGGCGGTGACTATCAAAGCGGCGGCGCAGCAAACCTCCGGGGTGAATGCGGCGATGGCCTACGGCACGGACGGCCCGGTGGCGGCGCTGGGGCTGCAAACTTTGACCGATCCGAAAGGGGTACAGCCGATTTACGCACCCACTCCGGTGATCCGCGATGTGGTGCTGAAGCAATATCCTGAGATTGCCAGCTGGTTACAGCCGGTGTTCAGCAAACTCGACGAAAAGACGCTGCAACAGCTTAACGCGCAGATTGCGGTGGAGGGTCAGGATGCCAGCCAGGTGGCTAAAACGTGGCTACAGCAGAATAAGTTCTTGTAACGCGTGGCATTATTCACGCAAAGGCCGCGCCAGCAACCGGTGATTCTGCTGCTACTGGTATTGTTAAGTCTGACATTTGCTACGCTGCCGCTACTGAGTTATGCCGCAAATCGGCTGGTATCAGGTCAGCCGTTGTTGCTGTGGCAAATCCCGCAGGGGGGAGGATTACTGCTCCCTTTGCTGGCGCTATGGCTATTGTTATGGTGCCAGCCCGGTCGCCGTACTGCATTGCTACTGCTGGTGAGCGCCGAATGTCTGTTTACGCTGTTGATATGGCTGGGCGGCCATCAGGCGACGCTACTGGCGCAGAGTGGCAGTCGGCTGGCGCGTACCGCCTTTGGCAGCGGGTTGTGGATTGCGCTGGCTCTGGCATTGTTGCTGGCGGCCGAGGCGGTGCGCCAGATAAGCCAGAAGACCACCGTGCGCATCCTGCTGAACCTGCAAATGTGGTTACTACCGCTCGGCCTGCTGCTGAGCGGCCATCTCAATCAGCTTTCCCTGTTAAAAGAGTATGCCAACCGCAGTGCGACCTTTGACGCCGCCTTTAGCCAGCATCTGACGTTGCTCGGCGGCACACTGCTGCCGACGCTGCTGATTGGCCTGCCGCTCGGCATCCTCATCGCCCGGCGCACGCACTGGCAGCAGGCAGCGTTTAACGTGCTGAATCTGATCCAGACCATCCCCTCGGTGGCGCTGTTTGGCCTGCTGATTGCGCCGCTGGCTGGGTTGTCGACGCATTTCCCGTTGCTGGCGCGTTGGGGCATTGCCGGTATCGGAATGGCACCGGCGCTGATTGCGCTGGTGCTGTACGCATTGTTGCCACTGGTGCGCAGCGTGGTAGCGGGCCTGCAACAGGTGCCGTCCGAGGTACGGGAAACGGCGCGCGGCATGGGGATGAGCCGCTGGCAGCAGTTCTGGCTGGCGGAGTTGCCGCTGGCGTTGCCGGTGTGGCTGTCCGGGTTGCGCGTGGTGGTGGTACAGACGCTGGGGCTGGCGGTGGTTGCGGCGCTGATTGGCGCGGGGGGGTTTGGTGCCATTCTGTTTCAGGGGTTGCTGAGTAGCGCCCTCGATTTGGTGCTGCTGGGGGTGATCCCGGTGGTGGCGCTGGCGGTGATCGCCGATGCGCTGCTGCGTTTAGTGGCAGCACTGCTGGAGAGACGACATGATTGAATTTCATCAGGTAAATAAAATCTTCGATGGCAAAGCGGCGGTGCGTGATCTGTCGCTGCATATCGCTAAAGGCAGCTTTACGGTACTGATTGGCACCTCCGGTTCCGGTAAATCCACCACGCTGAAGATGATTAACCGGCTGGTCGAGCACGACAGCGGGGAAATTCGCTTTGCCGGTGAGGCGATTGAACGCATGGATGCACGCGCATTACGGCGACGTATCGGCTATGCCATTCAATCCATCGGTTTATTCCCTCACTGGAGCGTGGCGAAAAACATCGCCACCGTGCCATCCCTGCTGGGCTGGCCGCAGGCGCGCATTCACGAGCGTGTGGCGGAACTGCTGGCGCTGCTGAATCTCGACCCGCATCTGGCCACCCGCTATCCGCATCAGCTGTCTGGCGGGCAGCAGCAGCGTGTTGGCGTGGCGCGTGCGCTGGCGGCAGACCCCGAATTATTGCTGATGGATGAGCCGTTCGGTGCGCTCGACCCGGTGAACCGCCAGGCTCTGCAACAGGAGATGTTGCGCATTCATCGGCTGTCCGGCCGCACCATCGTGCTGGTGACGCACGATATCGATGAAGCGTTGACGCTGGCGGATCATCTGGTGTTGATGGATGGCGGGGAAATTGTGCAGCAGGGCAAACCTATCGAACTGCTGACTCAGCCGGCCAGCGATTTCGCGCGCGAATTTTTCGGTCACAGCGAACTGGGCGTGCGGTTGCTGGCATTGGGGCGGGCCGGGAACGCGGTGCGGCGCGGCGAATGGCTGGAGGCGGAGCCGATCGCGGCGGCGCTGACGCTGCGCGAGGCACTGTCGCAGTTTATTGCGCGACGTACCGACAAGCTGCCGGTGGTCGATCAACACCAGCAACCGCTGGGCGTGCTGTATTTTAGCGATTTGCTGCGTCAGCGCGAGGCGGGCTGATGAGCTGGCTCAAAGACCCGCTGACCTGGCTGCTGGCATTATTTCTGTTGCTGCTGTGGGGCTTGCCGCACAGCGCGCCGTTGTTTAGCGCCTGGTTTCCGCAGCTGGAGCGGCCTTTATATCAGCAGGACAGCTTCTGGCGACTGGCGTTAATGCATCTGTGGCTGGTGGTCAGCGCCAGCGCGCTGGCGATGGTTGTCGGGGTGAGTTGTGCGGTGTTTGCTACGCGCCATCGCGGGCGGGCTTTTCGGCCACTGCTGGAAACGCTGGCTGCCGCCGGGCAGACTTTTCCGCCGGTAGCGGTGCTGGCCATCGCGGTGCCCGTGATGGGGTTTGGCGCGCTGCCAGCGGTGATCGCGTTGTTTCTTTATGGATTGCTGCCGATTTTGCAGGGTACCCTCGCCGGGCTGGATAGCGTTCCCGCCAGCAATCGCGAAATCGCCACCGGACTTGGCATGGGGCCGTGGCGGCGTTTATGGCAAATTGAGCTGGCGCTGGCCGCGCCGGTGATCATGGCCGGGATACGTACTTCGGTGATGATCAACATCGGTACGGCGGCGATTGCGTCAACAGTGGGCGCGGAAAGCCTGGGATCGCCGGTGATCATCGGACTGAGCGGTTTCAACACCGCCTATATCATTCAGGGGGCGGTGCTGGTGGCGTTGCTGGCACTGGTGTGCGATCGCGCGCTGGAACGGTTACAGCGCTGGCTTAGTTGGCGTGAAGGATAAGACTGTAGCCAACCAGCATCAGGCCGCCCATGCCGCCAAGCGCCATCACGGCAAACAGGGTGGAGATGAAGATTTTTTGCCAGTTCATGTCGAAACCTGAAAAAAGTCATTGAGGGCGGCATGATAACGCGCACATCCGCCGAGGCAAAGGCCGATGTGTGCGTTTTTACTGCGTCGGGTCGTGCAGGTGGATATTAAACCCCTGTGCCTGCCAGTGTTCCAGCTGCTCATGCTGACGACGGGTCAGTTTTTTGCCAGTCCAGACAAACAGGTTCTGGCCGGGAAATAACTCCGGGCGCGGCAGTTCCAGCGGTTCTGCCAGCACATCCATACGCCAGCCCTGCTGCGTCAGCCGCCAGGCTTCCAGCCAGATACGCGTGCGATCCTCTACGCCCCAGCCAATCATCAGTGCATCCTTGCCAGCCTTTTTACGTGAACCGGTAAGGCAAAATGCCACGTAATCAATTAACGCGCCATCAAGCAGGCTGCACATGGTGCGTGCGGTGTTCTGATCCAGCCCAAGACGCTGGCGCACCGGCACAATGACGTGGTCGATCAGCGCATCCACCGGATGCTCACGTCCGATGGTGGCGATTTTGGCTCGTAGCTTGGAAGGCCGGACATGGCGTAACACGCTCATCAATTCTTCCTGCAGCGTGTTCCAGCCGTCGTGCACATTGACGCTTTCCCCTTCCAGCAGTGCTTTCACCTTACCAACGGGCACGCCACTTTCTATCCAGCGCTTGATCTCTTCAATGCGCTGAACATCTTCATCATCAAACTGTCGGTGACCGCCTTCGGTGCGCTGGGGCTTTAACAGACCGTAACGTCGCTGCCATGCGCGAAGTGTTACCGGATTGATTCCACAGCGTTCGGCAACGTCGCCGATACTGTATAAGGCCATATCTTCCTCAATATACTGACCTGCGTCGTCACACCATAACTGTGATTGAAAACTTGTACAATGAATTTTTCTTTGTACAAGTTGACGGCGGTCATGTTTTCAGGCTTTATCTCACATATGAGAAATAAAATCCATATATGAGAGGTTGTCATGTCTGAACCGGATACCGAAGACCGCCTGGCCGCCCGTCTGGCGGAATTACGCCTGCAACGCGGCTGGTCACTGGATGAACTGGCGATGGCCACCGGCATCAGTCGGGCGACATTGTCGCGCATTGAGCGCGCCGAGACCAGCCCAACGGCAGCGTTGCTCAATCGACTCTGTGTCGCCTACGGCCTCACCATGTCGCGCTTACTGAGCGAAGTGGAGGACGACGCGCTGCTACTGCTGACAGCTGAACAGCAGCCGGTGTGGGTTGATGAGCAAAGCGGCTTTCAGCGCCGTAACGTTTCGCCACCTGCTTCACATTTTAGAGCAGAAATGGTGGAAGCGGTGCTGCAACCGGGGGCGCAAATCGATTATGACGCGCCACCGGTGCAGGGGCTGGAGCAGCATATCTGGTTACAATCCGGTGAACTGACCATCACTATGGAGTCGCAAAGCTGGACCTTGCAGGCCGGTGACTGCCTGCGCTTCCATCTGACCGGCAAATCTTCCTTTACTGCGCATCCTCAGGGCGGTGCACGTTACATTCTGGTGGTATGCAAACCATGATTGATATCGAACAACTCAGTGCCAGCCAGGCGCAACCCTTAATTGGCGCGTTGTGTGATGTTTTGCAGGGTTGTGTGGCGGATGGGGCCAGCGTGGGTTTTATCGACGCCAGTGACCGGGCGGTGATTGAGCGTTTCTGGCAGGACAAAATTTTCAGTCTTGCCAGCGGTGATAATCAGCTGCTGGTGGCGCGTCTGCACGGTGAGATCATGGCGACGGTGATGGTGGGTTACAGCGCAATGCCCAATGGTCGTCATCGTGCCGAGATCAGCAAGTTGCTGGTGCATCCGCACGCCCGCCGTCAGGGCATTGCCCGACGCCTGATGCAGCAGGCGGAACAACTGGCGGCGGATAAAGGGAAGACGCTACTGGTGCTGGATACGCGCAGCGGCGATGTGGCAACCGATCTCTATCTGTCACTCGGCTGGCAGATTGCCGGTTCCATTCCGCACTACGCGGAATCGACCGAAGGTGTGCTGGATGCCACCACCGTAATGTTTAAGACGTTGCGGATGCACGCATGATTGTGGTGGCGCAGGAGTCCATCCAGCAGCCGGATGCTGCCTGGTTGCTGGATAATTTGTCAGCTACGCTCGCTGCGCTCACCGGCAGCAGCGGACGCGCCAGTTTTGATCCGGAGGCGATGCAGCAAGCGGGCAGTTGCTTTGCCGTGGCCCGCGATGCGCAGCGCAGGCCGGTTGGCTGTGGTGCGTTTCGCCCGTTGCTACCCGGCATTGCGGAACTGAAACGGATGTATGCGCTAAGCAGCGGGCAGGGTATCGGTGCGGCGGTGCTACAGTTCCTCGAACAGCAGGCGCGGCAGCAGGGCTATCAGGCGATGTGGCTGGAAACGCGTAAGGTGAATCAGCGTGCGCTGGCATTCTATGCCCGTCAGGGCTACCAGCCGATTGCTCCGTTTGGTCATTATGTTGGTAACGCGACGGCGCAATGTCTGGGGAAGGTTTTTGCACAGCCATAAAGGGCCGCTACAACCCAGTGCGATATTGGGTCACGGCGCGCTTTTGCCCCATTTTAGTGCGCCGCTTCCACTTCGGGGATCGCCAGTGCCTGCATAAACAGCCGGATAATCGGGTTTATTTTGCGGCCTTTTTTCATCAGCAGACAAAACGAATCCTCCATCCGTATTGATTCATCACCCAATTCGCACAGCTGACCACGGGCAATAAAGGGCGCAGCATAGTGTTCCGGTAAATAACCAATAAAGTGTCCGGTCAAAATTAGCATGGCAACCGATTCAACCTGAACCGCCTGTACCCCGCTGTCGTGGAATGGAATCAGACGACGCGCATCACGAGGTATGACATATAAATGATTTATGACTTTTTGTTCGCGTAATAATTCCAGTGATATTTTATCAGCATGATTACCGGAATAAAGTGGGTGGTCTGCGGAACAATAAAGTTTTGAATGTTCTTTATATAACGGGAAGTAATCGAAATCACTTTTCATTTCATAAACGGGCGCAATGCCGCAATGGAATCGACCTTCACTTATACCGCGTTCAATATCATCTAACTGGGCGGTTTGCAGACGAATTTGCACCTTTGGTGCATTCTGGTGCAACTGTTGCACCGCGCTGGTGACCGGGGATTGTGGATCGGAAATGGTGTTATCCACCACGCAAATGGCGATGTCACCCAGCAGCTCGTTGCGGCTGTTGTGCAGGCGTTCGCGGAACAGATTGAGGGAGACGAACAGCTCCAGCGTCGCCTGATACACATTGATGCCGTACTGCGTCAGTTCAAAGCCTTCACGCCCGCGGCTGCACAGCGTCATACCCAGACGAATTTCCAAATCGGAAACCTGCTTGCTGATCGCCGCCAGACCAATATTCAGCTCATGGCTGGCCGCGGTTAATCCACCGGCTTCAACCACACATTTAAATACGCGCAGCAATTTTAAATCGATATTACTTAATGCCAGCACCGCATTATCGCTGCGATTGATTGCATTGTTTCCAGACTGGGAAACTTTACTTTCCATCTTTGCTATTCAACTCCGGAATTATTGCGGTGAAAGTGTAGTGAACCTGAAATGTGTCGTGTTTACCAGTATGGAAATAAAATAAGTTTTTATTATCGCTGGCACGCCATTCATCTCGCTATTGATTATCTGTAAGGGAAAATTGCATGTCTGATAAAGCCGAACTGTTATGGGGTGCGCGTTTTAAAGCGGCCCCTGCCGCCAGTTTAACTGCGTTGTCTCGTAGCCCGGATTACTACTTTGCCCTGGCTCCTTACGATTTAGCCGGATGTCGCGCCCATGCCCGCGAACTGATGCGTGGTGGCCTGCTGAGTGACACAGAACTGAGCACCATGCTGGCTGCCATTGATCAACTGGATGCTGACTTCCGCGCCGGTGAGTTACATCCCATTGCTGCTGATGAAGATGTGCATACCTTTGTCGAACGCGCGCTGACCGAGCGCTTAGGGCCGCTGGGCGGCAAACTGCGCGCCGGCCGTTCACGTAACGATCAAACCGTCAACGATTTGCGCCTCTATCTGCGCGACAACGGGCGCAAGGTGGTGACCGCGCTGCTGGGGCTGCAACAGGCGCTGGTTGAGCAGGCGGCACAGCACACCGAAAGCGTGGCTCCGGGCTTTACCCATCTGCAACAGGCGCAGCCGATTGTGTTTGGCCATCAGTTGCTGGCCCATGCGCAGTCCTTTGCCCGCGATATCGAACGTATGCAGGACTGGGATCGTCGCAGCGCGCGCTGCCCGCTCGGCGCAGCTGCGATGGCCGGTTCGGCGATTGCCCGCCAGCCGGAACTGGCAGCGGTGGATCTGGCCTACCTCGCCCCCTGTGAGAACTCGATTGATGCGGTAGCCAGCCGTGATTACGCGGCGGAATTCCTGTTTGTCACCAGCATGATTGGCATCAACCTGTCGCGCCTGTGCGAAGAAGTGTGCATGTGGGCTTCGCGCCAGTTCCGCTGGGTGGAGCTGCACGACAGCTACGCCACCGGCAGCTCGATCATGCCGCAGAAAAAGAACCCGGATATTGCTGAGCTGACGCGGGGTCGTTCCGGTCGTCTGGTCGGTAACCTGACGGCACTGCTCACCACCATGAAAGCCATGCCGCTTTCCTACAACCGTGACCTGAGCGATGACAAACGTAACGTCATTGATGCCGTCGATACCCTGCTGCTGGTGCTGCCAGCGATGGCGGGCATGATGGCGACGCTGAAATTCAACACTGACGTGATGCGTGAGCAGGCACCGGATGGCTTTACGCTGGCGACCGAAGTGGCCGACTGGCTGGCAATGCGTGGGGTGCCATTCCGTGAAGCCCACGAAATCACCGGCCAGCTGGTACAGCTGTGCGAGCAAGAAGGTTGTGGCCTGTCGGACCTCAGCGATGCACAGCTTCAGGCCGTGGATAGCCGTCTCACCGCTGAGGTACGCGGCGCGTTAACGCTGGAATCGGCGCTGGCGGTGCGTAATGGTTACGGCGGCACAGCACCCGAGCGCGTGCGCGAACAGCTGGCACGTCTGCAAACCCTGATGCAGGCCCAGCAACAGTGGGCCGATGATTACGCTGGCCCGCGTGCCTGAGGAGACGCTTATGTCGCAATCGACACCGACTGCCCTTAACAACGCCAGCAGCCAGCCGCATTACGATCTGGATCGCTATCAGGTGGTGCCGCGCCGTTATTACGGCCGCATCACCGCTTCGGTGGTGATCCTTGTCCTGCTGGCGTTGCTGGTGAATGCGTTTGCCCACGGCAATATTGAATGGTCGTTCGTGGGTCAGTTCTTTACCGCCAAAGCGATTCTCGACGGGGTGGTGAACACCCTGATTATGTCTGTGCTGGCGATGGGATTCGGCATCCTGTTCGGGGTGATCACCGCCATCATGTATATGTCACCCAACCCGGTGCTGCATTACATCGCGGTCGGTTACGCCTGGATCTTCCGTGGCACACCGCTGATTCTGCAACTGCTGCTGTGGTTTAACCTCGCGCTGGTGTTTCCCACCATCAGCATTCCCGGTGTCTTTAGCGTTCAGACAGTCACCATTATGACGCCATTCCTCGCAGCATTACTCGGCCTGAGTATCAACCAGGGCGCTTACACCTCTGAAGTGGTACGTGCGGGGCTGCTGTCGGTGGATACCGGCCAGTATGAAGCGGCGAAAGCCATCGGCATGCCACGTTTGCAGGCGCTGCAACGCATCATTCTGCCGCAGGCGATGCGTGTCATCCTGCCGCCGGTGGGCAATGAATTTATCAGCATGATCAAAACCACCAGTCTGGCGAGCATGATTCAGTACTCCGAACTGCTCTACAACACCCAGAACATCTACTTCGCCAACGCGCGCGTGATGGAGCTGCTATTCGTGGCGGGTATCTGGTACCTGATCGTGGTGACGGTGCTGTCGTTCGGCCAGAGCCAGCTGGAACGCTACTTCTCACGCGGCCACCGCCGTCATCACTAAGGGGTTTGAGATGAGAAACATCGTGCGCGCCGTCAAGGTGAACAAATATTTCGACCAGTTCCACGCGCTGAAGGATGTCAGCCTCGAAGTGAATTACGGCGAGGTGATGTGCATCCTCGGGCCATCCGGCTCCGGTAAAAGCACCTTTCTGCGCTGCATTAACCAGCTGGAGAAGGTCGATCAGGGCGGTATCTGGGTCGATAACGAACTGGCGGGTTATCGCATCAATGGCAACAAACTCTATCCGCTGAGCGACAAGCAAATTGCCCGTCAGCGCCTGCAAACCGGCATGGTATTCCAGCGCTTCAACCTGTTTCCGCATAAAACCGCGCTGGAAAACATTATCGAAGGCCCCTGCCGGGTGCTGCTGCGTCCAAAGCGTGAAGCCAGCGAAGAAGCGATGGCGCTGCTGGATCGCGTCGGTCTGGCGCACAAGGCCCATGACTATCCGCAGTCGTTATCCGGTGGTCAGCAGCAGCGCGTGGCGATTGCCCGCGCGCTGGCGATGAAGCCGAAATTAATGCTGTTTGATGAACCCACCTCGGCGCTCGACCCGGAAATGGTCGGTGAAGTGCTGGCGGTGATGCGTCAACTGGCAAAAGAAGGCACCACCATGCTGGTGGTCACCCATGAAATGGGCTTTGCCCGTGAGGTGGCGAACCAGGTGGTGTTTATGGATGAGGGACGCATTATCGAGCAGGGCGCGCCAGAAGACATTCTGCTGAACCCGCAAAACCCACGGATGAAAAACTTTATCAACGCGATTCTTCTTTAACTACCGGGGTGTAATGAATGAAAAAGTTGTTACTGAGCGCCATCAGCGCCGCGCTGTTGCTGCAATCGACGGCCTGGGCTGCCGACATCGCCGTGCCAGCGGCAATTAAAGAGAAAGGTTTGACCGTGGCGATTATGCCGAACTATCCGCCGATGGACTTCAAAGATCCGGCCAGCAATCAACTGACCGGCGTCGATTACGACCTTGGTATGGCGATTGGTCAGAAGCTGGGCGTGAAGATCAACTGGCAGGAAATTGCCTTTGAACAGATGGTCAACGCAGTCGTCACCAAACGCGTTGATCTGGTGATGTCCGGCATGACCGACACCAAAGAACGCCAGAAAGTGGTCAATTTTATCGATTACTTCAAAACCGGTCCGCAGTTCTACACCTTAACCGCGCGTAGCGACATCAACAGCGCGATGGATCTGTGTGGTAAACGCGTGGGCACCAGTCGTCGCACCACCTTCCCGCAGGAGATCGCTAACTGGAGCAAGGCGCACTGCGAGGCCGCTGGTAAGCCTGCCATCATCGTGGTGGGTGCCGAAGGGACGGCCGATGCGCGTACCCAGCTGCGCCAGCGTCGTCTGGATGGCGCGGTGCAGGGCAGCGAAACCCTGCCGTACATCATGAACCTGGAAAAAGGCACCTTTAAGCCACTCGATAAAGCCTTCTCCTTCCAGTACACCGGCATGGCGATCGGCAAAGATGCCGGGGATCTGACCAAAGCGGTGCAGGCAGCGCTGGATGCGATGATCGCCGATGGCAGCTACCAGAAAATCCTCAGCAAATGGGGTCTGAACGACAACGGTGTGGCGCAGGCCACGGTGAACCAGGGCTAACAGGAGGCCTCTGATGCAACAACCGGGCGCAGTGCGCTGGCCGCAGGGTAAGCGCGGCTGTATGGCGCTGGCATTTGACCTTGACGGTCCCACCGGCGATGCCATGTTGAATGGCAGCCTGTGGTCCACGCCAGAGTATTTTACTTTTGGCGCTTACGGTCCGTACCGTGCGCTCGGGCGCTTGCTCGATCTGCTGCGGGCCTTTCAGCTGCCCGCCACCTTTTTTGTTCCCGCATGGGTGGTGGAGCAGTGGCCGCAGCAGTGTCAGGCGATTGTTGAGCAGGGCCATGAAGTGGCCTATCACGGCTACCGTCACGAATCCTTCTGGGCGATCTCCCCCGAGGAGCAACGGGCGGTGATGGCGAAATCGGCCGCGATTTTTAAACAATATCTCGGCATCACCGCCTGCGGTTTCCGTACACCATCAGGCGACTGGCATGCCGAAACCCCGCAAATCCTGCGTGAAGCCGGGGTGATTTACTCCAGCAGTATGCGTGGCGACGATCGTCCCTACAGCATTCCGGTGACAGGGCACACGCCGCTGGTGGAGATCCCTGGCAAATGGGAGATGGATGATTACGCCTCGCTGGCCTACACGCGCCAGCCAGACTTCCCAAAAGGGGGCGACCGCATCAGTAGCTATGCCCATACGCGTGACAACTGGCAGCGGGAATTTGATGGGGCGATGGATGAGGGGCTCTGTCTGACGACCTTGTTCCACCCGAAAATCTCCGGCCAGCCGGGACGTCTGCTGCTGCTGGAGCAGCTGTTTGAACATATGACAACGCGTGATGATGTGTGGTTTGCGCGTTGTGATGCGGTGGCGCAGTGGTATTTGCAGGAGCAGCAACATGACTGAATCTCCCCGCTGGCCGCTGGGCTTCCAGTCGGCGGCGATCCTCACCATCGATTTTAACGATATTCACGGCATCCTCACCCAGGCACCGGCAGTGGCCGGGCGGGATAAAACCCTGTCGGTGTGGCGCTATGGCACGCTGCGTGGCGTGGATCGTCTGCTGAATCTGCTGGCTGAAAAACAGCTGAAAGCCAGCTGGTGTTTACCGGCGATTGTGGCGCAAGAGCAGCCTGAGCTGGTGCAACGAATCGTCGCTGACGGCCATGAAATCGTCTGTAGCGGCGATCGCCATGAAGATTTCTCCCGTCTGACGCTGGAGCAGCAGATTGCCAGCGTCACGCGTGGCTGCGACAAGCTGGCGCAGATCACTGGCCAGCCGGTGACCGGCTTCCGTACTCCGGCGGGGCAGTGGCAGCCGGGACTGGCGCAGGCGTTGATCGCACTGGGTATCCGCTGGTCTTCGAGCTGGCGCGGTGACGATCTGCCGTATTTCCATCCGGGCACGCGGCTGGTGGAACTGCCGATGCACTACACGCTGGAAGATGAACCTTACTTTGCCTTTAATCTCAGCCCGGCGATCCCGCCGGGGCAATCCCGCATCGCCCCTTATGCTGAAACTCTGGCGAATCTGACGCAGGATTTCCACGGTTTTCACCGCTTTGGCCTGTGCTATCTGCTGCGGCTGCACCCGGAAATCATCGGCACCGCCGGACGTATCGGCCTGCTGCGAACGCTACTGGAGACGCTGCAACAACACAATGTATGGATTGCCACCGGGCAACAGGTGGCCGCGCACTGGCAGAGCCAGCCTGACAATGGGCCGGATCATCCGGCGGAGGTGTTCACCCGTGTTACCGGAGAGATCAATGCTTAATCAGCTGGCGAGTTTTATCGCCAATACCCGCTTTGAGCAACTGCCGGAGGCGCTGGTGGATCAGGCCAGACGCCACTTCCTCGATACGCTCGGTGCGGCACTGGCCGGAAGCGACAGCCCGATCTGGCGTGAGTGTCTGGCGCTGATTAAGGAAGAGGGCGGTTATGCCCAGGCGCAGGTGTGGGGCAGTACCGAACAGGTCAACGCGCGTCAGGCGGCGTGGCTTAACGGTGTGGCGGCGCATATGTATGAGCTGGATGATACCGGCGGGTGCGATCACTCCGGTGCGGTGGTGATCCCGGCGCTGCTGGCGGTGTTGCCGTTGGCAGCAACGCCGGTGAGCGGCAAGGCACTGCTCACTGCGATGGTCATCGGCTATGACATAGGGCGCCGGGTGCTGGAAGCCTGTGGTGGCTACTCAGCACATAACGGTGCGGGCTGGCACTCGACAGCCAGCTGCGGGGTATTCGGCGCGGCGGCAGCGGTGTGCGCGTTATTGCAACTCAGCCCGGCGCAGTGTGCTTCGGCGCTGGGTATCGCGGCCAGTTTCAGCGGCGGGCTGTGGGGCTTTATTCACGACGGTTCCCACACCAAAAAGTTGCATGCAGCACGTGCGGCAGAAGGCGGTGTACAGGCGGCGCTGCTGGCGCAACGCGGTATCAGTGGTCCTTCGGCGGTGTTTGAAGCGCGCTGGGGTGGTTTCCTGCAAACCCTGGCGGCTGAGACGCAGCAACCAGAAGCACTGGTGGCTGATCTCGGCGTGGTGTGGAAACTGGCCCGTTGTTCGATTAAACCTTATGCCGCCTGCCGTGGCACCCATGCGGCGGTTGATGCGATGGGCATGATGCTGCAACAGCAGGCGGTGGCGACGGCGGATATCGCCCGCATTGTGGTGGGGCTGAATCCGTTCCTGCTGGAAATGTGTGGCACCCGTGACGTTGCCAGCCTCGCTGCCGCGCAGATGAGTTTGCCTTATGCGCTCACTGCGCGGGCATTGTACGGTGCGGCGGATCTGGCCAGTTATGATGAGGCGAAACGTCTGCATCCTGATGCGGAAGCGCTGATGGCGCGTGTCGAACTGGTGATCGATCCCGGGCAGAACCGGGATGCCGAACCCTGGGTACGGCTGGAGACGATGCAGGGTGCGCAGTGGCAGCAGCATGTGCCAGTGCCGTCCGGTGCGCCCGCCAATCCACTGAGCCTGGCAGCACTAGTCGCGAAGTACCGCAGCCTGGCGGGGCGTGTGCTGCCTGAGGCGCAGGTGATGCAGCTGGAGACGCTGTGCCTGGCGCTGGATAAGATTGACGATGCCAGTGAGATCACGGTGTTGTTGGCGGCCAGGACGGCATAAATGCCGTCCCTGGATTATTGATAAACTCGTAGGGTCGCCATTTATGGCGACCTTTTTCTTTTTACATCCTTCCTGCCAGCGCCTCAACGCGTGCTATCGCTGTCAGCAACCGTTCTTCCGTCACCGCCTCTGCCATATTCTCCATATCCGGCGCATGCACCGATTCACGCACAATCAGCGCCAGCTCGGCCGCGTCCAGTTCGGCAATCTCTGACAGCCGCAGCGGTACGCCACAATCGCGCGCCAGACGCATCTCTGCCAGCACTTCTTCATCGCTGCGATGCTCCAGCGCCAGCAGGCATAGGTTGCCAAAGCCCACCAGCAGACCATGACCAAACTCGCGGGTTTTGTCGCAGAAGGTAAAACCTTCATAAATAGCATGGGAGGCCGCCGCATGCGCACCGTTGCTCATCAGTGAGGTTAATCCTGCCCAGGTGAAAATCGCATCCAGCACCTGATCCAGCGCGCTACCGCTCTCGCCACGCAGCACGGCAGCAAAGGCAGCAGGGCCATGTTCAGCGATCACGTCATAACAAATCTTGCTATGCGCCAGGGAGGATAACGCATTGCCTTCCCGTGCCGGGTGACGTGTGCTGACGGCGCGGAACTCGTACCATTTCGCCAGGGTATCGCCCAGCCCGGCAGCCAGCCAGCGCGGCGGGGCTTTTGCCAGCAGGGCGCTGTCGATCACCACTGCCGCCGGAGCCTGCGGCAGCGGGAAAATGTCAAAGAAATTGCCGTTATCATCGTAGCGGATACTCAGCGGGGTCACCGCTGAACAGGTGGCGGCGATGGTTGGAATGGTGACAATCGGCAGGCCAAGCTGCGCGGCAACCGCTTTACAGGTATCCAGCGATTTACCGCCGCCCACCCCGATAATCATATCCGCCTGCAATTCGCTGGCGATGCCTGCCAGACGATTGATATGGTTGATTGATGTCTCGCCACCAAACCACTGCTGGGCCAGCAGTGTCACCTCGGCCGCCAGCAATTGGGCGCGTACCTGGCTTTCCACCGCATGCAGCGCCTGATGGCCACCGATCAACAGCGCGCGTTTACCCAGGCTGGCGCACACCTCTCCCAGCTGATTGATCACTCCCGCGCCGCGCAGGACGCGGGCCGGAAACACCAGATTCATTTGTGTCATTGCTTCTTCTTCTCTGTATAACGGACGCCAGGCAACACGCACAGCATCTCATAAAGGATATTGGCCGCCAGCTGTGAGGTCATGCCACTGTGCTCATCATTACCCGCCTCGCCTGCGGGAAAAATCCTTGACAGCAGATAATCACTTCAGAGATTACTTAACTTTAGCCAGCAATCTCTGAAGGAAAATGGTGCAACCTTTACCCAATCTCAAACTGCTACAGGTGTTTGCCAGCGTGGTGGAAAATCAGGGCTATTCCCGCGCTCAGCAGGCGCTGAACATGACCACGCCCGCCATCAGCGCCTATATGAGCGAGCTGGAAACCCAGCTCGGGTTTATTCTGTGCCAGCGTGGGCGTGGCGGCTTTAGCCTCACCAGCAAAGGAGAGCAGTTTTATCGTTACAGCCAGCAGATGCTGGCGACGCTGGCGGGCTGGCAGGAGCAAGTGGAGACGCTGAAAAGCGCGCAGGGCGGCACCTTCTCGCTGGGGGTGGTGGACGCCACCGTCACCGACAGCACGCTGGATTTGCCCGCTGCTATTGCGCGTTTTAATCAGCGCTTTCCGGCGGTGTTTTTTAACCTCAGCGTGCGCGATCCCAACGAATTGCAGCAGCAACTGCTGGAGGATCGGCTCGACCTGGCGATTGGTCACTTTCCGCTGCGCGCCAGCAATCTGGTCACCATCCCGTTATACGAGGAGCAGCACTGGTTGTATTGCAGCCCGCAGCACCCGCTGGCGCAGGGCGTGCCGGATATGCGTAGCGTGCAGCAAACCGGGATGGTCACCCGGCGCTACTGGAATCAGCAGGAGCTGAACAAACGGGGCTTCCGCCAGAGCACTGCCTCGGTGGAAAGTATCGAAGCGCAGCTGACATTGATCCTCAGTGGGCGTTTTATTGGTTATCTGCCGGAACATTACGCGCGCAGCTGGGAGCAGCAGGGGGCGCTGTGTCGTTTGCTGCCGCAACATTTTCAGTTTCGTGCGCCGTTTTCCTTTGCCTTCCGGCGTGGACGCGCCCGCGAAACGCTGATCCGCGCGATGCGCGAAATCCTGAATCCAGCGCGAAAAAATAGCAGCGAAAGCTGACGCTGTGGCGATACTGTGTAAAAATACAGGCTATTTTCCCGAAAGAAGTCAAAGATAATGGCCCTGACAGCAGCGATAAAAAGCCAGATTGCGCAATGGTATAAGGCGCTGCAACAGCAGGTTCCTGACTTTATTCCACGCGCGCCACAGCGACAGATGATTGCCGAAGTGGCGAAAAGTCTTGCCGGTGATGAAGGTCGCCATCTGGCGATCGAAGCCCCCACCGGCGTGGGGAAAACCCTGTCGTACCTGATCCCTGGCATTGCCGTCAGCCGCGCGGAAGAGAAGCGGCTGGTGATCAGCACTGCCAACGTGGCGTTGCAGGATCAAATATTCAGCAAAGACCTGCCGCTGCTGAAGAAAATCATTCCCGACCTCACCTTTACCGCGGCTTTTGGGCGTGGACGCTATGTTTGCCCGCGTAACCTCGCGGCACTGGCGGCGAGCGAAGATCAGCAGGGCGATCTGCTGCTGTATCTCGATGATGAGGCGGTGACCGGCTCCAAAGAGGAGCAAAAGTTGTGTGCCGGGCTGGAAAAGCAGCTCAGCCGCTACCAGTGGGATGGGCTGCGCGATCATACCGATGTCGCCATCAATGACAGCCTGTGGCAGCGTCTCTCCACCGACAAAGCCAACTGCCTGGGTCATCACTGCCGCTGGTATCGCGAATGCCCGTTCTTTGTCGCACGGCGCGAGATTGAGCAGGCGGATGTGGTGGTGGCTAACCACGCGCTGGTGATGGCGGCGATGGAGAACGAATCGGTGCTGCCGCCCGCCAAACACCTGATGCTGGTGCTGGATGAAGGCCATCATCTGCCGGAAGTGGCGCGTGATGCGCTGGAGATGAGCGCCGAGATCACCCCTGGCTGGAGCAGTCTGCAACTCGATCTGTTTGTGCGCCTGGTGGAAACCATCATGGCGCAGTTCCGCCCGAAATCGCCGCCTCCGCTCACTAATCCCGAACGGCTGAAAGGCCACTGCGATGAAATGCGTGAACTGTTGCAGATACTGTGCGATGCACTCAATCCGCTGCTGCCCGCCAATAACCAGCCGGGTGAGTTTCGCTTTGTGCTGGGGGAGCTGCCGGAAGAATTGCTGACGATGTGCGCGCGGCTGTTCAAACTCAGCGATGCGCTGCGTGGTCTGGCGGAAGGATTGCTGAATGAACTCGGCGATCAGACCGGCAAAGCCGATATCATGCGGCTGCATAAAGCGATTTTGCAGCTTAACCGCCACTTTGGCTGGTTCGAATCCATCAGCAAATTGTGGCGGCTGGCGGCGCTGGAAAAAGCCTCCAACGCGCCGGTATCCAAATGGATAACGCGTGAACTGCGCGATGGTCAGGCACATTTGCTGTTTCACTGCGCGGGCATTCGCGTCAGCGACCAGCTGGAAAAATTGCTGTGGCGCAAAGTTCCCCATGTGGTGGTGACCTCAGCGACGTTGCGTTCGCTCAACAGCTTTAACCGCTTGCAGGAAATGTCGGGGCTGAATGAAAAAGCCGGTGACCGCTTCGTGGCGCTCGATTCGCCGTTCCAGCATGTCGATCAGGGCAAGCTGGTGATCCCGCAGATGCGTTACGAACCGCTGATGAGCCATGAAACGGAGCACATCGCGGAAATGGCGCGTTTCTTTCGTGCGCAAATGGCGCAGGAAAAACACCGCGGGGTGCTGGTGTTGTTTGCCAGCGGGCGTGCCATGCAGCAGTTTCTGACCCATGTCACCGATCTGCGCTTGTCGATGCTGGTGCAGGGCGATCAGCCGCGTTACCGGCTGGTGGAGCTGCATCGTCAGCGCGTCGAACAGGGTAAAACCAGTATCCTGGTGGGGCTGCAATCCTTTGCCGAAGGGCTGGACCTGAAAGGGGATTTGCTGTCGCAGGTGCATATCCACAAAATTGCTTTTCCCCCGGTGGACAGTCCGGTAATTTTGACCGAAGGGGAGTGGCTGAAGAGCCTCAGACGCTACCCCTTTGAGGTGCAGAGTTTACCCAGCGCCTCCTTTACGCTGATCCAGCAGGTGGGCCGTCTGATTCGCAGCCATCAATGCTTCGGTGAGATCGTCATTTACGACCGGCGCTTAATCAGCAAGCCGTATGGCAGTCGCCTGCTGGCGGCATTACCGGTGTTCCCGATTGAACAGCCGCCAATGCCCGAGGCCACCACTGAATCACCCGCGCCGCGCAAACGGCGTGTAAGCAGAAGGAGTTGAGCATGTTGTATACCCCCCGGGCGTTTAATCAGCCGGATGCCGAAGCGCAGCGCCAGCTGGTGCTGCGTCATCCGCTGGGACTGCTGATTTCCAATGGTGAAGCGGGTCCGCTTGCCACCCCGTTACCGTTTTTATTGCAGGTCGATGAGCAGGGCGAATGGGTGTTGCAGGGGCATTTATCGCGTGCCAATCCTCACCTGAAGGCGCTGGAAGAGGGCGCGTCCGTGCTGGTGGTGTTCCAGGGCGAGCAGGGTTACATCACCCCGGCCTGGTATGAAGAGAAGGCGCGCAGCGGCAAAGCGGTGCCGACCTGGAACTACCTGACACTGCACTGCCGTGGCGCGCTGACGCGTCATGACAACGCCGACTGGCTGCGGGAGCAGGTGGCGCGGCTTACCGAACAGCAGGAGCAGGACATGTCGCAGCCGTGGGCGGTCAACGATGCGCCAGCGCCGTATATCGACAGCATGATCAAAGCCATTGTTGGCATTGAAATTCGTGTCACCCAACGCGAAGGTAAGTGGAAACTCAATCAAAACCGCAGCCTGACGGATCGCCAGCAGGTGGCAGACGGTTTGCAGCAACAGCAGAACACCCCTTTGGCCGCCGAGATGCGGCGCACACTGGAAGCGGAAACTCCTGATGGAACTGAATAAAATCATTAAAGAGATCGGGCGGGGTAAAAATCACGCGCGCGATATCGATTTCGACACCGCCGTGGCGCTGTACAGCGCCATACTGGCGGGTGACGTGCCGGACCTGGAACTGGGCGGCGTGCTGATCGCGCTGCGCATCAAAGGGGAAGGGGAAGCGGAGATGCTCGGCTTCTATCAGGCGATGCAGCAGCAAATGATGCGTCTGCAACCCCCGGCCGGGCGTCCGATGCCGATCGTCATCCCCAGTTACAACGGCGCACGCCGTCAGGGCAACCTGACGCCGCTGCTGGCGCTGTTGCTGGTAAAACTCGGCTTTCCGGTACTGATGCACGGCGTCAGTGATGATCCGACGCGCGTCACCAGCGAAGAGGTGCTGGCGGCACTGGGTATTAGCCCGGTCAGCAGCGCGCAGCAGGCGCAGGCGGCGCTGGACAGCGGCGGACTGGCGTTTATCACCATCGATAATTTATGCCCGCCGATGGCGAAACAGCTGTCGCTACGCTGGCGTATGGGAGTGCGGAATAGCGCCCACACGCTGGCAAAACTGGCGACCCCCTTTGCCGAACGTGCAGCGTTGCGTCTTGCCAGCGTTTCCCATCCCGAATATGTCGCGCGTGTCGGTAAATTCTTTCAGGATATTGATGCCCCGGCGATTTTGCTCAACGGCACTGAGGGCGAGGTGTATGCCAATCCACAGCGCTGCCCGGCGATCAACTATATTCAGGGCGCTGGCGGTGAAGCGGAGGTGTGGATTGATCGTCAGCCGGAGTGTGAGGCAGAACTTCCCGCGTCCAAAAGCGCCAGTGACACGGCGGGCTGGATACGTGCGGTGCTGGCAGGGGAACGCGCGGTGCCGCAGGCGCTGCGCCTGCAACTGGCCTGTTGCCTGGTCGCCAGCGGGGAAAGTGCCAGCCTGGCAGCGGCCGAAACGCGCCTCAGCCAGGCAGGACTCTGAGGGATCAGGCTTTCGCCAGCGTGCTTTCCACCAACTGCTGCCAGAAGGTGATGCCAATTGGCAGCAGCTCATCATTGAAGTCGTAACAGGCGTTATGCAGCGGTGCTGAAGGCGTAGCGCCATCGGCACCCAGCCAGAAATAAGCCCCCGGACAGGCTTCCAGCATACAGGCGAAGTCTTCCGAAGCCATCGACGGATTGACCTGCCAGTGCACCTGCTGCTCGCCCAGTAACTGAGCAGCGGCCTGGCGCACCTGTTCTGCCTGTTCAGCATGATTGGCGGTGACCGGATAGCCCGGATACCAGTGAATCTCGCCACTGACGCCAAACGGGCGCGGCAGCGTAGTGACAAAATCCTCAATCAATCCACGTACCCGATCGCGCACCTCGGTTTGCAGGCAGCGCACCGTGCCGCGTAACACGATCTGCTCCGGGATAACGTTAATCGCTTCCCCGCCGTGGATTTGCGTGACGCTCACCACCGCTGACGCGAGGGGCGATAAGCGACGTGACGGAATGGTTTGCAGCGCCAGAATCAGTTCGGCGGCCACCACCATCGGGTCAGCACCGCTTTCCGGCATCGCCGCATGGCAGCTTTTGCCGTTGAGGGTGATTTCAAACGAATCAAGCGAGGCCATCATCGCTCCGGCATTGACCGCCAGCGAGCCGACCGGTAAGCCAGGCCAGTTATGCATGGCATAAATCGCATCCATCGGGAAACGCTGGAACAGACCTTCTTCCACCATTTTGCGCGCGCCGCCGAGGTTTTCTTCGGCGGGCTGAAAAATAAAATGCACCGTGCCGCTGAACCGGCGTGTGGCGGCCAGCTGGCAGGCTGCCGCCAGCAGCACCGCGGTGTGACCATCGTGCCCGCAGGCGTGCATCACGCCGGGTTGGCTGGATTTCCACTGTGGATTGCCTTTTTCGGTAATCGGCAGCGCGTCCATATCGGCGCGCAGACCAATCACCGGCCCCGGACCGTTCTCCAGCGTGCCAATCACGCCGGTGCCTGCCAGACCACGAAATACCTGCAAACCCGCATCGCTGAGTACCTGCGCCACCAGGTCGCTGGTGCGCTGTTCCTGGTAACCCAGTTCCGGATGTTGGTGCAACTGGCGACGCCAGCGCAGGGCGTTTTCGAGCAGGGCGGCAGGCAGGGTCATAGGGCAGAATTCTCCATCAGCAGCAGTACCTCCATAAACCGATACCGCAGGAAATTAAGTTATCACTGTAGTGGCAAGCGCGGGGTGGCGTCTATCGCAGAACGGGAGAATTTGGCTATAGGCTATAGCGAAATGGAATAAATATGTCGGGTGAATAAAAATTGCATGAATATTCATCAGGTCGCCATTAATGGCGACCCTACAGATTTGCTGACAACGTAGGGTCGGCATTTATGCCGACCTGACGACAATTAACGCTTATTTCAGCATCGGCAGATTCAGCCCGTGCTCTTTCGCACAAGCCTGCGCCTGCTCGTAACCGGCATCAGCATGACGCATCACACCGGTGGCCGGATCGTTCCACAACACGCGTGCCAGACGCACATCCGCTTCGGCGCTGCCGTCACAGACGATCACCACACCGGCATGCTGCGAGAAGCCCATACCGACCCCGCCGCCGTGATGCAGACTGACCCAGGTCGCGCCACCTGCGGTGTTCAGCAGGGCGTTGAGCAGCGGCCAGTCGGAAACCGCATCCGACCCATCTTTCATCGCTTCAGTTTCACGGTTCGGTGAGGCGACCGAGCCACAGTCGAGGTGGTCACGACCAATAACAATCGGTGCTTTCAGCTCGCCGTTACGCACCATCTCGTTGAACGCCAGCGCGGCTTTATGGCGCTCGCCGAGGCCCAGCCAGCAGATACGTGCCGGTAATCCCTGGAACGCGATACGCTCCTGTGCCATATCCAGCCAGCGATGCAGGTTCTTGTGATCCGGGAACAATTCTTTCAGTTTGGCATCGGTTTTATAGATATCTTCCGGATCGCCCGACAGCGCCACCCAGCGGAACGGACCTTTACCTTCGCAGAACAGCGGGCGGATATAGGCCGGTACAAAGCCCGGGAAATCAAAGGCATTTTCTACGCCTTCATCCAGCGCCACCTGACGAATGTTGTTGCCGTAATCCACCGTCGGAATGCCCATATGACAGAAATCGAGCATCGCCTGAACGTGGGTTGCCATTGAGGCGCGCGCCGCTTTTTCTACCGCTTTCGGGTTGCTGACTTTCTCGGCCTGCCAGCGATCGAGATCCCAGCCAATCGGCAGATAACCGTTCACCGGATCGTGGGCTGAAGTCTGGTCAGTGACGATATCCGGCTTCATTCCACCCGCTTTGGCGCGTTTCACCAGCTCTGGCAGAATTTCCGCCGCATTGCCCAGCAGGCCGACAGAAATGGCTTTCTTCGCTTTGGTGGCCTCGTCGATCAACTGCAACGCTTCGTCGAGGGTATAGGCTTTGTGGTCAACATAACGGGTGCGCAGACGGAAATCGATACGTGATTCCTGGCACTCAATCGCCAGCACGCAGGCACCGGCCAGCACGCCCGCCAGCGGTTGTGCGCCGCCCATGCCGCCAAGACCGGCGGTGAGGATCCAGCGTCCACTCAGATCGTTATCGTAATGCTGACGACCGGCTTCGACGAAGGTTTCGAAGGTGCCCTGCACGATGCCCTGGGCACCGATGTAGATCCAGGAACCGGCGGTCATCTGGCCGTACATCATCAGGCCGGCTTTATCCAGCTCATGGAAGTGATCCCAGGTGGCCCAGTGTGGCACCAGGTTGGAGTTTGCCAGTAGCACGCGCGGCGCGTCAGCATGGGTACGGAACACACCAACCGGCTTGCCCGACTGAATCAATAACGTTTCTTCCGGTTGCAGGGCGCGTAGCGAACGCAGAATCTGCTCGAAGCATTCCCAGTTACGTGCTGCTTTACCGATGCCGCCGTACACCACCAGATCTTCCGGGCGTTCAGCCACGTCGGGATCGAGGTTGTTCTGGATCATGCGGTAAGCCGCTTCAATCAACCAGTTGGCGCAGTGGAGTTCAGAACCGTGCGGAGCACGGATTTCACGGGCAACTGCCTGGGTCAGAGTTTCGCTCATCATCAGTTCCTTTATTCAACATTGGGTGGTGCGCATGCTCGGCAGCAGCGCAGAAAGGGCTTCCGGCCAGGCATTGCTGCTGGCCCACTGGCGCATGGTGTCGATATCCGGTGCCAGTAAACGATCCTGATCGAGGAAGGCGACCTGGGCGCGAATGCGACCCATCTCCTGCTCGATAGTGGTGGAACTTTGCAGAGGACGGTGGAAATCGATCCCCTGGGCGGCGGCCATCGCTTCAATCCCCACCACGGCGGCGGTGTTGAAACACATGCTGCCAAGACGGCGTGCAGCGTAGGTCGCCATCGAAACATGGTCTTCCTGGTTGGCGGACGTCGGCAGGCTATCGACGCTGCCTGGATGCGCCAGCGATTTGTTTTCCGAGGCCAGCGCGGCGGCAGTGACCTGCGCGATCATAAAGCCGGAGTTGACGCCACCGTCACGCACCAGGAAAGGCGGCAGACCGGAGAGTCCGGTATCCAGCAGCAGCGCCAGGCGACGTTCGGAAATCGCGCCCACTTCGGCCACGGCCAGGGCGATGATATCGGCGGCAAAAGCCACCGGCTCGGCGTGGAAGTTGCCGCCGGAAATCACGTCGCCGGTGTCGCTAAATACCAGCGGATTGTCCGAGGCAGCGTTGGCCTCAATCTGCAATATCCGGGCGGCATGGCTGAGGTTGTCAAGACAGGCACCCATCACCTGCGGTACGCAGCGGATGGAGTAGGGGTCCTGCACCCGGCCACAGTTGGCGTGCGAGCTGAGGATCTCACTGCCTTCCAGCAGCGTACTGACCGCCGCCGCCACCGCGATTTGTCCCTGCTGGCCGCGCGCCAGGTGAATACGCGCATCAAAGGGTTTGATGGAGCCTTTGATGGCTTCCAGCGACAGCGCACCGGCCATCAGTCCGGCAGCGAACAGGTTTTCCCCTTCGAACAGGCCACGCAGCGCCAGCGCGGTAGAGACCTGGGTGCCATTCAGCAGCGCCAGACCTTCTTTCGGACCGAGCACAAACGGCGTCAGACCCACGCGTGCCAGGCCTTCAGTGGCGGGGATCAAGCTACCTTCAACGCGGACCTGACCTTCGCCCAGCAGCATCAGTGACAGATGTGCCAGCGGGGCGAGGTCGCCGGATGCGCCGACGGAACCCTTCTCCGGAATGCACGGCATCACACCGGCGTTGAACAGCGCCAGTAACGCTTCGATCAGGGAAATACGAATCCCGGAATGGCCGCGTGCCAGGCTGATGATTTTGGTGGCGACCACCAGACGAGTGACGTTATCAGGCAGCAACTCACCCAGACCAACGCTGTGCGACAGCACCAGGTTACGTTGCAGTTCGGCGAGGCGGCCAGCCGGAATCTGCGTCTGCGCCAGTTTGCCAAAGCCGGTATTGATGCCATACACCACGTTGCCCGAGGCGACAATGGCATCAACGGTCGCGCTGGCCCGATCGATGGCGGCACGTGCCTCATCAGCCAGCGTCAGTGCGACGCCACCCTGGTAAATCGCGCGCAGTGTGGCGAGGTCCACTTCACCGGGAACGAGGCGAATATTCTGAACCGAACCTGACATAGTCTACTCCTGTCTATACAAGTAAAACGGCAATCCCGGATAATGCTGGCATGTGGAAGTGCTGCCGGAGATGCCATGAATAATGCGAGTGAAGCATAAGTGTCTATTCTTGTCTATACAAGTAGCAAGCACTGTGCCAGATTGATCACATTCTTTGCCGGGCGTGGCAGAGCCTTCTGGCCTTCGGATCGCCGAAGGCATTGCACTGTAATAAGGCAAATGTTGCACAGGAAGCGGGACTGTTGCACAGCGGGATGTATATACATTTACGCGTTGAGACAGTAAACTTTGGGCACTATCAGGAAAAGGAACAGGATATGGTTGAGCAGACGGCAATAGCACAACTGGCCGCGGCCATGGGTGATGAGCCTGCGCCGATTTACCAGCGCGTTAAGCAGGCGATTATCAGCCAGATCCGTGAAGGTCACTGGAAGGCCAATCAACGTGTACCCTCGGAAAGCGAGCTGGTGAATGAACTTGGCGTCAGCCGCATGACCATTAACCGGGCGCTGCGTGAACTGACCAGCGAAGGTTTTCTGGTGCGTATGCAGGGTGTCGGCACGTTCGTCGCCGAGATGAAGGGCTACACCGCGATGCTGGAGGTGCACAACATTGCGGATGAGATCGCCCAGCGTGGTCATCGTCACAGCTGTAAAATTCTGTCCCTCGGGCAGATGAAGGCGGACCCGGAGCAGGCGGCGGTGCTGGGTTTATCCACCGGCCAGATGCTGTTCCATTCGCTGATCGTGCATTACGAGAACGATTTGCCGGTGCAGCTGGAGGATCGTCTGGTCAACCCGCTGGTGGCACCGGATTATCTCAGCCAGGACTACCACCAGCTGACGCCTTATACCTATCTGATGCGGGTCGCGCCGTTAACCGCCGGTGAGCATATTGTCGAAGCGGTGCTGCCGGATCTGCGCCAGCGTAAGCATCTGGCGCTGGATGAGCACGAACCCTGCCTGCTGATCCGTCGCCAGACATGGAGTGACAACAAAATCGTGACCTATGCGCGTCTGCTCTATCCCGGCTCGCGTTACAAATTGCTGGGCCGCTTCAGAGGACACGGCTAAGCGCGGTAAACAACAGGCTGGCATCCGCAGAGCAGGGTGCCAGCTGCGTCATCTCATCCAGCCACCACATCCCCTGATTTACCGTGAAAACCTCGCCTTCCGCTGTTTGCCAGCTGCCCGCCAGCACCCAGGCGACGCCATGTACGCTACCGATCGGCTGCTGCTGCACCGTAACCTGCGCCTGCCAGCTGTCGCGTCGCGTCATGATATTGAAATCCTGACAGGCGCTGCCACCAATCTGTGCGTCAATCGCCCACTCGCCCGGAAACGGCCAGGGTTGATGCGGTTGTAGCTGCTGTTCGCCCTGTGCACAGCGCAACAGCACGCTATCGCCATGCAGCAGGGTGATCACCCGGTCGATACCGGGGAACGGGGAAAAAGGGCCGTCTGCG
Source organism: Pantoea cypripedii (assembly GCF_011395035.1). Lineage (NCBI taxonomy): Bacteria > Pseudomonadati > Pseudomonadota > Gammaproteobacteria > Enterobacterales > Erwiniaceae > Pantoea > Pantoea cypripedii. Next base: position 1,313,672 of record NZ_CP024768.1, read on the forward strand.
GCGATGGTGGCGATACTGGCGCGCCAGGCAAAATCCGCCGCACCCGGCGGATAACTGATGATTTCGCGGGTTTCGCCGCCGCCGTTGCGCCAGCGGCTGACGGGTAAACCGTCGTAATCGAAACGGGTTCTCATCGCAGTGCCCTCATGGCAGCGGCAAAGCGTGCGGCACAGGCTTCTTCCGCCGGATGCTGGCCTTGCTCGATCACCGCCTGACCGGCGACATAAACATCGTGAATTTGCTCACGCTGCCCGGCAAATAACCAGCGATTCAGCAACGAAGCGCTGTCCACACTGCTTAACCAGGCATCCGCTTTCAGTACCAGCCAGTCAGCGCGTTTGCCCGGCGCCAGCTCACCGTTCTGAATACCACAGGCCTGCGCGCCACCCTGGGCCGCCTGTTGCCACAGCAGATCGCCAACGAAAGGCTGGTCAGCGGTGGTGATACGGTTACGACGGCGATCGCGCAGACGCTGGCCGTATTCCAGCCAGCGCAACTCCTCCAGCGTGCTCAGGGAGACGTGGCTGTCGGAACCGATGCCCCAGCGTCCCCCGCGGGCGATATATTCCACCGCCGGAAAGATGCCGTCACCCAGGTTGGCTTCGGTGGTCGGACACAATCCGGCCACCGCACCACTGGCGGCGAGGCGGACAATTTCGTCGTCATCAAGGTGGGTGGCGTGGATCAGGCACCAGCGGGCATCGACGTCAAAGCGATTCATCAGCCAGGCCACCGGACGTTCACCGCTCCACGCCAGACTGTCGTTGACCTCTTTTTCCTGCTCGGCCACATGAATATGCACCGGCAAAGGGTCCGGACTGGCCGCCAGCACCTCGCGCATCTGTGCCTCATTCACCGCGCGCAGCGAGTGAAAGCACAGGCCATGATTGAACAACGGTTTGTCCGCTACCCAGCGGCTCAGTCGCTGCTGTTGTTGCAGGTAAGCCTCGGTCTGCTGGATAAAACGGCGCTGACCGTCGCTGGCGGGTTGCGAGCCGAATCCACTGTAGCTGTACAGCACGGGCAGCAGCGTCTGACCGATCCCGGCGGTGTCCGCCGCTGCCATCAGCTGTTGCAGCATGTCATCGTGCGGATAGGCTTTGCCCCCGGCGTCATGATGCAGATAGTGGAATTCCGCCACCTGGGTATAGCCGCCTTTCAGCATCTCGATATACAACAGCGCGGCAATATCGCCCACCTGCTGTGGCGAGAGGCGCTGCACCATGCGGTACATCAGGTCGCGCCAGGTCCAGAAACTGTCCTGCGGATCGCCCGCCACTTCGGCCAGCCCGGCCATGGCGCGCTGAAACGCATGGGAATGCAGATTAGCAATCGCCGGGATCACCGGTCCTGCCAGACGAGTCGCCTCGCCAGGCTCGCTATCAGGGGTTAACGCGGTGATCACCCCGGCGGGGTTGACAGTTATCAGCACCTGCTCATGCCAGCCATCGGCCAGCAGTGCCCGTGGGGCAAAAAAAGTTGCCATGGTTGATCCTTAGCGGCGGTTAGTTGTATATACATATACATACTTTGAGGCACAGTGTAAATCGTGAAAGGCAAGGGGACACGGGAGATGGCAGAAGCAAAGCAGATCGACAGCCTGTGGCTGGGCGCGGATATTGTGACCATGCGCGAAGGCCGTTACAACCTGATTGCCGATGGTGCGCTGGCAGTCGATCAGGGCCAGCTGGTGTGGGTGGGGCCGCGCAGTGAACTGCCGGAATTCCACGCGCGCGAACAGCACCATTTCGATGGTGGCATCATCACCCCTGGGCTGGTGGATTGCCATACCCATCTGGTATTTGGCGGCGACCGCAGCGCAGAATTCGAGCAGCGTCTGAACGGTGTCAGCTATGCCGAAATCGCCGCGCAGGGCGGTGGTATTCTCTCCACGGTGCGCGCTACCCGCGCCGCCACTCAGGAACAACTGGTGGCGTCGGCACGCTGGCGGCTGGATCGTCTGCTGGCGGAAGGGGTGACGACGGTAGAGATCAAATCCGGCTATGGGCTGGATGAAGCCAGCGAGCTGACCATGTTGCGCGCCATCCGTGAACTGGCACAAAACGTGCCTGCTGATGTACTGGCAACCTGTCTGGCGGCGCATAGCTTCCCGCCTGAGTTTAAAGACAACCCGCAGGGCTGGGTGGATATCATCTGTGATCGTCTGTTGCCGCAGGTGCATGCCGCCGGGCTGGCGGATGCGGTGGATGCTTTCTGTGAACATCTGGCCTTCTCACCTGAGCAGGTGAGCCAGGTGTTTGATAAGGCCAAAGCGCTGGGTATGCCAATCAAACTGCATGCCGAGCAGCTTTCCTCGCTGGGCGGCGCAGCGCTGGCGGCCCGTTATGGCGCGCTGTCGGCTGACCACCTTGAGTACGCCACCGAAAGCGATGCACAGGCGATGGCGCAGCATGGCACCGTTGCGGTCCTGCTGCCTGGCGCGTTTTATCTGCTGCGCGAAACCCAGCGGCCACCGGTGGCATTGTTCCGCCAGTACGGGGTGCCGATGGCACTGGCCAGCGATGCCAATCCGGGTACTTCACCGGCGCTGTCGCTGCGTCTGATGCTGAATATGGGTTGCACGTTGTTTGGCATGACGCCGGAAGAGGCGCTGGCAGGGGTGACCTTGTGGGGCGCGCAGGCGCTGGGTCTGCAGCATACACACGGCTCTCTGGAGCCGGGTAAAGTGGCAAATTTTGTGCACTGGCCGCTGGCACGTCCGGCGGAACTGGTTTACTGGCTGGGCGGCGAGTTGCCGTGCCAGGTTATCTATCGTGGAGAAGCGCAATGACACCGTTTCATTTTACCCAGGGGACGCTGCCGTTACTGGTCAGCATTCCGCACGCCGGAACGCAACTGACACCAGAAGTCGATGCCGGATTAAGCGATGCGGCTCGTGGTCTGCCGGACACCGACTGGCATATCCCGTTACTGTATGATTTTGTGCGCGATTTGGGTGCCAGCGTGCTGATCGGCCACTACTCACGTTTTGTTATCGACCTCAACCGTCCGGCGGACAACCAGCCGTTGTACACCACCGCGACCACGGGACTGTATCCGGAAACCTTGTTTGATGGCACGCCGACCTTTGCCGCAGGCAAAACCCCGACGGCGGAGCAGCGCCAGGGCTATCTTGACCACATCTGGCATCCTTATCATCAGCAGCTGCAGCAGGAGCTGGCGCGCCTGCAAGCGCAGCATGGCTATGCGTTGCTGTTTGATGCGCACTCCATCGCTTCGGTGATCCCACGTTTGTTTGATGGCCCGCTGCCGGATTTGAATATCGGTACCAATGAAGGCGCCAGCTGCACACCGGCGGTGACGGCAGCGATTCAGGCGGTATGCGAAGCGCAGGATGATTACAGCTGGGTCATTAACGGACGTTTCAAGGGCGGTTATATCACCCGCGCCTATGGTCAGCCACAGCAGGGCGTACAGGCGGTGCAGCTGGAGCTGGCGCAGATTAATTATATGGACGAAACCCCGCCATTTGCGTGGCAGCAGGCGCGTGCTGCGCAGTTGCAGCAGGTGCTGAAACCGCTGATTCAGGCATTTTTGCAACAGGGTAAACCCGCCTGATTGAAACAAACGCGCGATGAATCGCGCCGCTACAAACACCCGCAATGTATCGTAGCGGCGCGATTTATCGCGCAATAAGTTGCGCCGCTACAACCTGGTGCACTCGCTGCCGCTTTCTGGTGCAATCCGGCACCACTTCCCTTGTATCCCCCTGATTCTGCCCGTCACCGCGAGCTGGCACAGCCTTTGCTAGGTTGTATGTACAAGTACAGACCGCGTGGCAATTTAAACGATTTATTCTGTCTGGCTCACAAAAAACTCAAGCCGACAATGATCTGGCGCAGGCTAGCTTGTATATACATGAAATGTCATCTGCGAAAAATCGCCGAGACAGCACACAACGATTATCGACCAGGAGAAGCCGCATGACGCACCGCACCACTGTACGCCGTTTTTGCCTCACGACCCTGTTTTCCAGCCTGTTGCTTTGCGGTGTGACTGCCCAGGCTAAAGAGTGGAAATCGATCACCATTGCCACCGAAGGCAGCTATGAACCCTGGAACCTGACCCTGCCGGGCGGCAAACTGGGTGGTTTTGAACCTGAGCTGATGGCCGATCTGTGCAAACGCATGGGCATTCAGTGCAAGCTGGTGGTGCAGAACTGGGATGGGATGATCGCCGGACTGAATGCCGGAAAATATGATGTGATCATGGATGCCATCGTCATCACGCCGGATCGCAAAAAAGTGGTCAGCTTCACCACGCCGTATGCTTCCACGCCTGCCACCTTTATCACCGTGAAAGATTCACTGCTGCCGCCGGATAGCAAAATCATCAAGCTGCACGATGATGCCAAAGAGATCGAACCGGCGATTGCGCAGCTGAAGGCCGCGCTGAAAGGCAAAACCATCGGTATCGCCTCCGGCACCGTCTACACGCCGTTTATCGATAAATACTTCAAAGATGTCGCCGATGTGCGTGAGTACACCACGTCTGCCGACGCGATCCTCGATTTGCAGGCCGGTCGTATCGATGCGGTATTTGATGATGTTACCTTCGCGCAATCGATGCTGGCTCGTAAAGAGAACAGCAACCTGACCTTCAGCGGTCCGCAGCTTGGCGGCCCGATCTGGGGTGAAGGGGAGGCGCTGGGCGTACGCATGGCCGATAGCGATCTGAAAGCCAAACTCGACGCTGCCATTCAGGCTGCGCTGGCTGACGGCACGGTGAAAACCCTGAGTGAGAAGTGGTTTAAAACAGACGTAACCCCGTAAGTGAGGTCAACCATGATGAGCCTGCTGAGTTTTGGTGCAGACGGCTGGGGCCGCTTGATCCTGAGCGCCACGTTAACCACGTTGCTGCTATCGCTGGCGGCATTGATGATCGGCGCGCTGGTCGGCGCGGGTGTGGCGGCGGCTAAACTCTCCACGCAGCGCTGGCTGCGCTGGCTGGGAGAAGCCTATTCCACCGTGTTTCGTGGCATCCCGGAACTGCTGGTGATCTACCTGTTCTACTTCGGTGGATCCGGGTTGATCACCCTCGTCGGTCAGATGTTCGGTGCGGACGGTTTTATTGAAGCGCCGCCGTTTCTGATTGGTGCACTGGCTATCGGGCTTATCTCGGGTTCTTACCAGGGGGAAGTGTATCGGGCGGCGCGGCTGGCGCTGGCGAAAGGGGAGATCGAAGCCGCCGTTGCCATCGGCATGCCGCGTTGGCGCATCGCTCAACGCATTCTGCTGCCGCAGGTGGTGCGCTATGCGCTGCCCGGCATGTCGAATGTCTGGCAGATGAGCCTGAAGGACTCGGCGCTGGTGTCCGTCACCGGCATCGTCGAACTGATGCGCGCCAGCCAGGTGGCCGCAGGATCGACCCGTGACTACTTCACCTTCTATATGGTGGGCGGTGCCTGTTACCTGGTGCTGACCCTGCTTTCCAACCATGCATTTCGTCGCGCGGAATCACGCCTCGGGCGTGCCTGGCAAAGTCGCACTGCGGCACAGCATTAAGGAGCAGCGTGATGATCGATTTTGCCTTTCTTACTGACACCTTTCTCAAGCTGAGCGCCGCGCTGCCGGTTACGCTCGGCCTGTTTATCAGTTCATTCCTGTGCGGCGGGGTGCTGGCGCTGGGGATTCTGACGCTGCGTATGAGTCGCTGGCGGCTGCTGAGCGGTTTTGCGCGCGGTTACATTCTGGTGTTTCGCGGCTCACCGCTGCTGATTCAGCTGTTCCTGATCTACTACGGGCTTGGCCAGTTTGGCGTGATTCGCCACAGTTTTGTCTGGCCGTTCCTGCGTGAACCCTTTACCTGCGCAGTGCTGGCGCTGTCGCTGTGTACCGCCGCCTACACCGCCGAGATCCTGCGCGGTGCGCTGCTGGCGGTGCCGCCGGGCCAGGTGGAAGCCGGGCTGGCCTGTGGCATGTCACGCAGCCTGTTACTGCGCCGCATTATCGCGCCCATCATGCTGCGCTATGCCTTACCGGCGTACTCCACCGAAGCGATATTGCTGGTGAAATCCACCGCGCTCGCCAGTCTGGTGACGGTGTGGGATGTCACCGGCGTGGCCCAGCAGATTATTCAGCGTACCTACCGCACCATGGAAGTGTTCCTGTGCGCGGCAGCTATCTATCTGATTCTGAACTTTATTATCGTCCAGTTGTATGCGCTGCTTGAGCGCCGTCTGACCCCGGTGCATCGCGTCGAAAAAAAGCCGTTGCCCGCCGTTAAACCGATTGCCGGAGAGTGATATGCACGACTTACCCCCGATTACCTTATCCGCCACCGACATCCATAAATCCTTTGGGGCGATGGAGGTGCTGAAAGGCATCAATTTACAGGCACGCAAAGGTGACGTGATCTCGATTCTCGGTGCCAGCGGTTCCGGTAAAAGTACGCTGTTGCGCTGCATCAATCTGCTGGAAACGCCGGATGCCGGTGTGGTCAGCGTGGGCGGTGAAACCATCGAGATGAAGCGCCATGCCCACGGGCATCAGCTGGCGGCCAACCCGAAACAGATTGAACGCCTGCGTTCGCGGCTCGGCATGGTGTTCCAGAGTTTCAACCTTTGGTCGCATATGACGGTGCTACAGAACGTGATTGAAGGGCCGCATTATGTCCTGAAGCGCGATAAAAAAAGCTGCATTGCCCAGGCGGAGCAGCTGCTGGACCGGGTAGGTCTGCTGAATCGCAAAGATTTTTATCCGGCGCAGTTGTCGGGTGGTCAGCAACAGCGCGTCGCCATTGCCCGCGCGCTGGCGATGGACCCGGAAGTGATGCTGTTTGATGAACCGACCTCCGCGCTCGATCCAGAGCTGGTGGGGGAGGTGCTGAAGGTGATGCGCAGCCTGGCGGAAGAGGGGCGTACCATGCTGGTGGTCACCCACGAAATGGGGTTTGCCCGCAACGTATCAAACCGCGTGGTGTTTATGCATCAGGGCACCATTGATTGTGAAGGCTCGCCGGAAGCGATGTTTGGTGAGCAAGGCTCGCTGCGCTTTAAACAATTTATCTCCAGCCATCAACGCGCGGAGCAACCGGCATGAGCGGAACGGTTTCCTGGGGCGACAACCCCCTCAGCTGGCAGGATGTGGTACAGGTGGCGCGTCACGGCGCTGAACTCACCCTGAGCGCCAGCGCCTGGCAGCGTATCGCGCGCGGACGTGAAATTGTCGATGAGATTGTCACCAGCGGCCATATCGCCTACGGCATCAACACCGGTCTGGGCGCCTTGTGCAACATCACTCTGGCGGAAGAACAACTCAGCCAGCTCTCGCGCAATACGGTGCTGAGCCATGCCTGTGGTGTGGGGCCGCTGCTGCCAGCCGATGAAGTGCGCGCCATTATCTGTGCCGCAATTGCTAACTATAGCCACGGTAAATCCGGTGTATCGGTGGCGCTGGTGCAGCAACTGCTGGCGCTGCTGAATCAACGTATCATCCCCCAGGTGCCGTCGCAGGGATCGGTCGGTTATCTCACCCATATGGCGCATATCGGCCTGGCGCTGATTGGTGTCGGTGAAGTGACGTATCAGCAGCAAACGATGCCTGCTGAACAGGCGCTGGCGCTGGCCGGTCTGACACCGTTTCGGCCAGGAGCAAAAGAAGGTCTGAGTCTGGTGAACGGCACCCCGTGCATGACCGGGATGGCCGCGCTGGCACTGGACGATGCGGCACGCCTGCTGGATTGCGCGGATATGACCGGGGCGATGAGTTTTGAAGCCTTGCGCGGGCAACTGGCCGCGTTCGATGCGGAGATCATCGCGCTGAAAGCCAGCCCGGGGATGCAGCGCAGCGGCGAGCGGCTGCGCCAGCTACTGAGCGATAGCCCGTTGTTGCAGAGCAGCCTTGGCGTGCGCACCCAGGACGCCCTCAGCCTGCGTTCGATGCCGCAGGTACACGGTGCCTGCCGGGATCAGTTCGAACATGCGCAGCGCCAGGTAAATACCGAACTTAACGCCTGCACTGATAATCCACTGGTACTCGGCACGCCGGAGAACTGGCGCGTGGTGTCACAGGCCAATCCCCATGGTGAATCCGTCGCCATGGCCTGCGATTTGCTGGCGATTGCTATGGCGGAGCTGGGCAGCATTGCCGAGCGTCGGCTGGATCGACTGGTCAATCCATTGGTCAGCGGGTTACCGGCGTTTCTGGTGGCGCAGCCGGGGGTGAATTCCGGCATGATGATCGCGCAATATGTCGCCGCCTCGCTGTGTGCGGAGAACCGCCAGCTGGCGCAACCGGCGGTGCTGGATAACTTTGTCACCTCCGGTTTGCAGGAGGATCATCTCAGCCTGGGCACCGGCGCGGCGCTCAAGCTGCTGAAGCTGGTGGGCAATGTGTGGCAGATTCTGGCGATTGAGTATCTGCTGGCGGCACAGGCGCTGGATTTCCACGGAGAAAATCAGCTGGCGAGCGGCACGACGCAGGCGTTACATCGCCTGCGGGCGGTGGTAGCGAACTGGCAGGAGGACCGCTGGCTGGCACCGGAAATGGCGCGTGCTGTACAGGTCCTCAAAGCGACACGTTTTTAAGCGCGGCGCGCATCCGGCCGCACCAGATCAAAGCGCGACTCTTCACTGATGCCGTAATAGGCCGATGGGCCACCGGCACGCAGGATGGGTTGCGCTTTGGCCGTTTGATAGATGCCGTTCTCCAGCAGGTGTTCATCAATATGAATCGCCACCACTTCACCCAGCACCAGCCAGCTCTCCAGCTCGCTGCCGTGCACATCCTGCAGGCGGATCAGCTGCGTCAGGCGGCACTCGAAATTGACCGGGCTGTCCGCCACCATGCTGACCTTCACTTGCGAAGCCGGGATCGGGGTTAACCCCGCCAGCGCGAACTCGTCCTGTTCCGGTGGTAGCGAGGCGGAGCTTTCGTTCATCGCTTCCGCCAGTGGCCGGGTGGCCAGGTTCCAGACAAACTCTTTGCTCTCACTGATATTTTGCACGCTGTCTTTCCAGCCGCTGCTGGCGAAACCAATAATTGGCGGATGATAGTTAAAGCAGTTAAAAAAGCTGTAAGGCGCAAGGTTGCGCAGGCCGCTGGCGCTTTGCGAACTGATCCAGCCAATCGGACGCGGGCCGACGATGGCATTGAGGGGATCGTGCGGCAAACCGTGACCGGCACGCGGTTGATAAGAATAGCGTTGACGCGTCATAACCTTTCCTGGCGTGGCTGACATAAAGAAAAACGCGCAATGAATAATGGCACGCATGTGTAGCGGCGCGATTTATCGCGCAATAAATTGCGCCGCTACAGAATTTGACAGCGTAACGCAAAATCAGCAGAGATTTTCTTTTTTGTCTGGTACGGGGTATCTTACGCCGCGTTATTTATCGGAGATTCTATGAACAAGCCAGCCGCCAACCCCTTTCATCCACGCAATCGGCATCAGGGCCGTTATGATTTTGCTGCCCTTACCGCAGCGCATCCGCCGCTGGCGGCCAAAGTGCGCCCAAACGGTTATGGCGAGCTTTCGGTGGATTTCGCCGATCCGCAGGCGGTGATGTTGCTCAATCAGGCGCTGCTGAAGCTGTTCTACAACCTGAACTGGCAACTGCCGGAAGGCTATCTGACGCCGCCGGTGCCGGGGCGAGCGGATTATATCCATGCGCTGGCGGATTTGCTGGCCACCGATAATGGCGGCGTGATCCCACGCGATGTGGATGTGATGGATATTGGCTGCGGTGCCAACTGCATCTATCCGCTGATTGGTCACGCGGAATACGGCTGGCGCTTTACCGGCACCGAGATCACGGCGGAAGCGATCACGGCGGCTAACCATATCGTCGCCAGTAATCCGGGCTTGCAGCGCGGCATTCGTCTGCGTCGGCAGAAGCAGGCCGAGGCAATTTTCGCCGGTGTGGTGCACAAGAATGAACGCTACCAGGCGGTGCTGTGCAATCCGCCGTTCCATGCGTCGGCAGAAGAGGCGGCAGCGGGCAGCCAGCGTAAAGTGCGCAACCTCGGTTTAAAGAAAAATACGCCGCTTAACTTCGGTGGTCAGCATAACGAACTGTGGTGCGATGGCGGCGAACGTCGGTTTATTGGTCGGATGATCGAGGAAAGCGTGGCTTTTGCCGACCATATTGTGTGGTTCACCTCGCTGGTTTCGCGCAAGGAAAACCTGCCTGCGTTGCGCGACCAGCTGCGTGATGCCGATGCGTATGAGGTCCGTATCATCGAGATGGCGCAGGGCCAGAAACAGAGTCGTTTCCTGGCCTGGACCTTCCTGCCGCCAGCCTCACGCGCCCAGCGGCTGAAACGCTAAACTTACGGCGTCGGTGGCAGAGCCGGGAAGCTGGCGGCGGATGCCACGTCGCTGCCGGTTTGCATCACCTCCACCGTCTGATGCGGCGCTTTAATCCCCGCCGCTTCAAAATGTTTTTTCACTTTGTCGTCCAGTGCAAACCTCACCGACCACTGCTTCAGGGGCTGGGTGGTGAAGGAGACACGGACGGTAAAGGATTGGCTGGTCAGCCCGACCAGCCCGGCAAAGCTCGGCTCGCCAATCACCATGCCGCGAATTTCCGGATTTTCCAGCAGCTCCTGCACTGCCGCCTGCAAGGTGGCGTTTACTCTCGCCGTGTCTTCGCTGCGATCGACATCATAGTTGGCAACAAACGAGCCGATACCGCGCACAAAGTTGGCGAAGGTGGTGATGGATGACCACGGAATAATATTCAGCGCACCGGTATCCTGACGCACCCCGACTGATCGAATCGACATCCGTTCCACCGTGCCGGTGATGCTGCCAATGGTCACCAGATCGCCGGTATTCATACCGTTCTCAAACTGGATAAAGATGCCGGTGATGATGTCTTTGACCAGCGTTTGCGAACCAAACGACACCGCCAGCCCCAGCGCCCCGGCTCCGGCCAGCAGCGGGGCGATATTCACGCCCACTTCGGACAGTAAAATCATGATGGTGATGGTGCTGATCACCACCGCCAGCGCATTGCGGAACAGCGTCAGCAGCGTGCGGGTACGGGCGCTGGGCATCGGGCGGCCATGAGAATCGGATGCCAGGCGGCTTTCAATCAGGCTGGCGAGCAGCGTCCAGCCAATGGCGGATAGCAGCACGATCATCACGATGCGGATCATCACATCGACCATCTTCTGTCCGGCACCAAATGTCAGCCAGTGCCAGAGGTCAAACAGGTTCCATGCATTGAGCAGCATCAGTAGCGTGGCAAACACGGTGATCACGCGCGCCAGTTTCAGCAGCGCCTTCACCCAATCGTTCACGCGTTTTTGCAGTTCAGGATAGTTACGCCGCATATCCGGTGACAGGGTCAGCGTTTTGCCGATCCAGCGCGTCAGCATGCCGGAAATCAGCGCGGCGATACCGATGATCGCCAGGCTGCGTACCGTGGCGGACATCATAAACTTCAGACTGTCGCCGGGATTGAAAATGGAGAACAGGAACAGTGCGATAAAATAAGCGCTCGCCAGCCAGTGCCATACCATGCCAAAGGCGCGGATAAACAGCGCGAAGAAGCTCAGGCTGCGGTCAGCCAGGCGTGATAATTCTTCATGGATATTGCGCTTGTTACGAAAAATCAGCCACAGCGCCCACACCGTCATGATGCCCATCACCAGCACGTTAACCAGCGCGGCGACCTGCATATTCACCTGATTGGACACAATCGGTACCACCACCAGCAAGCCGTAGCCAATGGTGCCGCTCAGCCAGCTCAGGCGGGTGTTCCAGTAGCTGGCGCGTGCATCGGACAAATGAAAAAACCGCAGGGCAGGGAAGCGCGGGCAAAAAATCAGGCGCAGCACCGCTTTGAAAAACTCAATTAGCGCAAAAGCGTTCAGGAACAGGCCCTGCTGATAGGCGATGGTGCGATTATCGCCGTGGTAATTGTCACTGATGATCTGGCCGAGAAACAGCGTCAACGCCAGCAGCAGTAAATCCATGATAAAGGCCAGCACAATGGTGGCGGGCAGATGCAGCCATTTGCTGCGTTCCAGATTGTGGTTGCGGCCCCAGCGTCCCATGCGTTGCCAGATCGGCCCCATCAGGCGGCGTGCCAGCCAGTAAAAGGCAAACACCGCAGCGGCCAGACCGGCAAAGTGTTTCAGGGCGTTGAGGAAGGTTTGCTGGTTGAATGCCTTGTGTGGCGCGTTAGCAATGCTGTCGTGCAGCCGGACAAACTGCGATGCGACGGCACCGCCGTATTCGCGGGTGACGCTGGTGACACTCTCCAGCACCGTGGGGTCTTGCGCGTCTGCCTGCGGCGGGGCCAGCACCGGTTCCTGGTTGGTGGCGGTGCTGGTGGAGGCCTGGCGCAGCTGATCAATCAGCTCCTGACGCGAGTCGTTATTTTCCAGAATGTTAGCCAGCGCCGCATAAGCAGCTTTTTTCTCTTCCAGGGTGGGGGCTTTGTCGGTGGTCGTGGCTGGCGGCGGTGATTGTTGAGCGGCAACGGCGGCCTGTGGCAGGGTGACGGCCTGGGAAGCCGGGATCAGCAACAGGAAAATAACACACAGGCTCCAGCGAATGGCACGATGCCATAGTGGGCTGGCAAACGACATGGCTTTCTCCTTGGGCTTAGCACAAGGGAAAAGTATAGACAGCGAGGGAGGGAGAAGAGTCTGAAAGGGTCCAGGTGCGCATGAATGCGCACCCTACGGTGTAGGGTCGGCATTAATGCCGACCTGGGATTTAAGAAACGTGTTGTAAAAACTCGCGCAGACGATCGCTCGGCGGGTTGGTGATCAACGCGTCCGGGTCACCATCTTGGGCGATGGTGCCTTTGTCGATGAAGATCAGGCGCGATGCCACTTTCTGGGCGAAGCCGACTTCGTGCGTCACGATCACCATGGTCATGCCTTCTTCGGCCAGATCCTGCATCACTTTCAGCACTTCATGACGCAGTTCCGGGTCGAGTGCTGAAGTTGGCTCATCAAACAGCATCATTTTCGGCTTCACCGCCAGCGCACGGGCAATGGCGACGCGCTGCTGCTGGCCCCCGGACAGTTCAGACGGGAAGTGATGTGCACGTTCAGCAAGACCGACTTTGCCCAGCAGTTCACGCGCCAGTTTTTGCGCGTCTTCTTTCTTCGCACCGCGCACGCGGATGGGACCAAAGGCCACGTTATCCAGGGCGCTCATTTGCGGGAACAGGTGGAACTGCTGGAACACCATACCGGCTTCCTGACGAATCAGGCGTTCGTCGACTTTCGGGTCATTAACCTTCATGCCGTCAACGATCAGATCACCGGTGGTGATCTCTTCCAGCTTGTTAATGCAACGCAGCAGCGTCGATTTACCGGAACCCGAAGGGCCGATAATCACCACCACTTCACCCTGATTAATCTTCAGGTTGATGTCGTGCAGTACCTGCGTCTGGCCGAAGTTTTTAGAGACGTTTTTAAATTCAATCACAGGATTTTCACCCTTTTCTCAATACGGCGCAGCACAAAGCTCAACACCAGCGTAATAATCAGATAGATAACGGCAACGGCGCTCCAGATCTCCAGTGCGCGGAAGTTACCGGCAATGATCTCCTGGCCCTGACGCGTCAGTTCGGCCACGCCAATGACGATAAACAACGAAGTGTCTTTGATGCTGACAATCCACTGGTTACCCAGCGGCGGCAGCATACGGCGCAGCGCCAGCGGCATGATCACATAGCGCAGCGTTTCGCGGCGCGACAGACCCAGCGCCAGACCAGCTTCACGGAAGCCTTTGTTGATCGACAGCACCGCACCACGGGTAATTTCCGCGATATAGGCACCCGAGTTGATCATGATGGTCACCACCGCGGCAGTGAACGGATCAATACGTAAATCCGGGAAAGCCATCGGCAGGGCGAAGTAGATAAACATCACCTGCACCACAATCGGCGTGCCACGAATTAATTCAATGAAAACCAGTGCGATGTTGTTAGCGATCCAGCCGCCGTAAGCGCGGGCGAAACCGGCAACCAGGCCGATAATCAAACCGCCGACCAGGCCGAGGACCGAAATAATCAGGGTCATTTTGGCGCCTTCCAGCAAAATCGGAATGGCAGGCCAAATGACGCTCCAGTCAAACTCCATGGTGGAACTCCAGAATCTGTTGCGATGGAAAAAGCAGGGCGGAATCAGCCCTGCTTCAAAGATAAAAGTAGAACAAAATGCGAATTATTTAGGTTCGCTGCCGAACCATTTTTTATAGATGGTGTTGTAAGTGCCGTTTTCACGCAGGGTTTTCAGCGCGCCGTTCACTTTTTCACGCAGGTCGTCGCTGCCTTTCGGGAAAGCGATGCCGTACTGCTGAGCTTCGATAGATTCGCCAACCGCTTTGAAGCGGCCTTTGCCCGCAGTGTGGATGAAGTACAGGATGTTCGGCGTATCGTGCAGCACAGCGTCAGCACGGTTGGTGCCTAACTCCATGTAGGCGTTGTCGATGTTCGGGAACTGACGCAGATCTTTTGATTTGATATGCGCTTTCGCGTAATCAACAGAACCGGTACCGCTTTTCACTGCCACGACTTTGCCGTTCAGATCATCGATACTTTTGATGTTGTTTTCGTTTTCACGCACCATCACCAGCAGACCACTCTTGTAGTAGCCGTCTGAGAATTCAATCGCTTTCTTACGCTCGTCAGTAATGGTGATACCGGCCAGCGCCAGATCCACGTTACGGGTTTGCAGTGCCGGGATGATGCCGCTGAAATCCATTGGCTTCAGGGTGTAATCCAGTTTCAGCTCTTTAGCGATAGCTGCCCACAGATCGATATCAAAGCCGACGTACTGGTCGCCCTGCTTAAATTCGAACGGAACGAAAGCGGTGTCAGTGGCGACAACCAGTTTTTTGTCTGCTGCGGTGGATGAAAGGGAGAAGGCCAGCGCCAGGGCTGCCACGGAGACTTTAATCAGTGACTTCATCATTTTTCCTTATTACCTTCCAGACCAGCTGGCCTGATTTGCGGCTAATCATATGAAAAAACTATGCCAACTTTTCATTTGTCGCGAAATCAGCAGGTTGCAAAGCATTGCTGACACGATTTTGCTTGTATAGAAGAATTTGCACCAATATGAAGCACCAAAATAGTGCGCGGTGCTGTTGTGGTGCAGATCTCAGTTTGCACCAGAGCGCAGGGCAGGGAAAGCAGGGATGAAGAAATTGTTAACGGTGTCAAAAAAAGCACCAGGATGTTACACAGGCATAAAAAAAGGCGGGAAAACCCGCCTTGTTAGGAATTTGCTGATTATTCAATATTGGATTCGATAAACCACAGGAACTTATCGAGATCACGCGACGCAGCGGTGAAAATATCCGCGCTGTCTTCGTCACTCACTTCGCTGATCGCCTTACGCACGTCATTAGCAACGATGGCATAACGATCGGCCAGCGCTTTTAGGTGATCCTGCACGCTGTGAATGTTGAGCGGGTAGCTTTTCAGCGGTGTCTTGTCATTGACGACCTGAGAGGTGCCCAGGGCCACGCCACCCAGCTGTACCACACGTTCAGCAATAGTGTCCTGATGATCAGTAATCGCGGTACGGAAGCCATCCAGCATTTCATGCACCGCAATAAAGTTCGCTCCGCGCATGTTCCAGTGCGCCTGTTTGGTGATCAGCGACAGGTCAATAAACTCCACGACCAGACGGTTGAGAACCTCAATGGTGGCTTTCTTCTCACTATCAGCCACGTCGTTGCGGGTGTAAATCAGATCGGAAGATTTTGTTTTAACCAGTTTTGCGGTACTCATCATTAAAGTCCTCTCGTTGATGGGTTGTCCTAATCAAGTACGGGAATAAGTATAGCAGCACTTTTCTGCCATGCAGGATTGATTCAGTCAATATCAGGAATAGGTAAACACAAATTGATCATCGGCAACGGATTAAATGCCGATGGAGAGAGGGGGCCGGGAAATTTAATATTATCAGTAAGATAAAATATGACTGTTAATTTTCATTCATCAATGTTGCAAAATAATAACAGAATGGTCGAAGCAACAATTAAAATTGATAATGAGAACGTTTTATATATTCAGCTGACCCATCGGCCAGCTGAATATAGCGTGGATTACTGTGGCGGATTTAAATCGATTTTATTAATTTGTGCCGCTTTTTGTTTCATGGTCAGGGTGGAACCGGCAGACGCGACAATGATCGCCAGCAGAGCAACCCACTGTTTTAGCGTCAGCAATTCGCCGAGGAACAACATGCCGGATAACGCCGCCATGGCCGGTTCCAGACTCATCAGCGTACCAAAAATGCGGGCGGGGAGGCGTGTTAACGCCATCATCTCCAGCGAATAGGGAATGGCGCTGGAAAGCAGGGCAATCACCAGCGCCAGCGGTAAAATTTCCCAATGCCAGATGCCGCTATGGGCAAAGGTCAATCCGAGCGGGACAAAGATGATGGAAGCGATCAGCGAACCCATCGCCACCGTGGCCGGACCATGCTCAGCCCCGGCGCGTTGTCCTGCCAGAATATAAACAGCCCAGCAGGCACCGGCACCTACCGCCAGCAAGGCACCGAGCGGATCAATATGGCTTATCCCGGTGCCAATCGGCAGCAGAAACCACAGGCCGGTTACCGCCAGCAGCACCCAGAGGAAATCCAGCGGGCGACGTGAGCCGAGCAGTGCCAGCGTCAGCGGGCCGGTAAATTCCAGGCCAACCGCCACGCCAAGTGGCACGGTGCGGATCGAGAGATAAAAAAGATAATTCATACAACCGAGCGCCAGGCCATACATCAGCAATGGCATGCGCTGCTCACGCGTGAAGCGTAAACGCCAGGGTTTAAAGATGGCGCAGAGGATTAGGGTGCCAAGCCCGAGACGCAGCGCGGTGATACCCGGCGCACCAACGGTGGGAAACAGCGATTTAGCCAGTGATGCACCGCCTTGCAGCGAAAGCATGGCAATCAGCAACACGGCGATGGGGAAAAACACCGGCGTCAGTTTTTGGGTCGTCAGAGGTGCGGACATCCTGGAATCAATTCCTGTTGTTATTAACATCAAAGTAACAGCCAGCAGTGTAAAGGAATTGAGGGCAAATAAGGAGGCGCACATCAGGTAAAAATAAGCGAAACGGCTGATGAGAAAATAGCCGATTCCAGGGCCGGTTAAGTAAAGAAATGTCAGATTAGTTTAGGAATTTACTTAAAGGTGTAACTGATGGATAGAAAATTCATTGCAAAAAGATGACGCTTTTTATAAGAAAAATGAATGACATAGGAAACTTCATTAACTTTCTGTTACACCAAACAATCTGTTAGACAACAAAATAGCGGCAGAGTTTCGCGCTATTTTTTGTTATATTTTCAGCGTTGT
This sequence comes from Pantoea cypripedii, assembly GCF_011395035.1. NCBI lineage: Bacteria > Pseudomonadati > Pseudomonadota > Gammaproteobacteria > Enterobacterales > Erwiniaceae > Pantoea > Pantoea cypripedii. The sequence continues at coordinate 1,330,973 of NZ_CP024768.1, forward strand.
CAGGAGAGAAGTTTTATCACATTTGAGGTGGTTATGAAAAAAATTGCATGTCTTTCAGCACTGGCTTGTGTACTGGCAGTATCCGCAGGTTCTGCCATGGCTCAGAGCACCGTTACCGGTGGTTACGCTCAGAGCGATATGCAGGGTGTTGCCAACAAAGCTAACGGCTTCAACCTGAAATACCGTTACGAAGATGGTACTAACCCGCTGGGTTGGATCGGTTCTTTCACCTACACCGAGAAAGATCGTACTGACGCTGGCGTGTACAATAAAGGCCAGTACTACGGTATCACCGGTGGTCCTGCTTACCGTCTGAACGACTGGGCGAGCATCTACGGTGTTGTCGGTATCGGTTACGGCAAATTCCAGTCTAACGGTGTTGACCGTCAGAAATCTGACACCAGCGACGTAGGTTTCTCTTACGGTGCCGGTATGCAGTTCAACCCGATTCAGAACGTTGCACTGGACGTGGGCTACGAGCAGAGCCGCATCCGCAGCGTCGACGTGGGCACCTGGATTGCTGGCGTAGGTTACAGCTTCTAAGTTTTTGCTTAGACCAGAGTTGCAAACGAAAACGGCCCCAAGGGGCCGTTTTTTTATGCATAAAAAAACAGCGCGATAAATCGCGCCGCTTCAGAATGTATGTCAATGAGGGCGCTTAACCGCGCCAGATCAGGTTCGGGCAGGGGCGTTCGGCAATTTTTTTGCCGGTGAGCTTTTCGATCAGCATCAGACGCAGCGCAAACGGTGAGCGGCTCAACAGGCACAGCAGTGACTTCAGCTCGAAAGCTGATGCGCTTTTTTCCGCCTGGAAGCATTTGCCACAGTCGAGGCAGCTTTTCATGGTGGTCATGTTCACCTCCCGATTATTGACGACGTAACAGTAAGCACAGCCCCGCGATGAACAGCAGGAAAAGGAGCAACAGCAAATAAGGTTCATGCATTTTTTGCCTCCTTTGTGAGCATTGCTGCTTACATTATCATCGAATATAGCATCGGCTATACCCTTTAGCCAATGCTATTTAGGAAAATTTTGTGCTTATTTGTGCCTGGTTTACAATGAGCGCAGCCAGCCCGTACCGCAGTTCTGGTACGGCAAATAATAAAGAGGAAGCTGAATGAGTCGTCGTGCCAAGAGCGCCATCACCCCGCAACAGGGACCGCTTAAAGATATTGAGGAGCATGTCGAAGGATTTCGTCAGGTGCGCGAAGCGCATCGTCGTGAATTAATTGATGACTACGTTGAGTTAATCTCTGATTTAATTCGTGAATTTGGCGAAGCTCGCCAGGTTGATATGGCCGCCCGTCTTGGCGTCTCGCAACCTACGGTGGCGAAAATGCTGAAACGTCTCGGCAGTGCTGGCCTGGTGGAGCAGGTGCCGTATCGTGGTGTTTTCCTGACGCGTGAAGGCGAAAAACTGGCAGAAGAGAGCCGTGCGCGTCATCACATTGTGGAAACTTTCCTGTTGGCGCTGGGTATCAGCCCGGAAACGGCGCGTCGTGATTCGGAAGGTATTGAACATCATGTCAGTGATGAAACCCTCGCCGTTTTCCAGAAATTCTATGAAAGTCGCTAACTTTTTTTAAGGCCTTCCGCCATCATGCCCATCGTGCTTCGCTCTTTAATGCGTGATCGCATTTTGCATTTGCTGTTGTTACTGGGTGTGATGTTGCTGCCACTGGCGGATTTCCGCTGGCAGCAGTTACCCGGTGCCGTTGACTGGCATACCATCATGACGCTCACCGGGTTATTGATGCTGACCAAAGGCCTGGAAAACAGCGGTTATTTTGATGTGCTGGGTGCGCGCCTGATTCAGCGCTTCTCCCATGAGCGTGCGCTGGCGCTGTTTATGGTGTGTGCTGCCGCGCTGCTCTCGACCTTTCTCACCAATGATGTCGCGCTGTTTATTCTGGTGCCGCTGACGCTGACTTTACGTAAGTTCTCCCGCCTGCCGATTTCGCGTCTGATCATCTTCGAAGCACTGGCGGTGAATGCCGGATCGCTGTTGACTCCGGTGGGCAATCCGCAAAATATTTTGCTGTGGAGCCACGGTACGCTGAGCGTATCGGGGTTTATTCTGCAGATGCTGCCGCTTGCGGCCTGGCTGATGCTGACGCTGATGGCACTGACATGGTGGAGTTTTTCCGCGCGTACTATCCAGAAGCATGCCCAGACTGAGGCGCATCAGTGGCAAAAGCCGCTGTTTATTCTCAGCGTGGTGTTGTATCTGCTGTTTGTGGTGGCGCTGGAACTTAAGCTCACCGGTTGGGCATTGCTGCTGGTGGCAGGATGTTTTCTGTTGCTGGCACGTCAGGTGCTGGTCAGCATTGACTGGAGTCTGCTGCTGGTATTTGTCGCCATGTTTATCGACGTCTTTTTGTTGATGCATCTGCCGTGGTTACAACCGCATTTCGCCGCCATTGGTCAGCTGGGTGATGGCGGGTTATACCTGCTGGCGATTGGTCTGTCGCAAATCATCAGCAATGTCCCCTCAACCATTCTGCTGTTGCAAAAAGTGCCACCCACTGAAGTGCTGGCCTGGGCGGTCAATATCGGTGGCTTTGGTCTGTTGCCCGGTTCGCTGGCGAATCTGATTGCGCTGCGTATGGCGCAGGATCGCCGCGTCTGGTGGCGCTTCCATCTGTTTTCATTGCCGATGCTGGCGTGGTCGATGCTGAGCGGCTGGCTATTGCTGCAGTGGCTGCGCTAACCAGCGAATTCTCTCCTCATAGCGCGGTGAGCCGTCGCATATTCAGTATGTTATCGCGCATTTTTGCCGAAAATGCGCGCTTTCGCCGTTTTGTAAAGAAATACTGGAATTTGTCAATTTCTTATCTAAGGTTAAGTTGACCGTTTACGCCCGGGGATCGGGGCCAGGATTAAGATGACAACTTATGAGTGATAACGAAAATCAGCCGGCAGCGCGCAACGCGCAGGATCCGCATCAGGCAGCAGAAGCTAACTCCCAACCATCAGATAACAATGAGCCGGAACGTAAACGACCCGGCAAAAAGCCCCTGATTATCCTTGCGATTGTCGCGGTGATCATGCTGCTGGTGATTTTCTGGTTCTGGTTTAGCAACCGCAACATTGAAACCACCGATGACGCATTTACGGAAGGTAATGCGGTCACGATCGCGCCAAAAGCCGCCGGTTATGTGGTGAAACTGCTGGTACGGGATAACCAGCGGGTGAAGCAAGGGGATTTGCTGGTGGAAATTGACCCGAGGGATAACATTGCGCAACGCGATCAGGCGCAGGCGCAACTTGGACTGGCGCAGGCGCAACTGCATCAGGCACAGGCGCAGCTGGCGCTGTCCCGCGTGCAGTATCCGGCGCAACGTGATCAGGCGTTAGCCGATCAGGCCAAAGCGCAGGCGAATTTGCTGAATGCGCAGGCCGATTACCGTCGTCAGCGCGGCGTTGATCCGCGCGCGACCTCGCAGCGCAATATCGATACCGCCACGGTGCAATTACGTTCTGCCGAAGCCCAACTGCTGAGCGCGAAAGCGCAAGTGGAAGTGGCGTCGCAGGTGGCCTTGCAGATTCGTGCACAGGAAACCAACGTCGAAGCGCGTCAGCAACAGGTGGAGCAGGCCCAGGCGCAGTTGAATACCGCCGAACTGAATCTTTCCTATACCCAGGTGCGTGCGCCTTATGACGGTTTCGTCACCAAACGTAACGTGCATATTGGTTCGCTGGTGCAGGCAGGGACGGCGTTGTTCTCGCTGGTGTCACCGGATATCTGGATTACCGCCAACTTTAAAGAGTCGCAGCTGGAACGGATGAATCCGGGCGATAAAGTGGCGATCAGTGTCGATGCCTGGCCGAGCCTGAAGCTGGAAGGGCATGTAGATAGCATTCAGATGGGCACCGGTTCACGTTTCTCCACCTTCCCGGCTGAGAACGCGACGGGGAATTACGTCAAAATTGTCCAGCGCGTCCCGGTGAAAATCGTCATCGATAAAGGCCTTGATGCCAATCACCCGATGCCGCTTGGCTTGTCAGTTGAACCTAAGGTGACAGTGGAATGAGTGCAAGCCAGAGCTGGAAACCCGCCAGCAATCCCTGGCTGGTCGCAATCATGGTTACGCTGGCGGTGTTTATGGAGATCCTCGACACCACCATTGTTAACGTCGCTTTGCCGCATATCGCGGGATCGCTCTCCTCAAGTTATGACGAGTCCACCTGGGTGCTGACTTCTTACCTGGTGGCAAACGGTATCGTACTGCCGATCTCGGCCTTCTTTACCCGCCTGTTTGGCCGCAAGCAGTTCTTCATGATCTGTATCGTGATGTTCACCGTCTGTTCATTCCTGTGCGGCATTGCCACCGAACTGTGGCAAATCATATTGTTCCGTGTGCTACAGGGCTTCTTCGGCGGGGGCTTGCAACCGACACAGCAATCGGTGTTGCTCGACTATTTCAAACCGGAAGATCGCGGCAAGGCATTTGGCCTCTCCTCCATTGCGATCATCGTGGCTCCGGTGATTGGTCCGACGCTCGGTGGCTGGATCACCGACAACTACAGCTGGCGCTGGGTGTTCTTTATCAATATTCCGGTGGGGATTCTCACGGTGCTGGCCATTTACCAGCTGCTGGAAGATCCGCCGTGGGAAAGTAAGTGGAGCAAAGGCCGCCTGAAGATCGATTATATCGGCATCGGGTTGATCACCATCGGGCTGGGCTGTTTGCAGGTGATGCTGGATCGTGGCGAAGATGAAGACTGGTTCGCTTCCCACTTTATTCGTTTGTTTGCCGGGCTGGCGGTGGTCGGCATTGTCGGGGCGGTGTACTGGCTGTTGTACGTGCGTAAGCCGGTGGTGGATCTCACGGTGATGAAGGATCGCAACTTCTGGGTTGCCGGGCTGCTGATGGCGGGCATGGCGATGATTCTGTACGGCAGTTCGGTGGTGTTGCCACAGCTGGCGCAGCAGGATCTGGGGTATACCGCCACCTGGTCCGGGTTGGTGCTGTCGCCCGGGGCGGTGCTGATTGTGCTCACCATCCCGCTGGTACTGAAGCTGATGCCAATCGTGCAGACGCGTTACATCATCGCCTTTGGCTTCACCTGTCTGACGCTGGCGTTTCTCTATTCCACCCGGCTGACGCCGAATGTGGACTTCACCACGCTGGTGCTGATGCGTAGCGCCCAGTCGATCGGCCTCGGCTTCCTGTTTGTGCCGCTCACCACCATTGCTTTTGTCACCATACCGCAGCGCCTGAATGCCGATGCGGCGGCGTTGTTTACCATGTTCCGTAACGTGGCCGGGTCGATTGGTATTTCACTCTCGACCGCAGCGATCACCGAACGTATGCAGACGCAGTCGGCCAATATGGTGCATAACATGACGCCGCTGAATGAGCCGTTTAACCTGACGTTGCAGCACTGGGCGCAGGCCATCCGTGATTACACCACTGCGGTGGGCGATCCGTTGACACTCGCCAGTGGTCAGCTTTATCAGGAGATGATTGCCCAGTCGCGCATTCTGGCTTATATCGACGTGTTTATGGGGCTGAGTATCGTGGCGTTGCTGTTGATTCCTTTTTGTTGGTTGCTTTCGCCGATCAAGAGCGAAGGCAGTGCAGGAGCACATTAAAATGAACAAGCCGTTGCGCTTTGCGCCGTCACTCACCGGGTTGGCGCTGCTGCTGGCCGGATGTGCGGTGGGTCCCGATTACCAGCCACCCCATGCGCAAACGCCGGGCAGTTACCACGATTTAGCGTCGCAGGAAGGTTCAAAACCGCTGTCAGCCGCCACCAATCCGCTGTGGTGGAAAACCTTTAATGACCCGCAACTCGATAGCCTGATTACGCGTGCCATCGCCGATAACCTGACGCTGCAACAGGCGGTGCTGCGCATCGCTGGCGCTCGTGAACAGCTGGCGCAGGCGCGCGGTGGTTTATTTCCCACATTAAGCGGTTCCGCTAAGGTGACACGTCAGCAGCTTGGGTTGAAAGGTCTGCTGGAATCGAACGGGGTCTACGATCAGGTGGACAGCGATGTGGCCGATCAGCTCAATGGCCTGACACACTCGGTAAATTTATATCAGGGCAGTTTCGATGCCAGCTGGGAACTGGATCTGTGGGGCAAAGTGCGGCGGCAGATGGAAATGGCCAATGCGGAGCAGCAGGCTGCGATTGAACAACGCAATGATGCGCTGGTGTCGCTACAGGCGGAAGTGGCGCGGGCTTATCTGCAACTGCGCGGTGCGCAGGCGGTGCTGCAAACGCTGCAACAGCAAATCGACATTGCGCAGCAAACATCCGAGCTGACGCAAAGCCAGCAGCGTAATGGGATGGCTCCACTCACCGATGTGGAGAATGCCCGCGCGCAGCTGGCTTCGCTCAATGCGCAGCTGCCGCAGTATCAGGCGCAGGAACATCAGGCGATGAATGGTCTGGCGGTGTTACTGGGCAAAACGCCTGGTTCGCTGGATAACGAACTGGCGAACAATAAGCCGCTGCCGGTGTTGCCCAAACTGGTATCGGTCGGCATTCCTTCCACCCTGGCGCGTCGTCGCCCGGATATCCGCCAGGCCGAGGCCACACTGCACGCGCAAACCGCCAATATTGGTGTCTCGGTGGCGGAGCTGTTCCCCAGCCTGTCTCTCACCGGACAACTCGGGGTGCGCAACACCGATGCCAGCTATCTGGATAACTGGAGCAGCCACTTTTATAGCATCGGCCCCTCGCTATCGATACCGATCTTCCAGGGTGGGCAGCTGGTCGCCAACGTGAAACTGGCGCGTGCAGAACAGGCCAATGCTGCGCTGGCGTATCGCCAGACGGTGCTGACCGCATTGCAGGACGTGGAAAATGCGCTGGTCAGCTACCGCGCCGATCAGCAACAGGTCACTGCGCTGCTTGAAACCACTGATGCGTTGCAACATGCTTTTGACCTTGCCACCGACAGCTATCGCCAGGGCATTTCGACCTTCCTTGACGTGCTGGATGCGCAACGTCAGCTGGCGCAGGCGCAGGCGCAATTAACACAAGCGCGGATGCAAACAGCCCTGGATTTGGTGGCGTTATATAAAGCCCTTGGCGGCGGCTGGGAACCTTATCAGAACGTCAATCTGCCGGACTATTCGGTGTTTGGTCCGGCGAGCACGGTGAACTAATCCTCTCCGGGACCGCAGGTGTGAGCCTGCGGTTTCCTGTCTGATGAAACAAAAATTTTCATTTCAACTGTAATGTAAAATTTAAATCAGGTGGCTTTGGCAATTTTGCCAGTCATTTTTGGTTGAACTGTGATCTGAGTCGCGTGTTAATGCATTGTTTATGACATGCTGCGCAAAATTTAAATTTCATTATTATTCCTTACGGTGTAAATAATCTATTTTTACGGAATCTCATATCCGTCAAGGAGTCACTATGTCCCGGGAAACTTACCTCACCCCCAACAAAGCATCGGGGCCGAATAGCTCAGCGCGCACTGAACCTTTTGTCAAAGTGATTGCATTGATTGCCACCCTGGGTGGCTTGCTATTTGGCTACGACACTGGCGTTATTTCTGGCGCATTGCTGTTTATGGGAGATGACCTGCATCTCACCCCGTTCACTACCGGTCTGGTGACCAGCAGCCTGCTGTTTGGTGCTGCCTTTGGTGCACTGGCTGCCGGACACTTTGCCGCCGCCGCCGGGCGGAGAAAAATTATTCTGGTGCTGGCCGTCATTTTTGCTCTTGGCGCGATCGGCACCGCAATGGCACCCGATGTCGACTGGATGATTTTCTTCCGCCTGGTGCTGGGCGTGGCTGTGGGAGGCGCATCGGCCACGGTACCTGTGTACATCGCTGAAATTGCCCCGGCGAACAAGCGCGGTCAACTGGTGACGTTACAGGAGCTGATGATCGTCTCGGGTCAGATGCTGGCGTATATCTCCAATGCCGGTTTCAATGCGGTGTGGGGAGGAGATACCACCTGGCGCTGGATGCTGGCGGTGGCAACCTTGCCTGCCGTGCTGCTGTGGTTTGGTATGCTGTTTATGCCCGATTCACCGCGCTGGTATGCGATGAAGGGGCGTCTGGCTGAGGCGCGTAAGGTGTTGGAGCGCACGCGCGCACCGCAGGACGTGGAGTGGGAACTGACGGAAATCGAAGAAACCCTTACTGAGGAACAACACACGCAGCGCCCGCGTCTGCGCGATTTGCGTAAACCCTGGCTGATAAAATTGTTCCTGATTGGTCTGGGGATTGCGGTCATTCAGCAGCTAACCGGCGTCAATACCATTATGTACTACGCCCCCACCATGCTGAAGGCCGTCGGGATGAGCGATAACGCCGCGCTGTTTGCCACCATCGCCAACGGGGTGATTTCGGTGCTGATGACGTTTGTCGGTATCTGGCTGTTGGGGCGCATCGGGCGTCGTACTATGACGATGATTGGTCAGTTTGGTTGTACCGCCTGTCTGGTGTTTATTGGCGCGGTAAGTTACCTGATGCCGGAAACGATTAATGGCCAGCCAGATGCCTTGCGCAGTTATATGGTACTGCTGGGCATGTTAATGTTTCTGAGCTTTCAGCAGGGGGCATTGTCACCCGTCACCTGGTTGTTGTTGTCTGAAATTTTCCCTACCCGTTTGCGGGGTATTTTTATGGGTGGTGCCGTTTTTGCTATGTGGATCGCCAATTTCCTTATCTCGCTGATGTTCCCGATTTTGCTGGCTACTGTCGGTTTATCCGGCGCGTTCTTTATTTTTGCTGCCATTGGCATCGGTGGAGCCATTTTTGTTATTCGCTGTGTCCCGGAAACGCGTAACCGCTCGCTGGAACAGATTGAACATTATTTACACGACTGGCTGTCGGATGAAGAACCGCAACCCCGGCTCACGGAAGCGATGAAGAAAAGCTCCTGAGCAATTTCGTGAAGTTGTCGTCACAGGCCGGTGAAATACCGGCTTTTTTTATGGCATTGTTTGTGAAAAAGTGACTTAGCTTTGCCATCACATAAATAAAATCGGCTAGTGAAAACATGTTTTTGTCAGGTTATTAATCTTTGTTTACCATTATGTTCACTTCTGCGTCAGCCTGAATGCCGACTTAAAATCGATGCAAGTTCCTTCGGGTGGTACAGGTTATGGGCTTAATTCAGGCTTAATAAAAGCGGTTTAACCGATTTAATCAACCGCGGGATCAATATTGTCATCACTTAAGAATTATCCGCGATGTAAAATTAATTTGTTTTTTTATTTGAATTGGGTAGTCTTGCCGCTACAGTTTATTTAAACCCCTTAAGCAAGGACATTGTGATGAGTGACGCATTTAAAGTTCTGAACAACATTCGTACATTACGTGCGCAGGCGCGTGAACTGCCGCTGACCGATCTGGAAGAAATTCTGGAAAAATTAACCGTGGTAGTCACTGAGCGTCGTGACGAAGTTGAAGCTGAAGAATTACAGAATCGCGAAAAAGAAGAAAAACTGTCTAAATACCGCGAAATGCTGTTGGCTGATGGCATCGACCCGAACGAATTACTGGGCGCACTGGATACCGGTAAAAAACGCGCTAAGCGTGCACCGCGTCCGGCAAAATATTCTTACACTGATGAGAACGGTGAAGAGAAATCCTGGACGGGTCAGGGTCGTACTCCGGCAGCGATTAAAAAGGCGCTGGACGCTGGCAAAAGCCTCGACAGTTTCCTGATCAAATAATCTGCACAATCCTTGTAGACGGGAGCCGGGGGTGATACTCACCTTCGGCTTTTTTATTTCTGTCGTAGCAACAATACGCTACCGGCCAACCGCACAAGCTGGCAGGCGCAGTGGTGGCATCCTGGTGCCTGCTTCTGGCATAATGCCCGCTGTTTTTTCCTCCACTGCGTAACAAAGGTCAATGCCGTGTTAGTTTCCAGCAATATCACCATGCAGTTCGGCAGTAAGCCGCTGTTTGAGAATATCTCCGTTAAGTTTGGCGGCGGTAATCGTTACGGTTTAATCGGTGCGAACGGCAGCGGTAAATCGACCTTCATGAAAATACTGGGCGGCGACCTGGTGCCAACGGCGGGAAATGTTTCCCTCGACCCTAACGAACGTATCGGTAAGTTACGTCAGGACCAGTTTGCGTTCGAGCAATATAGCGTGCTCGATACGGTGATTATGGGTCACCAGGAATTATGGAACGTGAAGGAGGAGCGTGACCGGATATATGCCCTGCCGGAAATGAGCGAAGAGGAGGGCTATAAAGTGGCCGACCTCGAAGTGCTATACGGTGAAATGGATGGCTACAGTTCCGAATCCCGCGCAGGGGAATTATTACTGGGTGTAGGTATTCCGGTGGAGCAGCATTACGGGCCGATGAGTGAAATTGCTCCCGGCTGGAAATTACGTGTGTTGCTGGCGCAGGCACTGTTTGCTAACCCGGATATTCTGTTGCTCGATGAACCGACCAACAACCTGGATATTGATACGATTCGCTGGCTGGAGCAGGTACTGAACGAACGCAACAGTACCATGATCATCATTTCGCATGACCGTCATTTTCTGAATATGGTTTGCACCCATATGGCGGATCTGGATTACGGTGAGCTGCGTGTTTATCCGGGTAACTATGACGAATATATGACCGCGGCAACCCAGGCGCGTGAACGTTTATTATCGGATAACGCGAAAAAGAAAGCGCAAATTGCCGATCTGCAATCTTTTGTCAGCCGTTTTAGCGCTAACGCCTCAAAATCACGTCAGGCAACTTCACGCGCGAAACAGATTGATAAAATCAAACTGGATGAGGTGAAAGCCTCCAGCCGTCAGAACCCTTATATCCGTTTCGACCAGGATAAGAAGCTGTTCCGTAATGCGCTGGAAGTGGAGGCCCTCACCAAAGGTTTTGATAACGGTCCGTTATTTAAAAATCTCAACCTGCTGTTAGAAGTGGGCGAGAAGATGGCGGTGCTGGGTGCCAACGGTATTGGTAAAACCACCTTGTTGAAAACCCTGGTGGGCGAACTGACGCCGGAAAGCGGTACGGTGAAGTGGTCGGAAAATGCGCGCATTGGTTATTATGCACAGGATCACGCCGCCGATTTTGCCGATGACATGACGGTGTTTGACTGGATGAGCCAGTGGAAACAGGAAGGTGACGATGAACAGGCGGTGCGCAGCATTCTGGGTCGCCTGTTGTTCGGCCACGACGATATCAAAAAGCCAGCCAAAGTCCTTTCCGGTGGTGAGAAGGGGCGCATGCTGTTTGGTAAGCTGATGATGCAGAAGCCGAACATCCTGATCATGGACGAACCGACCAACCACCTCGATATGGAATCTATCGAATCGCTCAATATGGCGCTGGAGATGTATGAAGGCACGCTGATTTTTGTGTCGCATGACCGTGAGTTTGTTAGCTCGCTGGCGACCCGCGTGCTGGAATTTAAAGGCGATCGCGTGGTGGACTTCACCGGCAACTACGAAGATTATCTGCGTAGCCAGGGTATCGTTTAATTAAAACCGTAACGGCGCGATTTATCGCGCCGTTACGGATCAATGCGTATTATTTCGCCCCGCACACCTCGCAATGCGCGTCCTGCGCCACTTTCATACTGCGAAACTCAGCGCTTAACGCATCGTACATCAGCAATCGTGAGGTGGCCGGTGTGCCAAATGCCGTCAGCGCCTTGAGCGTTTCCATCGCCTGCATGGCCCCCATCACCCCGACCAGCGGCGACATCACCCCGGCTTCGACACAGCTGAGCGCCTGATCGCCGAACAAACGGCTGATACAGCGATAGCAGGGGGTGTCAGGCTGCCAGGTAAACACGCTGAGCTGGCCTTCCATGCGAATGGCGGCAGCGGAAATCAACGGTACCTTGTGCTGCCAGCACAGACGGTTGATCTGCTCCCGTGTGCCGACATTATCGGTGCAATCCAGTACCGCATCATGGCGCGCAATCAGCGCCGCCAGCGCAGCATCGTCGAGCTGCGCATTGAGGGTTTCCAGCGAACAATGGGGATTAATGGCGGCGAGCTGAAGTGCGGCGGAATCCACCTTTGCCATCCCGATGGTGCTGTCGTGATGCAGGATCTGACGTTGCAGGTTACTGAGCGCCACGGTATCGAAATCGAGCAGGGTAAGATGTCCGACACCCGACGCAGCCAGATAAGGGGCTGCTGCACAACCCAGGCCACCCAGACCGATGACCAGCACGCGTGCGGCTTTCAGCTTTTCCTGACCATCAAAATCGAAACCACGCAGCACGATCTGCCGGTTATAGCGCAGCATTTCCTCATCGCTCAGCTCAGCGTGCATTTATCCCTCCAGCAGGTTGTTGAAGGGTTCAATTTCCACCCATTCGCCCGCCTCAACGTTACCGCGTTCGCGTTCCAGCACGATAAAGCAGTTTGCCAGTGCGAATGAACTGAAGACATGTGAACCCTGCGGCCCGGTACTGTGCACCTCCAGCGTACCGTCTGTGCCACGGCTGAACACGCCGCGTTGAAAATCGAGTCGGCCTGGCGATTTTTTCAGGCCCTTTGCCGCTCTGGCGCGCAGACGTGGTGGCATCACCACGGTTTTCTGGCCGGTGAGGGTCGCCAGCAGCGGCTGCACCAGCTGATAGAAGGTCACTGCCGCAGAGACCGGGTTGCCCGGCAGGCCACAGAACCAGCTATTTGCCAGACGACCAAAGGCAAAAGGTTTGCCCGGTTTGATGGCCAGTTTCCAGAAGGTGATGGCACCCAACTCTTCCAGCATCGCTTTGGTGAAGTCGGCTTCACCCACGGAGACGCCCCCGGTGCTGATCACCACATCGGCCTGACGATCCGCTTCGCTAAATGCCTGGCGTAACTGCTCCGGGTCATCAGCAATCACGCCGAGATCGATCACTTCACAACCCAGTCGCTTAAGCATCAGGGACACGGTAAAGCGGTTAGTATCATAAATCTGTCCTGCCGCCAGCGGCGTGCCCACGGCCTGCAATTCGTCACCGGTGGAGAAGATCGCCACGCGCAGTTTGCGTAGCACGCTGACCTCGGCGATGCCGAGTGAGGCCAGCAACGGCAGCTCCGCGGCCCCGAGACGGATACCGCTATCCAGTACCTGTTTGCCGGTCTGGATATCTTCACCGCTGCGACGGATATGTTGTCCGTCCTTTACCGGCGCGGTGATCACAATGCCGCCATCACGCTGTTCGGTCTCTTCCTGCATCACCACCGCGTCGCAGCCAGTGGGAACAGGTGCACCCGTCATAATGCGGATCACGCTACCTGCGGGCCAGTCACCGCTGAAAGGCACACCCGCAAAGGCTTTGCCTGCCACCGGTAAGACGCTGCCCGACGTGAGATCGGCCAGTCGTACTGCGTAACCGTCCATCGCGGCATTATCGAACGGTGGGACATCCAGCGGGGACAGCACCGGCGCGGCGGTGATGCGCCCGTCGGCTTCGAATAATGACACCTGCAACGAGTCGGTAATCGGGGTGAGTTGCGCCAGCATTTTTTGCTGCGCGTCTTCGAGGGAGATTAAACCTGCGGTAAAGGGTTCCATGTCCTTAACATCCTGGTTATTTCAGATGTCGACTATTATGGTGGTATTTACGCGCCGAGTCACATCGGGCAAAAGGCATAAGCCACAATAAAAGGTTATGACCCGGCAGCACAGTTTCTGCTTTACAAGGCTGGACGGCCTTTCTATAGTCGAAAATTGCCAAAAAAATAATGAAAACCATTCTAAATCAGTGTTTTTGGTTCTGATTCCTTGACAGGGTAACCGGTATGACTAAAGCAGTTATCGCCATTCACGGCGGAGCGGGCGCGATCACCCGCGCGGCGATGAGCGCCGAAAAAGAGCAATATTATCGTCAGCAACTGGCGGCGATTGTCGCAGCCGGTCAGCAAATTCTTGCCGACGGCGGCAGCGCGATGGATGCGGTCACCGAAGCGGTACGTTTGCTGGAAGAATGTCCGTTATTTAATGCCGGTAAAGGGGCGGTGTTTACCCATCAGGGTACGCACGAGCTGGATGCCAGCATTATGGACGGCAAGACGCTGGAGGTGGGGGCGGTGGCCGGTGTTAACCATATCCGCAATCCGATCCTTGCGGCGCGTGCCGTGCTGGAAGTCAGCCCGCATGTATTGTTTATCGGCGCAGGTGCCGAAGCGTTTGCCACGCAACAGGGGCTGGAAATGGTGGCGGCCGATTTCTTCTCGACGCCCGAGCGCTGGGAGCAGTTGCAGCGGGCGCTCGGCAGCCAGCAGGCGGTGCTGGATCATGACGGTGCCGCGCAGAGCCACAGCGACGATCCGCTCGACCCCGATCGTAAATTTGGCACCGTGGGCGCCGTGGCGCTTGATCTGCACGGCAACCTCGCGGCGGCCACCTCCACCGGCGGCATGACCAACAAACAGGCCGGACGTGTCGGTGATTCACCGCTGGTGGGCGCGGGCTGCTACGCCAGCAACGACAGCGTAGCGGTCTCCTGTACCGGTACCGGCGAGGTGTTTATCCGCACGCTGGCGGCCTATGACGTGGCCGCGCAGATGCGTTACGCCGGACGTACGTTACAACAGGCCAGCGCCAACGTGATACACGATAAAGTGCAGGAGCTGGACGGCAGTGGCGGGCTGATTGCGGTGGATTATGACGGCAATGTGGCCCTGCCGTTTAACAGCGAAGGGATGTACCGGGGATTCGCTTACGTTGGTGGTGAAGTTGAGGTAGCCATTTACCGCGACAGCTAAGGAGCAGGCATGACGGATCGGCAGCTGCAGTTAACGCCAGAGCAGGTTCTGGCGGTACGTGACCTGAACGTGCGTTTTCAGCATGAAGGACGCATCACCGAAGCGGTGCGTCAGTTGTCGTTGGATCTGCATCGCGGCGAAACCCTGGCGCTGGTCGGGGAATCCGGTTCAGGTAAATCGGTCACTTCGCTGGCGCTGATGCGGCTGATTCAGCAGGCGGGGGGAGACGTCAGTGGTGACATCACCCTGCGGCGGCGCAACGGCGAATTGCTGGATGTAATGCGTGCGTCCGCCAGCCAGATGCGGCGGGTACGCGGTGCCGATATGGCGATGATCTTTCAGGAGCCGATGACCTCACTCAACCCGGTGTTCACCGTGGGGGAGCAAATCGCCGAATCTATCCGTCTGCACCAGGGAAAAAGCCATCAGCAGGCGCTGGCCGAAGCGCGGCATATGCTGGATTTGGTACGCATTCCGGAAGCGCAAAACGTGCTGACGCGCTATCCCCATCAGCTTTCCGGCGGTATGCGTCAGCGCGTGATGATTGCGATGGCGTTGTCCTGCAAACCGGCGCTGTTGATTGCCGATGAACCGACCACGGCGCTTGACGTCACCATTCAGGCGCAGATTCTGCAACTGATCCGGGTGCTGCAAAAAGAGATGCAGATGGGGGTGATTTTTATCACCCATGATATGGGCGTGGTGGCGGAAATGGCTGACCGGGTGCAGGTCATGTATCGCGGTGATGTGGTGGAGCGCGCGCCGGTGCAGCAATTATTCGACCATCCGCAGCAACCTTATACCCGCGCGCTGCTCTCCGCTGTCCCCAGGCTAGGCGCGATGCATGGGCAGCCACTGCCCGCCAAATTCCCGTTAATTCATCGTGATGGCCGTGCCGAAGTGGAAACGCCGCAGGATACGGTGCGGCTGGATGTGCCGCCGATTTTGCAGGTGCGCGACCTGGTGACACGTTTCGATATTCGTGGCGGCCTGCTGAACCGGGTTAAGCGCCGCGTGCATGCGGTGGAGAAGGTCAGTTTCGATCTTTATGCCGGTGAAACCCTGGCGCTGGTGGGTGAATCCGGCTGTGGTAAATCCACCACGGGCCGTTCCCTGCTGCGGCTGGTTGCCAGCCAGGGGGGCACCATCACCTTTGATGGTCAGCGGATTGACTCCCTGGAAGGGCGGGCGCTGGCCAGGCTGCGGCGTGATATTCAGTTTATTTTTCAGGACCCTTACGCGTCGCTCGATCCGCGTCTGACGGTGGGCTTCTCCATCATGGAACCGCTGCTGGTGCATCAGGCGATGAGCCGACGCCAGGCCGAGAAACGGGTTGCCTGGCTGCTGGAGCGAGTTGGCTTACTGCCGGAACATGCGCAGCGCTATCCGCACGAATTTTCTGGTGGCCAGCGCCAGCGTATTTGCATTGCGCGGGCGCTGGCACTCAACCCCAAAGTGGTGATTGCCGATGAGTCGGTTTCAGCGCTGGATGTGTCGATTCAGGCGCAGATCATCAACCTGATGCTCGATTTACAACGTGAGTTTGGCATCGCGTTTCTGTTTATTTCGCACGATATGGCGGTGGTGGAACGCATCAGCCATCGCGTGGCCGTGATGTATCTGGGACAGATCGTGGAAATGGGGCCGCGTCAGGCGGTGTTCGAGCAGCCACGTCATCCGTACACCAAAAAACTGATGGCCGCGGTGCCGGTTGCCGATCCGGCACACCGTCGCCGCGAGCGGGCATTAATGGTGGATGAAATCCCCAGCCCGATTCGCCCGCTGGGCGCAGAGCCGGAAGTGGCACCCTTACAGGAAGTGGCACCGGGACATTTTGTTGCCCGACACGCCATCAGCGGCACCTGAACAGCAGCAACTCATCCGCGTCACCGGCCGGTGCCGCGTTAAGACAGGGACTACAGGAGAACCATAACGATGCACAACATTATGCGTAAAGGGGTTATCACTGCCGGGTTATTAAGTTCGGCGCTGGCGTTACCGGCCTGGGCGGCCAAAGATGCGGTGATTGCCGTGGCCTCCACCTTCACCACTCTCGATCCCTACGATGCCAACGATACCTTGTCGCAGGCGGTGGCGAAGTCGTTCTATCAGGGATTGTTCGGTTTCGATAAAGATATGAAGCTGACCAATGTGCTGGCCGAAAGTTATCAAGCCAGCAGCGATGGCCTGACTTACAC
This sequence comes from Pantoea cypripedii, assembly GCF_011395035.1. NCBI lineage: Bacteria > Pseudomonadati > Pseudomonadota > Gammaproteobacteria > Enterobacterales > Erwiniaceae > Pantoea > Pantoea cypripedii. Next base: position 1,347,839 of record NZ_CP024768.1, read on the forward strand.
CATCAAACTGCGTCCCAACGTGAAGTTCCAGGACGGCACCGATTTCAATGCTGAAGCAGTGAAGGTCAACCTCGATCGCGCCAGCAACCCGGATAATCACCTTAAGCGCTACAACCTGTTTAAATACGTGGCAATGACCGAGGTGGTGGACCCGCTGACGGTGAAAATCACCCTGAAGCAGCCTTTTTCCGCCTTTATTAACAACCTTGCTCATCCGGCGGCGGTGATGATTTCTCCGACTGCGCTGCAAAAATATGGCAAGGACATCGGTTTCCATCCGGTGGGCACCGGTCCGTTTGAATTTGTCACCTGGAACCAGACTGACTTCGTCAAAGTGAAGAAGTGGGATGGCTACTGGAAAAAAGGTTATCCGAAGCTCGACAGCATCACCTGGCGTCCGGTGGTGGATAACAATACCCGTGCGGCGATGTTGCAGACCGGCGAAGCCACTTTTGCTTTCCCGGTGCCATTTGAGCAGGCCAAACTGCTGGAGAAAAACAGCAAGCTCGATGTGGTCACCACGCCTTCGATTATGCAGCGTTATATCAGCCTGAACGTGACGCAAAAACCGTTCGACAACCCGAAGGTGCGTGAGGCGCTGGAATATGCCATCAACCGCCAGGCGCTGGCGAAGGTGGCGTTTGCCGGTTATGCCACCCCGGCGACCGGCATTGTACCCCCGGCTATCGACTTCGCGCAGACGTATCCCGCTATCGCCTACAATCCGGCCAAAGCGCGTGAATTACTGAAAGAAGCGGGTTATCCCAACGGTTTCGAGACCACGCTGTGGTCATCACACAACCACAGCACCGCGCAGAAAGTGTTGCAGTTCACGCAGCAGCAGCTGGCGCAGGTGGGTGTGAAAGTGAAACTGCTGGCGATGGATGCCGGTCAGCGTGCGGCGGAAGTGGAGAGCAAAGGCCAGAAAGAGAGCGGCGTCCGTATGTTCTATACCGGCTGGTCAGCCTCTACCGGTGAAGCCGACTGGGCGCTGACGCCGCTGTTTGCCACCAGCTCCTGGCCGCCAGCGATCTTTAACACCGCGTTCTACAGCAATCCGCAGGTGGATAAAGATCTGGCTGATGCGCTGAAAACCACCGATCGCGATCAGAAAGCCAAACTGTATAAAGATGCCCAGGACCGTATCTGGAACGATCATCCGTGGATCCCGCTGGTGGTGGAACAGCTGCTTTCTGCCAATAACAAAAACCTGAGCGGTTTTTACGTCATGCCTGATACCTCATTTAATTTTGATGAGGCCGACCTGAAGTAACCTTTATGGCCAGCCTGTGAGGGCTGGCCATAACCGTGCAGGATTTCGCATGCTGAATTATTTTCTCAAACGATTACTGGGACTGATTCCCACGCTGCTGATTGTCGCGGTGCTGGTGTTCCTGTTTGTTCATCTGTTGCCGGGCGACCCGGCACGGCTGATTGCCGGACCGGAAGCGGATGCCTCGGTGGTGGCGCTGGTGCGCCAGGAACTGGGGTTGGATCAACCGCTGATCCAGCAGTTCTGGCATTTTATCTGGAATGCGTTGCAGGGGGATTTTGGTCAGTCGATGGTGTCGAAACGCCCGGTTTCCGAGGAGATCGCCACGCGTTTCCTCCCGACGCTTTGGCTGACGTTGAGCAGCATGGTATGGGCGGTGCTGTTCGGCATGGCGATTGGTATCGTCTCGGCCGTCTGGCGTAATCGCTGGCCGGATCGTCTGGGAATGACGCTGGCGGTGTCTGGCATCTCCTTTCCGGCATTTGCCCTCGGCATGTTGCTGATGCAAATTTTTTCCGTCGATCTGGGCTGGTTACCCACGGTCGGAGCCGACAGCTGGCGGCATTATATTTTACCTTCCATCACCCTGGGCGCGGCAGTGGCGGCGGTGATGGCACGCTTTACCCGCGCCTCTTTCGTGGAGGTGATGCAGGAAGATTATATGCGCACCGCACGCGCCAAAGGGGTGCGTGAATCGCTGGTGGTGGTCAAACATGGCCTGCGCAATGCCATGATTCCGGTCGTGACCATGATGGGCCTGCAATTTGGCTTTTTGCTCGGCGGTTCGATCGTGGTGGAAGTGGTGTTCAACTGGCCTGGTCTGGGCCGTCTGCTGGTGGATTCGGTGGAGATGCGTGATTACCCGGTGATTCAGGCCGAGGTATTGCTGTTTTCGCTGGAGTTCATTCTGATCAACCTGATTGTCGATATGCTGTACGCGGCGATCAACCCGGCTATTCGCTACAGGTAAGGAGTCGCAATGAAAAACTGGCGACGCGAAGCGGCATTGAAAATCATGCCGACGATGACGGAGAACCGGGTACGCACGCCGTGGCGCGAATTCTGGCGGCGTTTTCGCCGTCAGCACGTGGCGATGCTGGCCGGATTGTTTGTGCTGTTGCTGATCGTGGTGGCGTTTATCGCCCCGTGGATTGCCCCGTTCGATGCGGAAAACTATTTTGATTATGATCGTCTGAATGAAGGCCCGTCGCTGATGCACTGGTTTGGCGTGGATTCGCTTGGCCGTGACATTTTTAGCCGGGTGCTGGTCGGGACGCGTATTTCGCTGATTGCCGGTTTCTTCTCGGTGGCGATAGGTACGGTGATCGGCACGGTGCTGGGCCTGCTGGCGGGTTACTACGAAGGCTGGTGGGATCGTATCACCATGCGCGTATGTGACGTGCTGTTTGCCTTTCCGGGCATACTGCTGGCGATTGCCGTGGTGGCGATTATGGGCAGCGGCATGAGTAACGTGATTGTCGCGGTGGCGATTTTCAGTATCCCGGCTTTTGCGCGGCTGGTGCGCGGCAACACCCTGGTATTGAAACATCAGACTTATATCGAATCGGCGCGCAGCATCGGTGCATCGGACTGGACCATCATCATGCGCCATATCCTGCCGGGTACGGTGTCTTCGATTGTGGTCTATTTCACCATGCGTATTGGTACGTCGATCATCACTGCGGCCAGCCTGTCATTTCTTGGCCTGGGGGCGCAACCGCCCACACCGGAATGGGGCGCGATGTTAAACGAAGCCCGTGCCGATATGGTGATTGCCCCGCATGTGGCGATTTTCCCCAGCCTGGCGATTTTCCTCACCGTGCTGGCATTCAATCTGCTGGGTGACGGATTGCGCGATGCGCTGGATCCGAAGCTGAAAACGTAAGCCGGTGCGTATCAATACGCACCGCATCACAACCGCGCGATAAATCGCGCCGCTACGGCCGGACGCGGTTTGTAGCGACGCGATAACGATCGGATGCGGTTTGTAGCGACGCGATAACGATCGGATGCGGTTTGTAGCGGCGCGATTTATCGCGCGTTTTTCAGCTTAGAAGGTTTCCCAGTTATCGTTACCGGAAGGGGCGGGGGCCTTTAACGCCCGTGGGGTGATAACCGGTGCCGCCGGACGAACCAGCACCGCCGCGACCTGGCGAGCGCCGGTATTGAAGCGTGCCACTGCCGCTGACAGGCGGCTGGCCTGTTGCTCCAGCGACGCCGAAGCATTGGCCGATTCCTGTACCAGCGTGGCATTCTGCTGCGTCACGCGATCCATCTCATTCACTGCCTGACCGATCTGATCAATACCACGGCTCTGCTCATCCGAGGCGGAAGCGATCTCGCCCATGATGTCGGTGACGCGGGTAACCGCGCTGACGATCTCCTGCATGGTGTCACCGGCGCTGCTGACCTGCTGCGAGCCGAGATCTACGCGCTGCACGGAATTCTCAATCAACAGCTTGATCTCCTTCGCCGCCTGCGCACTGCGCTGGGCGAGGTTGCGTACTTCACCGGCGACCACAGCAAAACCGCGTCCCTGCTCGCCAGCGCGCGCCGCTTCAACGGCGGCGTTCAGCGCCAGAATATTGGTCTGGAAAGCGATGCCATCGATCACGCTGGTGATATCCGCGATCTTTTTCGAGCTATCCGCGATAGCGCGCATGGTCTTCACCACACCCTCGACCACGTTACCGCCTTTATCGGCGGTGTCGGAGGCGGTTTTTGCCAGCTGTGAGGCCTGACGGGCGTTATCGGCGTTTTGTTTCACCGTGGCGGTGAGCTGCTCCATGCTGGCGGCGGTCTCTTCCAGTGAGGCGGCCTGCTGTTCGGTGCGCGCGGAGAGATCGTTATTGCCGGTGGCGATTTCGGTCACACTGCTGAAAATGGCGTCGGCGCTATCTCGCACGTTGCTGACAGTGCTGAGCAATGCCTGCTGCATATGGTTCAGGCTGGTGGCGAGTGCGGCCATTTCGCTGCGCCCCTCCACCAGCAGGGAGCCGGAAAGGTCGCCCTCCGCGAAGCGTTCCATCTGCTGTTGCAGCAACTTCATTGGTGTCAGCAGGATGCGGCGCACCAGCACCCATACTGCCACCAGCATCAGCAGCACCACCAGCGTCATCACGCCAACCATGGCCATCATGCGATGATAAGTGCTTTCATTCTGGGCATTGCCTTGCGCCAGCAGCTCGACATTCTGCGCCCGCCACTGTTTATAGGCGTCTTCGAGATCGTCCTGCGCCTGCTGAGCATCCAGATTGCCGTAGGAAGGATAATCGTTAGCCTTAAGGAATACCGCAGACTGCTGCAACAGATTCGCCATGGCGGTGAACTTCGCCTCGACCAGCGTCGCAGCGGCATCACTTTGCCCGGCGATGCGTGGCAGATTCTTATACTGAGTGAAGTGCTGCTGCGCTTCATCCAGTGACGCCCCGGCGGCGGTTATCAGTTTGTCGATAGCGGCCAGTGAGGCAGCATCGGTTTGCTTCTTCAGAATACGAATGGCGACGCGGTTGATAGTGACACGGGTTTTGACCAGCGTTTGCCAGCCATCGGCCAGTTCGCGTTGCTGGTGAGACAATTGATCGCTGGTGGTGAAGTTTCGCTGTCCTGAAATTAATGAGGTTAAAAACAGGGAGCCGGAAACGGCCTGCATGGCTGTGAACACCACCAGAATCATGATGATGGCGGTCACGACTTTCATTCTTTTAAGCATCCTGGTATCTCTGCGCAAAAAGGGGCGTGTACAGAGGTTATCGGTGTAAAAGAAAGGCGCTTTACTGTCGGCAGAAAATAATTTCGGCGGAAAATGATTCCCCCATGACGGGCATGGGGGAGGAGGGGAGGTTAGATGCGGCTACCCCACAGGTCGTACTCATCGGCGTGCTCGACTTTGACGCGCACCACATCGCCGACCTTCACCTGACGATCGCCATTCAGGTACACCGCGCCGTCGATTTCCGGTGCATCGGCCATGCTGCGGCCCACGGCCCCTTCTTCATCCACTTCATCGATGATCACCAGAATTTCGCGACCCACTTTCTCTTGCAGGCGTTCTGCGGAAATCTGCTGTTGCAGCTGCATAAAACGATCGAAACGTTGCTGTTTCACATCGTCCGGCACCGGGTCCGGCAGCTGGTTGGCGGTGGCCCCTTCGACCGGGCTGTACTGGAAGCATCCGACGCGGTCGAGGCGTGCTTCTTTCAGGAAGTCGAGCAGCATCTGGAAGTCTTCTTCCGTTTCACCCGGGAAACCGACGATAAAGGTCGAACGCAGCGTCAGTTCCGGGCAGATTTCACGCCAGCGCTTAATGCGTTCCAGCGTGCGTTCTACCGCACCCGGACGCTTCATCAGTTTGAGAATGCGCGGGCTGGCGTGTTGCAGCGGGATATCCAGATACGGCAGAAGCTTCCCTTCCGCCATCAGCGGAATGACATCATCGACGTGCGGATAGGGATAAACATAGTGCAGACGAACCCAGACGCCGAGTTTTGCCAGCTGCTCACACAGGCTGACCATGCTGGTTTTGACCGGCGAGCCATTCCAGAAACCGGTACGGTGCTTCACATCCACGCCATAGGCGGAGGTATCCTGGGAGATCACCAGCAGTTCTTTCACACCCGCTTCCACCAGACGTTTGGCTTCATCCAGCACTGAGCCAATCGGGCGGCTATCAAGATCGCCACGCATGGATGGAATGATGCAGAAGGTGCAGCGATGGTTGCAGCCTTCAGAAATTTTCAGGTAAGCGTAGTGGCGCGGCGTCAGCTTCACACCCTGCTGCGGCACCAGGCTCAGGAACGGGTTGTGTTCCGGTTTTGGCACATAATGATGTACATGCGACAGCACCTGCTCGTAGCTGTGCGGTCCGGTGATTTCCAGCACTTTCGGGTGAACTTCGCGGATCTGGTCCACTTTGGCACCCAGGCAGCCGGTCACGATCACTTTGCCGTTCTCGTTCAGCGCTTCACCAATCGCTTCCAGGGATTCCTGCACGGCGCTGTCGATAAAGCCACAGGTGTTGACGATGACGATCTCGGCATCATCGTAGCGTGGGACCACGTCATAGCCTTCAGTACGCAGCTCCGTCAGGATGCGCTCTGAATCGACAAGGTTTTTTGGGCAGCCTAAAGAGATAAATCCTACTTTAGGTGGAAGAGTCGTCGACTTTTCCAATACGTTGTCAGGTGTTTTGTTATGGGACATTGCTCATTTTCCGGTTCTAAGCAGGAATGGCGCGAGATTCTACAGATGGAGCAACGAAAATTATACTCCTATATGCGCAGATCAAGTGATAAGCAGAGGCCGGGAACTGGCCCTGAGCGCTAACCAGGGGGAAAAAAAACAATTGCAGCTTATCTTTCATCTCGGGTTGTCTGTTGACTGTTTTGGGATAATACATAAGGAGTTTTGCGAAAAAATATGACTCAAATAATGTTTTGAGAAAAAAGTTATTTTTTATTGATGTCATTTATTCTACCCTTTGCAGTGTAATTATGGCGCTTTACATCGTGTTTAACTCACGATTTCGAACGCAATTTGCTATTGCGAATAGTATTCTTGGTTAAAATGAAAATCCCTCTAAATCGGGACGGAATCGTCCTTACGTAACTCTATAAAAAGTTAAGCTTAACAAAAGGATTCGTTATGGCCTACAGTTGTTATTTCATTCTTAATCGTCGTGAATTCTCAACATTGCATTGTCCTGGTATAGGAACATTCAGAGCATTTTCCGGGCAGGGTGAGGGACGTAATAATCCTGATATGACGCATGTCACTAACATTGGACCTTTGCTCAGAGGACGTTATTTTATTGTTGAACGTCCTACAGGAGGTACTCTTGGACCAATAAGGGAAATGTTCTATCGTGACATCTATAGTACTGACCGCTCAAAATGGTTTGCACTTTATCGGGATGATGGAAAAATTGATGATTGGACGTTTACACAGGGTATAAAGCGTGGAGGTTTCCGCTTGCATCCTATCGGGCCAAGGGGATTGAGTGAAGGCTGTATCACCCTTACAAGTCAGGCACAATTTGGATATCTTCATGACAGGTTGATGGCAGCAGGTGCAATGATTAACATCCCGGGAAGTAAGCTGAAAGCCTACGGTACGATAAAGGTATATTGAATGAAGAAAATCGCCCTGTTTATCCTGGTTTTTTTAGGCTGCTTTTATGGTTCTGTTAACCTTCTTTCTTTCGTGATTCCGATGCGATTTTTTTATATTCTGGGAAATTGGCTTAATCAGGATGGGGTAGATAATACACTTGATTTGGTGTTCTATGTTAATGTCGTCTTATCAGTTTTTATTTCAGCCACTCTGGCATTTTTAGCCTGCAATTTGTGGGTGAGAAAAGATTAGAATCCATTTTTTATTTATGGAGGCATGGTAATTAGAAAAGGGTTGTTTTTCTCATGAATGAGATGTTGAGGAAATGAAGTGGTTATATAAAAAAGTGATTCAGACGATAGGGTTTCTTTTTGGTAATCTAATCCCTCTTGCTGCGATTATTTTAGGTGGTGTATTTTTCGTCATTTTTATCCCAGAATATTCTGTGTTGCTGACTGCTATTTGGGCCGTAGTTGTACTGGTAATCGATATTCGTTACTCGAAAAGGCATTAATTAGCGAGCCGGTAAAACCCCATTTTTCTTAGATTGAAAATAATGAAGGAGTGGCTTTTATTTCAGTCTGCTGTAGCGCCAGGGGAGCCAGAGGCTGACAAATCAAAATCTGTCACAGTTAATCGAGCGTAAGGGAAGAAATTGTATAGCCAGTTGTCAGGCTTTTTGCCAGGCTATGTAAGCGGCTTACCACGCGGGATGTGGGCAATGTCGCGGGCTGGGCGAGGGTAACCGCAGCGCTGGCGGGGTTGTCTTCAGTAGGCTATTTTGCTTAAATCCCCGGTTGGAATTTATAAGTGATTATCGATATTAGAAAAAAATGTGCGTCGCTGACGGTGAATCCCTCACTGCCGGGGCCGAAGTGGATAATGTGAGAACAGAGAAATGAAAGAGATCATCAAAGGTTTTCTGAGTTTTCAACAGAATGTGTTCCCTGAAAGGAAGGATCTTTTCAAAAGCCTGGCGTCCAACCAAAATCCCAAAGCCCTGTTTATCTCCTGCTCAGACAGCCGTCTGGTGCCGGAACTGGTTACGCAGCAGGAGCCTGGCCAGCTGTTCGTTATCCGTAATGCCGGCAACATTGTGCCGTCGTTTGGACCGGAACCGGGCGGTGTCTCTGCCACTATCGAATACGCCGTCGTTGCGCTGGGTGTCAGCGAAATCATCATTTGCGGCCACTCCAACTGTGGCGCGATGAAAGCTATCGCTGAATGTTCCTGCATGGATACCATGCCAGCGGTGGAGCACTGGCTGCGTTATGCTGATGCCGCGCGTGCGGTAGTGGAAAACAAAAAGTACGACACGCCAGAAACCAAGTTGAACGAGATGGTGAAAGAGAACGTCATCGCGCAGCTGCACAATATCAAAACACATCCGTCTGTTGCGGTGGCGCTGCGTAAGAAAACGCTGCGCTTGCATGGCTGGGTTTATGATATTGAGAGCGGCAAAATCATGGCGCTGACCAAAGGGGGCGACGAGTTTGTTTCCCTGTCAGATAATCCTGAAACCTGCTTCGAATAATCCTCTGATCACCTGTGCTTACAGGCACAGGTGGTTATTATTCACATTTCCTCAAATTTCCTCACTGTCCGTTACTACCCGCACTATGCTTGAAAAGCAATCACTAAACACAAGGGTTCTCGTATGCGATCACATCTGTGTATTCCATTAATGACGCTGGCTTTTCTGGCGGCGGGTTGTACCTCTCATGTTACTGATACAAAACAATATTCCGGCTTTCTCGGCGATTACAGCCAGCTAACCATGGCGGAGTCGGCCAGTGGTAAACCGACGATGCGCTGGATATCGCCGGATTACCATGGCGCGAAGTATCCGAACGTCGTTTATACCCCAATCGTTTATTACCCGGCAGCCCATCCGACGCAGCGTATCAGCCAGCAGACACTGGATCAGATACGACAATACACCGACCAGAAACTCAAAGACGGGATTGCGGTACATAAAACTCTCGTGACGCAGAAAGGCCCTGGCACCATGGTGGTGAGAGGAGCCATCACCGCCGTGGCAGGTGAAAACGAGGGCGTGCAGTTCTACGAAGTCATACCGGTTGGGGCAGTGATTGCCGGAACCATGGCGGCGACCGGACATCGTACCCAGAACAGTGCCTTGTACCTTGAGATGGAAGCCGTCGATGCGCAAACCGGTAAACCGCTGATCAAGGTGGTACGTAAAGCCTTTGGCCGCACGTTGCCGAACAGTGAAACGCCGATCACCCTGAATGACATCCGCCCAGGCATTGATGAGATGGTGCGGGATGCCGTCTCCTTCTCCGCTCCGTAAAAAGTTGCCCGGTGCGCCGCCGGGCTTAATGTTTTGTAAATCCTGCACATCCTTTTTTACTTGCTGACTACCCTTAACGGCAGACGGTGAAAAAGGAGAAACCCATGCGATTGTTGCAAGCTGCGTTGCTGTTCGGCAGTGCGCTAAGTTGTTCCCTGCCTGCATTGGCGGCTGATGTGCAGGTGCAGGTGTTGCAGGAGAAACTGGATCATCCCTGGTCGGTAGCCTTTCTGCCGGATAACCACACCCTGTTAATTACCGAGCGGTCGGGCCAGTTACGGAGCTGGCAGCCGGGCAAAGGCGTATCGGCACCCATCAGCGGCGTACCCAAAGTCTGGGCGCATCGGCAGGGCGGTCTGCTTGATGTGGTGCTGGCACCGGACTTCGCACAAAGTCGCCGCGTGTGGCTCAGCTATACCACCGCCGACGGTGACGGACGCGCGGGGGGCGTGGTGGGGTATGGTCGTCTGAGTGACGATAACCGCCAGCTGAGTGATTTTCAGGTGGTGCTGGAGCAAACCCCTAAGCTCTCCAGCGGTGCCAACCTGGGAACGCGGCTGGCGTTCGACAGGCAGGGCTTTTTGTGGATTGCCTTCGGTGACAACTTTGCCAGCAGCAGCGCGCAGGACCTCGATAAACTCTCGGGCAAAATCATTCGCCTGACTGCCGATGGCAAAATTCCGGCGGATAATCCGTTTGTCGCACGCCAGGGGGCGCGTGGTGAAATCTGGGCCTATGGCGTGCGTAATCCGCAGGGGTTGGCGCTTAATCCCTGGACACAGCAGATGTGGGAGAGTGAGCATGGCCCGCGCGGCGGTGATGAAGTGAATATCCCGGAAAAAGGCAAAAACTACGGCTGGCCGCTGGCGACCTGGGGGATAGATTACAGCGGGCAAAAAGTACCGGAAGCCAAAGGTGGTGAGGTGCCGGGCACAGAACAACCGGTGTTTTACTGGAAAGTATCACCGGCGATCAGCGGTATGGCGTTTTACAACAGCGCACGTTTCCCGCAGTGGAAGAATTCGTTATTTATTGGTGCACTAAAGGAAAAAAGCCTGATTCGTTTGCAGGTGAATGGTGAGAAAGTGGTGGAGGAACAGCGCCTGCTGACCGATCGTGGTGAACGCATCCGCGATGTCCGTCAGGGACCGGATGGCTTCCTGTATGTGCTGACCGATGAAGCCAACGGCAAACTGCTGAAAGTGGGGCTGGCGGAGAGCGCCAGCGCACCACGCGGGTAATTAACGCACCCAGTTACACACTTCCCAGCCACGTTGCTGCGCTTCCTGTTGCAGCAGGGTGTCTGGGTTAATCACATAAGCATGATCGGCATGGGCCAGCAGCGGCAGATCATTCATTGAATCGCTGTACGCCCAGGTGCGATCAAAACGATGATCCTGCTGCAACGCTTTCCAGTCGCCCAGGCGCGCCACTTTACCTTCCTTGTAGGTCATGGTGCCGTAGGTCTGGCCGCTGTAGCGATCATCGACAATCTCGACACCAATCGCCAGCGCACCGTGCACGCCGAGGCGTTCAGCAATCGGTATCGCCAGATGCTCGCCGCTGGCGGTAATGATCATCACGGTGTCGCCACGCTGCTGATGCCAGTTGATGCGTTCGCGCGCGGCAGGAAAGACCCGTGGCAGAATGTCGCGGTGGATAAAACGGCGCACCCAGCCGGATACCGTCATGGTTGCCATACCGGCTAACGGGGCGAGGGTGGTATTCATATATTCTTCAATTGATAGCGTACCGGCGTGATATTGGGTCATTAGCGATTGTTCTTCGCTAATCAGATCGGCAGGGGCAAAACCCTGTGAAACCAGCCAGCGTAGCCACAGGCTGGTGCTGTCTTCACAAATCAGGGTTTCGTCCAGATCGAACACGGCTAAGTCCATCATGATTCTCCTCAGGCTGACTGAAATCAGGTTAGCGGAAATTTGTGACTGGCTTAACTGATCTGCGAAAAATCGGAATTTCTCGCAATTTTTCACAGATGGCGACAGATCAAAGCTGGCAGCGCAGCGGCGTTGGTGCCAGGGTTACTCTAATAAACTCTATAAAACTTTACGGTCAGACGGTTTTTTTCGCCGGCGCGAACCGTTAGCGTTCTGGTATACGTGCGTCTTGCTGGCAAAGAACCACGATATTTAACAAGGACAAACATCTGGTCATGCTCATGAGAAAACTCGCTATCACTCCTGCCTGGCGGCCTTTGGCTGCCTCTTCCTTATTATTATTGCTCGTCCCGGTTTCCGTTCTGGCGGAAGAGGCTCCCGCCGCACCACAGCTTGATGCCAAAGCCTGGATTTTAATGGACTACAACAGCGGCAAGGTTCTGGCTGAATCGAATGCCGATCAACGCCTCGACCCCGCCAGTCTGACCAAAATGATGACCAGTTATGTGGTGGGCCAGGCGCTGAAAGCCGGAAAAATCACCAATAACGATATGGTGACCATTGGTCAGGATGCCTGGGCCACCGGCAACCCGAAACTGCGCGGCTCATCGCTGATGTTCCTGAAGCCCGGCGATCGCATTCCGGTATCTGAGCTGAATAAAGGCGTTGTGATTCAATCCGGTAACGATGCCTGTATCGCGCTGGCCGACTATGTGGCGGGTAGCCAGGATGCGTTTATTGGTTTGATGAATAACTACGCCAAAGCCTTTGGCCTGCAAAATACCCATTTTATGACGGTACACGGACTGGACGCCGACGGGCAGTACAGTACCGCGCGTGATATGGCGATTATTGGTCAGCGGCTGATCCGTGATGTGCCGGATGAATATGCGCTGAATAAAGAGAAAGAGTTCACCTTCAACCACATTAAGCAGATGAACCGCAACCGGCTGTTGTGGAGCACCAATCTCAACGTGGACGGCATCAAAACCGGTCACACCTCGGGTGCGGGCAACAACCTGGTCGCCTCTGCGACTGACGGCGATATGCGTCTGATTTCTGTGGTGCTCGGGGCACAGACCGATGCTATTCGCTTCCGTGAGAGTGAAAAGCTTCTCACGTGGGGTTTTCGTTTTTATGAAACCGTGACGCCGATAAAGTCGGATAAACCCTTTGCGCAGCAACGCGTCTGGTTTGGCGATCGCAGCCAGGTCAATCTTGGCGTCGCCCAGGATGCGGCGATCACCCTTCCCAAAGGGCAGATGAAAAACCTGAAAGCCAGTTTCACGCTCACCTCGCCGCAGCTGGAAGCACCACTGAAGAAAAATCAGGTGGTGGGAACTATCGATTTTCAGCTGGATGGCAAAACGGTGGAACAACGTCCGCTGGTGGCGATGGAAGATGTTGCGGAAGGGGGCTTCATTGGCCGTATCTGGGATTTCATTATGATGAAATTCAACGGCTGGTTTGGAAAGTGGTTTAGCTGATAATCCTTGCCATTCCCCGTAACGGCGCGATAAATCGCGCCGTTACGGGATTATGCGGGGTTAACCGCGAATCCATCCTTTCCGAATCGGCATCGCAAACAATACGCGGTAAATCTGATGCGTCAGCGCCAGCATGCGCTCGCCATACAATTGCCATGCGAGGTGCGAGGCCAGACAGCCGAGCATACCCACCAGGAAACCGCCGAGCATATCCAGCGGCCAGTGCACGCCGAGGTAGACGCGCGACCAGGCAATGGCGCTGCCGACCAGCAGCAAAATCACCCCCGACCACAAACGGTGCCAGCAAATAAACGCCAGCGCGAAGGTGAAAATCGTGGTGCCATGATCGCTGGGATAAGAATCATCAGCAGCATGAGACAGAAACTGATGGCCCAGGCCGATGACAAACGGACGCGGATGGGGCAGTAACTGGCTGATGCACCAGGCAATGCTGAGCGCATAAATCAGCGCCATCCCGGTTTTCAATACCAGAGCACGTTGCGAACTGACCTGCTCACGCGGTCCCCACAGCCACAGCGCGACAATCAGTAGCGGCACAATGGCGATCAGATCCTGCGCGATAAAGGTCGCCAGCTTGAGTAGCCACTGCGGAGAATCCGGCGTGGCGTTGATCCATAAAAAGAGGCTGCGGTTTAATTCTTCCATTACGCTCTCTTGTTCCTCGTCTTGTTTACCCAAAAAGAAACGCCAGCAAAAATCAGCATCTGGGTCAGCCAGACCCACCAGCCCGCCCACAGGTTGTGGGAGAAAAAGTGTGCGCCACGCATCACCTGGCCATACCCCATCAGCAGGCCCAGCGCGATGCCCGCCAGCAGTGCCAGCAGGGCGCGGCGTGGCTTCTCTGGCCACCACAGGAAAAACAGCCCCATCACCGCAAAACCGCTGGAAGCATGCCCACCGGGAAAACATTGACCAGGACCGCTACCCGCCGGAACCGCATCCAGCAGCGGAAAGCTCACCGCTTTGCCGCCAAACATCGCCAGATCCCACGGACAGGAGTGGGCGCTGTGTGCCTTCAGAATCCCGACCACCAGCGGCCCCAGCCCGAACAGCAAGGCCACCAGCACCCGGCGTCCATCGCGGCGCTGAATACCACGTAACAGCATCAGCACGGCACCAACGATGATCACATCCTTCAGCAGGCGATGGTTGATCAGGTCCAGCCAGCGGTTGTGCTGCCACGGGAAGCGCTGCGTCAGCGGATCAAACCAAAACTGGCTGATGGCGATATCGAGGCTTTCATGGCGCGACCACAGCAGGAACACAGACGCTAAAAATGCCAGCAAAATAAAGTTGATAGCGTAAAAGCGTCGCGACAGCGGGTAAATAGCAGGGTTCTTAATCATGAGGCGGGTTGTTGAATTGTTTAATTTGGATGACAGTTGCATGATTTTTTGCAGCGAGCGAAACCAGAGTGGCAGGGTCGCAGGCTGCGCTTAAGAGAACCTTAAGCCACGATCGACAGGCATAAAAAAACCCGTCAGTCAGAGACTGGCGGGCTCCTCAATTTGGGGATTTCAAAGAAAAGCAGTGGCAATAATTCAGACTGCACCCTGGGAAAAAAGTTCTGGACTCAGTCAAAAAATTTTTATAAGGGCAAAATCGGCCAAATAATCACGATCAACGTCCCCGCGAGCGTCAGCAAAACGTTGGCAATGGCATAGGTTCCGGCATAGCCCAGCGCCGGAATATTGCTGCGCGCCGTGTCACTGATAATCTCCATCGCCGGTGCGCAGGTGCGTGCGCCCATAATTGCGCCGAACAGCAACGCGCGGTTCATGCGCAGCACATAGGCACCAAACAAATAGCAAATCACCACCGGCACCAGGCTGACCAGCAAACCGCTCAGCAACATCAGCGCGCCTTCGCTACCCAACCCGTGTTGCAGGCCGCTACCGGCACTCAGGCCAACACCCGCCATAAACACCATCAGGCCGAACTCTTTCACCATGGTCAGCGCGCCCTGCGGAATATACCCAAAGGTCGGGTGGTTGGCGCGCAGGAAACCCAGCATGATCCCGGCAAACAACAACCCGGCAGCATTACCAATGCCAAAGC
Source organism: Pantoea cypripedii (assembly GCF_011395035.1). Lineage (NCBI taxonomy): Bacteria > Pseudomonadati > Pseudomonadota > Gammaproteobacteria > Enterobacterales > Erwiniaceae > Pantoea > Pantoea cypripedii. The sequence continues at coordinate 1,363,001 of NZ_CP024768.1, forward strand.
TAAAATTGCTGAACTGGAAAGTGATCATGCCGATCATCAAACCAATAATGAAGAAGGCGCAGAAGGCCAGCAGGTCGGTCATCTGGCTGTGGATGGCGATAAAGCCGATGCGGTCAGCTAGGCTTTTCACGCGACGTGCTTCGCCGCTGACCTGGAGTACATCACCTTTATTCAGCATGATGCTGTCATCAATCGGCATCTCAATCTGGCTGCGGATCACACGGTTAAGGAAGCAGCCGTGATCGGTCAGTTTCAGATGGTTGAGACGTTTATTCACCGCATTATGGTTCTTCACCACAATCTCTTCCGTCACGATGCGCATATCCAGCAGATCGCGGTCGAACACTTCTTTGCCGTTGCGGAAGCTGGCGTCGAGGCGCGCATGGGCATCGGGATAGCCCACCAGCGAAATTTCATCCCCCAGTTGCAGCTGTGCGTCACCATCCGGGCTGGCGAGAATACCGTTACGACGCAGGCGTTCAATATAACAACCGGTCTGGCGATGAATACCCAGCTCACGCAGATTTTTGCCGCCGCTCCACTCCACCAGTTCCGGTCCGACACGGTAGGCACGAATCACCGGCAGGAACACTTTGCGCTGGCTATCGGCATCCAGACCGCGTTCACGGGCGATTTGCTGCGCACAGGTTGGCAGGTCCTGATGTTGCAGGCGTGGCAGGTAGCGTGCGCCAAAAATCAGGCTGACCAGCCCCACCAGATAGGTAATGGCGTAACCGAGGCTGAGATGATCCTGCATCAGGGTAAGGTGCTGGCTGTCAGCGATGCTATGCCGGAGCGTATCACCTGCTCCCACCAGCACCGGTGTTGAGGTCATGGCTCCCGCCAGCATGCCTGCGGTTAAGCCAATATCCCAGCCGAACACTTTGCCGAGCAGCAACGCCAGCAGCAGAGCGCTGCCGACCATGACGATGGCGAGGATAAAATAGTTTTTACCGTCGCGGAAAAAGATCGAGAAAAAATTAGGACCGGCTTCGACGCCAACACAAAAAATAAACAGCATAAAACCCAGGCTCAACGCTGCGGTATTAATGGCGAAATGTTGGTCACCTAAAATAAGCGATACGACTAAAACGCCAATGGAATTTCCGAGCTGGACAGAACCAAGACGTAATTTACCCAGGCAGAGGCCGAGTGCTAAAACAACAAATAATAACAGGACGTCATTTCCGCTTAACAATTCTGCGACGTTAATATTCACGCTTTAACTTCTTATTTACCTGTAACATGTTGATGAAAAGGTCGTTTTTCGCTATCTTGTGCCGACCGCAGGTGCCCGTTTTGCCGGGATGGCAGGGACTGAATTTTGAAGCGGCGTCATTCTAATCATAATTAACACCCTCAGCTATCGGCAGTTTTCATTCCTTCCGCATTCAGCTGTTTCTTTTTATTTCCACTCAGGTGTACAGGGTCGGTAAAAGTTTCAATATTGTTAACGGTGAAGTTGAGGATGGTTATGTCGCAGCGTACTAATCGCTGGCCTGCAGCGGTGTTGGGTGTGATGCTATATACGCTGATGTTTATTTTTGCTCATCACTTCTGGGCCTCATCTGGCGCTCAGGCCGTGGGCGGTCAACCTGAGTTGTTGCTGTTTCTACTGCCAGGCATCGTCGTGGCGTTGCTGCGCCCGGAAAGTCCGTTAAAAAGCACGCTATGGGTCGCCGTGGCGGGCACCGTGCTGGGTACGTTGTGGGTGGTACTGGCGCTGAATCTGAGCCATAGCGGCTGGCTGATTATCTGGGGGCTGAGTGCGCTGTTCTGGGCGGGTTGTGGTGCGTTACTGGTGCGTCTGCTGCGTATCATGCTGGCGATGCGATCGTGAAGCATGTCGATGAATGATGTGTAGCGGCGCGATTTATCGCGCGCCTTTAAAACAGCGCGATAAATCGCGCTGTTACAGGCCCATTTTTTATACTGCGAAGTCCAGATTCTCTTTCGTCCAGGCGGCAAAATCGGTGTATCCGCCGATATGCTGCTGGTCGAGGAAAATCTGCGGTACGGTGGTCACCGGTTTACCCGCGCGGGCTTCCAGATCGGCTTTGGTAATGCCTTCCACCTGGATATCGACGTATTGATAGTTAAAATCGTCACGCTCGGTGGTCAGTTTGGCGGCCAGTTCCTGGGCGCGCACGCAGTAAGGGCAGCCGGGACGACCAAAAATCACTGCAAACATTGCTTCTCTCCTTTCCGCTGCTGTTTTGTGATGAATGTCACATCACAGCGTGAATAATGCCACACATGATGCCCGTGGATTCCCGCTAAATAAAGAAGGAATTACCTGTTGCTTCGATGTGCGCAGGCTTAAAGCAGTGTCGCCGGTCCCCGGAAGGTGCGCCGCCATTCGCTGGGACTGACGTTAAAACGTGCCTTAAAACTTTGCCGGAATGAGATGGGAGACTGATAACCGGCCAGCGTTGCCACCGCCTCAATGCTATGGTCGGTGGTTTCCAGCAGTTCCTGGCTACGTTGTAGCCGTTCAGCGCTGAGCCATTCCCCTGGCGTCATGCCGGTGGCGCGCGCGAAATGGCGGGTGAGGGTGCGCCTGCTCATGTTAACCATGCCTGCCAGTGAATCCAGATCGTGACGTTTATCCAGATTACGCCGCAGATAGTCGATCAGGTCATTAATCTGGCTGTCACGCGTGGTGTCGGGCACCGCGCGTTCGATAAACTGCGCCTGGCCACCTTCGCGGTAGGGCGGCATCACCATCCTTCTGGCGACCCGGTTCGCCAGCGCGGAACCGTAATGTTCGCGAACGATGTTCAGACAGCAGTCAATGCCAGCCGCCGTCCCTGCGGAAGTAATCAAACGTTCATCACTGGTATACAGGGCGTTGCTGTCGAGAAGGATTTGCGGAAAACGTCCGGCAAAATCCTTTTCAAACTCCCAGTGCGTTGCGGCGCGACGACGGTTCAGCAATCCGCTATACGCCAGCACATAGGCCCCGAGACATAATCCCACCACTTCCGCACCGCGCTGCCAGGCCTGAGTCAGCGCGTCTGATAATGCCGCTGATGGCTGTTGCGCGGGATGCTGCCAGAAGGGAACAATCACGATATCCGCCCCGGCCAGAGACGCCAGGCCGTGCTCCACGCTGATGGAGAGACCGCTGTCAGAGGCAATCATCCCCGGCTGCTCAGCGGCAATTACCACCTCGAAAAATCCCGCCTGCGGCATCGCTTTGCCGAATACCATTAATGGCACTGAAAAGTGGAAGGGGCTGAAACCCTCGGTAGCGATCACCACAACCTGTAAAGCGGACATCGTTTCTGACCCTGGTTAAAAGCGCAGTGTTTCACCATCTTCCGGCACCCACAGCTGTTGTTCAATAGCGTTTTCAGCGGCGAATGCGCGCAGCTCTGCCCGGCTCAACAGGCAGTGATTAATGGCTTCCATATGCGAGGCGACGATGGCAGCCGAAGGCAGTATCTGATGCGTACGCAGCGCATCCTCTTTGCCCATAATAATGGCACCGAGTCCGTCAATATTGGCGTAACCCATATTCAGCACAATCACCTCGGGCGTATAGCTTTTCAGGCTATCTTCGTAGGGTTTAACCCAGATGGTATCGCCAGCAATGTAGAGCGTTTTTTCCTGTGGGTGGCTGAACACCAGGCCACAGGCGTCCCCCAGCCGCTCGGCCACTTGCGGAATGGCGTAAGCCTCGTCACTGCCGTGCTGGCCTGCCGTTTTGCTGACAGTGATGTCACCCATGCTATTTTTCTCCGCCAGTACCGCAACCTGGGTGAAGCCCTGAGAACGCAGCAGCGTGGCATCCCGCTCATGCTGGGTATAGATCACCTGGTCTTTGTGGATCAGGCGCTGGGCCGCTTCATCCCAATGGTCCTCATGCGTATGGGTGACAATGATGATATCCACATCCAGCAGTTCGTCGATGGCAATTGGCAACGGCACCATTGGATTACGCAGATGCGGGCGCGGTGTACCGGCAAAACCTGGCCAGGCGTGCTGCTCCGATAACATCGGGTCGATCAGAAAACGGGTACCAGCAAAATCCAGCCTCAGGGTCGCGTTACGAATTTGCGTCAGATTCATGTGTTAACTCCTCCGGTAATATTGTTGAGCCAGTATAAGAAGCTGCCGCAATCGGGAGTGAGTGGCACCGGGGCCATCATTCGATGGAAAAAGGTCAGGAAACCGCATCACAGCTAGGCAATCGCGCCAGGGTTCGCTATAACAGACGGCTTAACGGATTGAACTGGGGGAGCGCCATCGTATGAATAACCTGGCCAGATTACCGAAACCCGTATTGCTGCTGGAGGCAGTGGGCGTTATTGCCGTGATTGGCGCGTTGTTGCTGATTAATGGCTGGATCGACGCACCGGCGGTGATCAGCGCCAGACGGCTTGCGACGGTGCTGTTTTTTACCGGCATTGTGATGATGTTGCCTGCTGCCTGGCTGATGATGTGGCGAACGGCCAAAGCGATGGCCCCGCAGTTGTTCAATCAACACGACAAAAAGAAGTAACCGGAGAGGATTATGACGCCGACCATTGATTTACTGTGCAGCCACCGTTCCATTCGCGCATTTACCGGGCAGGGCATTGATGAAGCGCAGCGCAACGCCATTATTGCTGCGGCTCAGGCGGCATCCACCTCCAGCTTTTTGCAATGCTCCTCTATTATTCGTATCACCGACCGGGAAAAACGTGAGCAACTGGTTAAACTGACCGGTGGCCAACCGTGGGTCGGTGAGGCGGCTGAGTTCTGGGTATTCTGCGCTGATTTTAATCGTCATCTGCAAATCTGTCCGGATGCGCAACTTGGCCGCGCGGAGCAGCTGTTACTGGGCTGCGTGGATACGGCGTTAATGGCGCAGAATGCCATGACTGCGGCGGAGTCACTCGGTCTCGGTGGCGTGTTCATCGGGGGGATTCGTAACAATATTGCCAACGTCACCACGCTGCTTGGCTTGCCGAAATTTGTGCTGCCGCTGTTTGGCTTCTGTATCGGGCATCCCGCAGCGCAGCCGGAGGTGAAACCGCGTATTCCACAGGCGATGCTGGTACATGAAAACAGCTATCAGCCGGTCGATGCGGCGGTGCTGGCGGAATATGACAGCCGTACCAGCATCTATTATCAGCAACGTGATACCAATCAGCGCGCGGAAACCTGGAGCGAACTGATTCAGCGCCTGATCATTAAAGAAACGCGCCCGTTTATGCTGGATTACCTGCATCAGCAGGGCTGGGCAACCCGTTAAGCACAAGGAACTCTGCGATGAAAATGGCCATTCTCTCCCGTGATGGGCAGCTCTACTCGTGTAAACGCCTGCGTGAAGCGGCGGAAGCGCGTGGCCATCAGGTGCAGATTATCGATCCGCTCTCCTGCTACATGAACATCAACCCGGCGTCCCCGGCGATACATTATCGCGGTGAACCGCTGGGCCATTTTGATGCGGTGATCCCGCGTATCGGCTCCGCCATTACCTTTTACGGTACGGCGGTGTTGCGCCAGTTCGAGTTGTGCGGCAGCTATCCGCTGAACGAATCGGTGGCGATTACCCGCGCACGTGACAAACTGCGTTCCCTGCAACTGCTGGCGCGGGAAGGGATCGATATGCCGGTCACCGGGTTTGCTTCATCCCCGGATGACACCGATGACCTGATCGCTATGGTGGGCGGTGCGCCGCTGGTGGTGAAGCTGGTGGAAGGAACGCAGGGCATTGGCGTGGTACTGGCGGAAACCCGTCAGGCGGCGGAGAGCGTGATCGATGCGTTTCGCGGCCTCAATGCACATATTCTGGTGCAGGAGTTTATCAAAGAAGCGCAGGGACGTGATGTCCGCTGCCTGGTGATTGGCGGTGAGGTCGTGGCGGCGATTGAGCGCCATGCGAAGGAGGGGGATTTTCGTTCCAACCTGCATCGCGGCGGCAAGGCGCACCCGGTAACCATTACCGATCAGGAGCGCGAAATCGCGGTGAAAGCCGCCAGCACGCTCGGGCTGGAAGTGGCGGGGGTGGATATCCTGCGTGCCGGACGAGGACCACTGGTTATGGAGGTCAATGCCTCCCCAGGCCTTGAAGGTATTGAGTGCACCACCGGGCTGAATATTGCCTCCATGATGATTGACTGGATAGAACAGCACGCGCTGCCTGGCTTTAGGCTTAAAACTGGTGGCTAGGGTGTGCTTTTCAGCGTTTTTCATGGCATCGCTTGCATTTTTTCCGTAAGCTAAGGCGCTTATTTCTTCACCCCACGGGACATGACGATGGATTCACTGGTCGTTCCTGACATCGACGTGCTGCGTCGTTGGCTGGATCAACAAAATATCACCTGGTTCGAATGCGATGCCTGTCAGGCTTTGCATCTGCCGCATATGCAGAATTTTGACGGGGTGTTTGATGCAAAAATCGACCTTGTGGATGGTGTGATCCTGTTTTCAGCGCTGGCTGAAGTCAAACCGACGGCATTGATTCCGCTGGTGGGAGACTTGTCACAAATCAACGCCAGCTCCCTGACGGTGAAAGCCTTTATCGACATTCAGGATGATAATCTGCCGAAGCTGATTGTCTGTCAGTCCCTCAGTACCAGCGCAGGGTTAACCTTTGGTCAGTTCTCGTCTTTCATGAAGCAAAGCGAGGAACAGGTTTCCATGGTGATTATGGAAGCGTTCGCCAATAATTTGCTGATGATGGGCGAGGAAGAGGATCGGCAACCCAGTTCGGTTGGCCGCGCCATGCTGCACTGATTTTTCCGCTTTACTAACTGCCGCTTTTTGCGGCAGTTTTCATTTTGTCCCCACCACTTTTTATTCTGCATTTTGCCCTTTATTGCCAGATATTTCTCGTGCTTTATGCCGTCCTTGCCGAACCCCATAGCAGAAACATGCAATACTTATCGCTAAAAGGCGTTTTTTACGCTGGGATCTGGTGCAGGTGAAGCGGGGCGGCTATTCTTGCGGGGCTGCTTGAGTCCTGCAATCTCAGCGCAGGCATAGGTTTTTACTATTAAACTCCCGCTGAATATTGATTCATTGTGTGTCTGTTAATTAACAGAAAACACAACGACCGGATCGCGTGTATGCAGCGTTGTGATGACCCGCTCAGGAGGAAGGAAAACATGTTCAACCAACGTAAAAAATGGTTGTCAGGTGTGGTTGCTGGTGTGCTGATGACAGCTTCAGCTGGTACGCTGGCCGCAGATAAAACGCTGCACGTTTATAACTGGTCTGATTATATCTCGGCGGATACGGTCCCGAATTTCGAGAAAGAGACGGGTATTAAAGTCGTTTACGACGTGTTTGATTCCAACGAAGTGCTGGAAGGCAAACTGATGGCAGGCAGCACCGGTTATGATGTGGTGGTGCCATCTTCCAGCTTCCTTGCGCGTCAGCTGCAATCCGGCGTGTTCCAGGAGCTGGATAAGAGCAAGCTGCCGAACTACAAAAACCTCGATCCGGCGCTGATGGCGAAAGTGGCACAGCACGATCCAGGCAACAAGTTCGCCATCCCTTACCTGTGGGGTACCACCGGTATCGGGTATAACGTCGATAAAGTGAAAGCAATCCTCGGCAAAGATGCGCCAGTGGATAGCTGGGATCTGGTGCTGAAGCCAGAAAACCTGGAAAAACTGAAAAGCTGTGGTGTTTCCTTCCTCGATGCACCGGAAGAGATTTTTGCCACGGTGCTGAACTACCTCGGCAAAGATCCGAACAGCTCTGATCCGAAAGATTATTCCGGCGCAGCCACCGATCTGCTGCTGAAACTGCGTCCGAGCATTCGCTATTTCCACTCTTCGCAGTACATCAATGACCTCGCTAACGGCAACATCTGTGTGGCGATCGGCTGGTCTGGTGACATCCTGCAAGCGAAAGATCGTGCGGCACAGGCGAAAAATGGTGTGAACCTGGCGTACAGCGTACCGAAGCAAGGCGCTCTGGCGTTCTTCGACATGATGGCGATTCCGAAAGATGCGAAAAATCTCGACGAAGCCTATCAGTGGCTGAACTACATCATGGATCCGAAAGTGATAGCCGACATCTCTAACAAGATGAACTATGCCAACGGCAACAAGGCGTCACTGCCGCTGATCAATGCGGATGTACGTAACAACCCGGGCATCTTCCCGCCTGCGGATATTATGTCCAAGCTGTTTGTACTGAAAGTCCAGGATCCGAAGCTGGATCGTGTACGCACCCGTGCATGGACTAAAGTTAAAAGTGGTAAGTAATTCGTTCTGAACGGATTCACTTGTATTAGGACGACAACAGAGGCGCGGTGATGGCCTCTGTTGTGCCATTTTTAGCGGCTGAGGTTAAGGCCGTTAAGCGTTGGAGATATGTTAGTGAGCGACGCGATTCCCCGCCCCCAAAATAAAAATGCAAAGGCGTTAACGCCGTTGCTGGAAATCCGCAATCTGACCAAATCCTTTGACGGCCAGCACGCCGTGGATGACGTCAGTCTGACCATTTACAAAGGTGAGATTTTTGCTCTGCTTGGCCCTTCGGGCTGCGGTAAATCGACCCTGCTGCGTATGCTGGCGGGGTTTGAGGTGCCAAGTAGCGGTCAAATTGTGCTGGATGGGCAGGATCTCTCCCATGTGCCGCCGTATCAGCGGCCAATCAATATGATGTTCCAGTCTTATGCCCTATTCCCGCACATGACGGTGGAGCAGAACATCGCCTTTGGCCTGAAACAGGACAAACTGCCAAAAGGTGAAATCGCTGAGCGCGTGGCGGAAATGCTGGCGCTGGTGCATATGCAGGAATTTGCCAAACGTAAGCCGCATCAGCTCTCTGGCGGACAGCGTCAGCGTGTGGCGCTGGCACGTAGCCTGGCCAAACGTCCGAAGCTGCTGCTGCTGGATGAACCGATGGGTGCGCTGGACAAAAAGTTGCGCGACCGTATGCAACTGGAAGTGGTGGATATCCTGGAACGCGTCGGGGTGACCTGCGTGATGGTGACCCACGACCAGGAAGAAGCGATGACCATGGCGGGCCGTATCGCCATTATGAACCGCGGTAAATTCGCGCAGATTGGCGAGCCGGAGGAGATCTACGAGCATCCGACCAACCGCTTCAGCGCGGAGTTTATCGGTTCGGTGAACGTGTTTGAGGGGCTGCTGCGTGAGCGGCGTGAAGACGGTCTGGTACTCGATAGCCCTGGCCTGGTTCATCCGCTGAAAGTGCAGACGGACGTGTCCATCGTCGATAACGTGCCGGTCCACATCGCGCTGCGCCCGGAAAAAGTCATGCTGTGTGAAGACGTTCCCGCCGACGGCTGCAACTTTGCCGTGGGCGAAGTGGTACATATCGCTTATCTCGGTGATTTGTCGATTTACCACGTGCGTCTGAAGAGTGGCCAGATGATCAGTGCGCAGTTGCAAAACGCCCATCGCTATCGCAAAGGCGCGCCAACCTGGGGCGACGAAGTGCGTTTGTGCTGGGATGCCGACAGCTGTGTGGTTCTGACGGTTTAAGGAGGCGCAATGAGCCAGATTTCTCAACCCGGCACCCCGGAAGCCGAACAGCCGGGCACGCCGTTACAACGCTGGGCCACGCGCATCAAAATGCAGCATGGCCGCAAGCTGGTGATCGCACTGCCTTATGTGTGGCTGGTGCTGTTCTTTTTGCTGCCGTTTCTGATCGTACTAAAAATCAGTTTCGCCGATATTGCGCGGGCGATTCCGCCGTACACCGATTTGATCACCTGGGCTGACGATCAGCTCAACCTGGTGCTCAATCTGGGCAACTATCTGCAACTGACAGATGACCCGTTGTATGCCGATGCGTATCTGCAATCGCTGAAAGTGGCCGCCATTTCCACCATTATCTGCCTGATGATTGGTTATCCGCTCGCCTGGGCGGTGGCACACAGTAAGCCGTCGATGCGTTCCATTCTGCTGTTGCTGGTAATCCTGCCATCATGGACCTCGTTCCTGGTCCGTGTGTATGCCTGGATGGGGCTGCTGAACAATAACGGCATCCTGAACCGATTCCTGATGTGGCTGGGAGTGATTGATCATCCCCTGGTGATCCTCTACACCAACACCGCGGTGTATATCGGTATCGTTTACTGTTATTTGCCGTTTATGGTGCTGCCAATCTATACCGCGCTGACGCGTATCGATTACTCGCTGGTGGAAGCTTCGCTCGACCTTGGCGCGCGTCCGCTGAAGACCTTCTTCAGCGTCATTGTGCCGCTGACCAAAGGCGGGATTATTGCCGGTTCAATGCTGGTGTTTATCCCGGCAGTCGGGGAGTACGTGATCCCGGAACTGCTGGGTGGCCCGGATAGCATCATGATTGGCCGTATTTTGTGGCAGGAATTTTTTAACAACCGCGACTGGCCGGTGGCTTCAGCGCTGGCGGTGATCATTCTGTTGATCCTGATCCTGCCGATTGTCTGGTTCCACAAACATCAAAACCGTGAACTGGGAGAGAAGGGATGAATCAGTTACCTGCAATCCGCTCCCCGTGGCGCACCGCGATTCTGGTGCTGGGTTTTATGTTCCTGTATGCGCCGATGCTGCTGCTGGTGGCCTACTCGTTTAACAGCTCACAGCTGGTAACGGTGTGGGAAGGCTTCTCGTTCCACTGGTATCACGTGTTGTTCCAGGATGACGCGATGATCGATGCGGTGGTGCTGAGTCTGACCATCGCGGCGTTGTCTGCCACCATGGCTGTGGTGCTGGGTACCATTGCGGCGGTGATTATCGTGCGTTTTGGCCGCTTCCGGGGTCATAATGGTTTTGCGTTTATGCTCACCGCTCCGCTGGTGATGCCCGATGTGATCACTGGTCTGTCGCTGTTGCTGCTGTTTGTGGCAATGGGGAATACCCTCGGCTGGCCGAGCGATCGTGGCATGCTGACCATTTGGCTGGCACACGTGACCTTCTGTACTGCCTATGTGGCGGTGGTGATCAACTCGCGTCTGCGTGAACTGGATCGTTCCATCGAAGAAGCGGCGATGGATCTCGGCGCGACACCACTCAAGGTGTTCTTTGTCATCACCGTGCCGATGATCGCACCAGCGATTATTACCGGCTGGCTGCTGGCATTTACCCTGTCGCTGGATGACCTGGTGATTGCCAGCTTTGTCACCGGCCCGGGCGCAACCACCTTGCCAATGGCGATCTTTGCCACGGTGCGTCGTGGTGTTAACCCGGAGATCAACGCTCTGGCGTCACTGATTTTGTTTGTGGTCGGGCTGGTGGGCTTTATTGCCTGGCGGTTTATGGCACACGAAGAAAAACAACGTTTGCGTGATATTCAGAAAGCAAGACGTGGCTGAAATCCGTAACATTTGCCAATATAAGAAAAGCTGGCGATGCCAGCTTTTCTTTTGGAGTCTGGTCGATGTCGGAAACCCTGAAGCATGTCCCCGTTTTAACCCCAGCAACCGTCACGGTGGCTGGGATCGCCATTATCGCTACCCGCTGTATCAGCGTGCTGATGCTCGCCAATGAGCTGGGTTATGACGAACTGGTCAACTTTGTGCACCGCAGTGCGCAAGCCTGGGATTCCACCTTTATCTTTATCGCCAGCCAGCTGATCTTTTTATTTGAGCTGCGCTGCGCCTTTACCCTGATGCGAGGCAGTAACCGGGGCCGCTGGGGTTATGTCTCGACTCAGATTGTTGTGCTGGGTTATATGCTGCTGGCGTCGATGGGATGGGTTTACCCGGAAATCTTCAGCATCCACGGTGAGAGCAATGCCCAGATTATCCACCATACGCTGCTACAGAAGCTGCCGGATGCGATGGTGCTGTTGCTGCTGTTTGTCCCGGCCAGCAGCCGCGCTTTTTTCCGTCGCCGGTGATACAATCGGCCCCCGTTTTTCCTCCCGATTCTGAATACAGGCTCCACAATGCATTGCGCGCTTTATGATGCCGGTCGCTGCCGTTCCTGCCAGTGGCTGGAAAAACCCTATCCACAACAGCTGAACGAGAAACAATCGCTGCTCGAAAACCTGCTGGCGCAGCAGGCGGTGAGCGAGTGGTGTCCGCCGGTGACCTCGCCCGCTGAGGGATTTCGTAATAAAGCCAAGATGGTGGTGAGTGGCAGCGTGGAGCGTCCGGTGTTGGGTATGCTGTCACGCGAGGGCGACGCCGTCGATCTCTGCGATTGCCCGCTGTATCCGGCCAGCTTTGCCCCGGTGTTTGCGGTGCTGAAACCCTTTATCGCCCGCGCCGGTTTAACGCCGTACAACGTCGCGCGCAAGCGCGGTGAACTGAAGTTTCTGCTGCTCACCGAAAGTACCCAGGGCGGCATGATGCTGCGTTTTGTGTTGCGTTCCAGCGCCAAGCTGGAGCAACTGCGCGCGGCACTGCCGTGGTTGCAACAACAACTGCCGCAGCTGAAAGTGATTTCTGCCAATATTCAGCCGGTGCATATGGCGATTCTGGAAGGCGACGAGGAGATTGCGCTGACGCCCGATCAGGCCTTAGCGGAGAACTTCAACAACGTGCCGCTGTATATCCGCCCGCAAAGTTTTTTCCAGACTAACCCACAGGTGGCCTCTGCGCTGTACGCCACGGCGCGTGACTGGGTGGCGCAGCTGAAGGTGCACAGCATGTGGGATCTGTTTTGTGGTGTCGGCGGCTTTGGCCTGCACTGCGCCAGCCCTGAGATGCAGCTTACCGGCATTGAAATCAGCGCCGAAGCCATTGCCTGTGCGCGACAGTCGGCGCAGCAGCTGGGTCTGGATAAAGTGAGTTTTGCCGCGCTGGATTCCACGCAGTTCGCCACTGCACGCGATCAGGTGCCGCAGCTGGTACTGGTGAATCCGCCACGTCGCGGCATTGGTACGGCGTTATGTGACTATCTGAGCCAGATGGCGCCGGATTACATCCTCTACTCCAGCTGTAATCCGCAGAGTATGGCGCAGGATATTGCGCGTCTCAGCGATTACGATGTCAGCCGGGTGCAGTTGTTCGATATGTTCCCGCATACCGCCCATTTTGAAGTGCTGACGCTACTGACCAAACGCGGATAGGGTGGGGCGACGCAGCGTTCATCCTGAACTGAGGACAGTGCAGAACCTGTCAGGCTTCGCACTGCGTCGACCCATTATTTTATTCCGGGAACCACTTCTGATTGATTTGCTGGTACGTGCCATTGGCTTTGATCGCCACCAGCGCGCTGTTCAGCTGATCGCGTAATTCGGTGTTTCCTTTACGTACCGCAATCCCCAGCCCGGTGCCAAAATAGCTGGCATCGGTGATATGCGCGCCGACCGGTGCCAGGGAGGCATTGGTCTTCAGCCATTGGTTCACCACGGCGGTATCGCCAAACACACCATCCAGACGACCGTTTTTCAGATCGAGAATCGCGTTCTGGTAGCTGTCATAGGCCACCGCGACCACTTCGGGATGCTGCTCCTGCAGGTATTTCTGGTGCGTGGTGCCGTTTTCCATGCCAATGCGTTTGCCCTTCAGCTGGGCAAAATCACTGAACTGACCTTTGCGGGCGATCACCACCGCCGAGTTGGCGTAATAAGCCTGGGTAAAATCGACCTGCTTGCTGCGATCCGCGGTGATATCCATACCTGAGATGACGGCATCATAGCGGCGGAATTTCAGCGACGGGATTAGGCTGTCAAAAGCGTTGTTGGTGAAGGTACATTCGGCCTTCAGCTGCTGGCATAACGCTTTTGCCAGATCGATATCGAAGCCGACGATTTGATTTTCACGGTCCAGAGATTCAAACGGAGGATAAGTCGCGGAAGAAGCGAAGCGGATTTTTTCCGCTGCAAAGGCATTCATTGCCAGAGTTGCCAGTGCCGCAGCAACGATCCATTTTTTCATTTTGAGACTCCTGTAAATCACTAACGCTCTGAGGGCGAACGCGTGACAAGATGCCATTGAATGAATCTTTATGCAACATTATTGGATAAATAATGAAAAAAGGCGGGATAACCCGCCTGGATATTAATTTCTGCGTTCAAATGCCAGTGCGCGGCGTTCTATCAGACGCATCATCAGCGTCAGCAGGCCGTTGACGCACAGGTAAACCAGCCCGGCGGCGGCAAATACCGTGACATCGTAAGTGCGACCATACAGCAACTGACCGTGGCCCATCACTTCCATCAGGGTGATGGTGTAGGCCAGCGAGGTACTTTTGAACACCAGCACCACCTCATTGGAGTACGAGGACAGCGCGCGTTTAAAGGCATACGGCAGCAGAATACGCAGCGTATCTTTGCGATTCATCCCCAGTGCCGCGCAGGACTGCCACTGGCCGGCAGGAATGGCACGCACCGCGCCATAGAACAGCTGGGTGGTATAGGCCGCGCTGTTCAGCGACAGAGCCAGCATGGCGCACAGCCAGGGCTGGGACAGCAGATGCCACAACCACGGCACATGCTGGATGCTGGGAAACTGTCCAGGTCCGTAGTAGATCAGGAAGATCTGCACCAGCAGCGGCGTACCGGTAAATATCGTGATGTAAACTTTCACGATGGTATTCAGCACCGGGACTTTCAGCGCCAGCACCACGGTGAACAGCAGCGACAGCACCAGCGCGGCAATCAGCGAGGCGAGGGTGAGTGTCAGGCTGGTGTGCAGCCCTTTCAGCAGCTCAGGTAAATATTGCAGCATATCAGGCCCCCCGCTCGAAGCGCGTGGTGCGCAATTCAATACGGCGCAGCACTGCCTGACTGAACAGCGTAATCACCAGATAGATGGCGGCCGCCGCCAGATACCAGGTAAACGGCTCCTGGGTCCGGGTGGCGATACTTTTGGTTTGCAGCATCAGGTCGTTAACGCTGATCAGCGAAACCAGCGCGGTATCTTTCAGCAGCACCAGCCACTGGTTACCGAGCCCCGGCAACGCGTGACGCCACATCTGCGGCATGATCAGTCGGAAGAAAATCGCCGACTTTTTCATCCCCAGCGCCTGGCCGGATTCCCACTGCCCAACGGGCACGGCTTTCAACGCGCCGCGCAGGGTTTGTGATGCATACGCGGAGTAGAGCATCGCCAGCGCAATCACGCCACACAGGAACGGGCTGACATCGAAATTCTCAATCTGCACCTGCACCGGAATGCTGAACAGGCCGAGATTGATATGGAAGCCATCCGACAGCGTCAGCAACAGTTGCGATGCGCCAAAATAGATAAACAGCACCACGAGGATTTCCGGCAGGCCACGGATCAGCGTGACCAGCGCGGTGCCGACCCAAGCGAGCGGCTGCCAGCGCGCCGATTCCCAGCCAGCAAAAATCATCGCCAGCACAAGGCCGGCGATCAGTGCACAAACAGCAAGGCCGACGGTCATACCGGCGGCGCTTGCGAGCGGAATTATTTCATTCATCAGAAATTACTGCTGAAACCATTTGTTGTAGATGGTTTTGTAGGTGCCGTCGGCTTTCACTTTATCCAGCGCAGTGTTGAATTTTTCCTGCAGCTCGGTGTTGCCCATGCGCACCGCAATACCCAGACCGGTGCCGAAGTAAGCTTTATCGGTCACTTTATCACCCAGCGCAGCCAGGTTCGGGTTCTGCTTCAGCCATTCGTTCACCACGGCGGTGTCACCGAACACCGCATCGATACGGCCATTTTTCAGGTCAAGGATGGCGTTTTGATAGCTGTCATACGGCACCACGGTGATGTCGTTATGTTTGTCAGAGAGGTATTTCTGGTGGGTCGTGCCGTTTTGTACACCAACACGTTTGCCTTTCAGGGCAGCCACATCCGCCAGTTTGCCTTTCTGCGCGATGAAGATCGCTGAGTTGTCGTAGTAAGGCTTGGTGAACAGGACCTGCTTTTCACGCTCCGGCGTGATGTCCATACCGGCCATCACCGCATCAAAACGACGGAATTTCAGGCTCGGGATCAGGCTGTCAAAGGCCTGGTTGGTGAAGGTACAGGTTGCATCAATCTCTTTACACAATGCATTCGCCAGGTCGACATCGAAGCCCTGAATTTTGTTGTCCGAATCGACAAACTCAAACGGAGGGTAAGAAGCCTCAGTAGCAAAACGCAGGGTCTGCGCAGCGGAAGCGCTCAGGCTCAAACCGGCAAGCAGTGCAGCAAGTACGACTTTTTTCATTAGAGACATCCTGACTTAGTGCGAAAGATAGTTGGCAAACGCTTCGGTTTGCGGCTGTGTAAAGTGGCTGGCGTCGCCCTGTTCCACAATGTGGCCGTTTTCCATGTACACCACACGGCTGGCGGTTTTACGCGCGACTTCCACTTCATGGGTGACGATCACCTGGGTAATCTGCGTCTGCGCCAGCTCACGAATAATGCTGACGATTTGCGCGGTAATTTCCGGGTCGAGCGCCGCGGTGGGTTCATCAAACAACAACACCTGCGGTTCCATCATCAGGGCGCGGGCAATCGCTACGCGCTGCTGCTGGCCGCCGGAAAGGTGCAGCGGAAAACGGTCGGCATAGGGCGTCAGACGCAGACGATCCAGCAGTTTGTCTGCACGGGCGCGGGCCTGATTTTTGTTGAGACCCAGCACGCGACACGGGGCTTCCATCAGGTTCTGCAACACCGTCAGATGCGGCCACAGGTTGTATTGCTGGAACACCATGCCAACGTTTTGCCGCAGCTCGCGGATCGCGCTGTCTGACGGGGTTTTGCTGAAGTCAAAATGATTACCGGCGATCTGCAAACTGCCGGAGCGCGGTTGCTCCAGCAGATTGAGTACGCGCAGGAGTGAACTCTTACCCGCGCCGCTCGGACCGAGCAACACCAGCGTTTCACCCTGCGGGCAGGCCAGGTTGATATCGAACAGCGCCTGGTGGGCACCGTAAAAACAGTTAATGCCGGTTAGTTGAATACTCATGCGCAATAAATGAATAGCAATTGATGCCGCGAATCTTAACGTCACCAGAATAGTTATGCAATTGAGGTGGGTTAAAATTTATTAAAGAGTCGTTAGACCACAAAAGCGTAGCACAATATCGTGCCACGCAAGTCGGTAGCGGCGCGGGCTGATTAACGTTCTTCCAGCAACTGGCTGAGCGAGCCACCACCCGCATGCGGCCAGTCACCGACGTAGCGCACATCATCCACCACCCAGCAGGTGCCTTCGCGGATCATCAACACCTCATCCTGCCATTTTCTGTCACCGCGGGTTAAATCGACGCGCAGCGGAATATTGCGGGCGTCGCGGTTCGGGATCGAGGAGGCACTGGCGACCTCGGCAGCGGTCGGGCCTTGTGCCAGGCTGGAGAACAGGTCACCCGTGCGCCAGTCGGCGGGTTTATTGCTTAACCCATTGGCCTGCAACAGTTTCTGATACAGGCGATCGCTAAGGTACGGGCGGTATTTTGCCAGTGTCGCATTATCCGGCAATCCCTGTGACGGCTGGCTGACGCGTAAATCGTAGAACTGCTGGGCGACACTGTCCGGACCTCCATCGACGCAGGCCGCTGTACGCGGACCATTATCCTTAATCACCGGCTCCACGGTGGTACAGGCGCTGAGCAGCAGAGCAGCGGGAACAAGCAGCGCAAAGGCTTTGTTTCTCATCTCTATTTCCTTATTGTTCACTGGCAAAGGACGATTTTTAGCATAAAGTATAGCCTTGCATTTACGCCGTAAGAGCTAAAGGAGAGAGCAATGGCGTTTCGTTTGCAGTGGTGCTGGCTGCTGGTGGGGATGTTGCTGTTGAGCGGCTGCAAGTCAACCCTTGAAGCGCGCCACGGTTATTGGGTCGATACCGCGCATCCGGCGCAGGGTGCCAGGCCACGCATCAAAGTCATCGTGATCCATTACACGGCAGAGGATTTTCCTTCTTCGCTGGCGACGCTGACTGACCGTGAAGTCAGTGCCCATTATCTGATTCCGGCACAGCCGCCGCAGCAGCATGGTCAGGGAGTTGTCTGGCAACTGGTGCCGGAAAGCCAGCTGGCGTGGCATGCCGGGCCGAGTTTCTGGCGCGGTGCCACGCGTATTAACGACACCTCGATTGGCATTGAGCTGGTGAACAGTGGTTATCAACGCACCCTGACGGGACTGCGCTGGCAGCCGTTTAACCCAATGCAAATTACGGCGCTGGAGGCTTTAGTCAAAGACATCAGCGCGCGCTACGACATCCCGCCGGAAAATGTGGTGGGCCACAGCGATATTGCGCCGCAACGCAAACAGGACCCTGGGCCGTTGTTTCCCTGGCAGCAACTGGCGCTGGCGGGGCTGGGAGCCTGGCCGGATGCCGCCACGGTACAGCGTTATCTGGCTAACGAGGCGGCGGATGCACCGGTTGATCAGGATGCACTGCTGGACGCCCTGCAACGCTATGGTTACGACGTTGCAGCGGCAGACACCCCGGCGATGCAGCGTAAGTTAATTGCGGCGTTTCAGATGCATTTCAGGCCACGGGATTACCGTGGCCTGGCGGATGCGGAGACGCTGGCGATTGCCCGCGCCTTGCTGGCGAAGTACGGTGCGGCGCAATAGCGCCGCCGAGGATTATTGTTGCAGGAAGGCCTGCCAGTGAGCGACCAGCTGGGTGAGATCCTCACGGCTGATATCCAGATGGGTCACAATGCGTGTGACCGGGCCGACACTTATCAACACATCACGCGCGCTCAGCCAGGCTTGCAATCCTTCAACCTGCTGTGCCGGAACCTTAACAAACAACATGTTGGTCTGCTGGCTCACCACGTCGACGCCGAGGGTTTTCAGCTGTTCGCCAAGCCAGGCGGCGTTGTCGTGATCCTGCTGCAAACGCGTCACGTTATGTTGCAGGGCATATAAGCCCGCTGCGGCCAGAATACCTGCCTGACGCATCCCGCCACCGACCATTTTACGCCAGCGGCGTGCCTGTTCGATGTAGGCCGCCGGGCCGCACAGCAGCGATCCCACCGGGGTACCCAGCCCTTTGGACAGGCAGATGGTCAGGGTATCGCAGTAGCGGGCAATGCCTTCCAGCGTGGTATTTTGCGCTACCACGGCGTTGAAGATACGTGCGCCATCAATATGCAGGGCCAGCTGATGCTGACGCGTAAACTGATACGCCTGCTCCAGATAGCTGAGCGGCAACACTTTACCGTGATGGGTATTTTCCAGGCTGAGCAGGCGGGTGCGTGCAAAATGGATATCGTCCGGTTTAATCGCGGCAGCCACATCGGCCAGCGGCAGGGTGCCGTCTTCTGCGGCAAGGATCGGCTGCGGCTGAATGCTGCCCAGCACGGCGGCACCACCGGCTTCATATTTGTAGTTATGCGCCTGTTGCCCAACGATATATTCATCACCACGCTGGCAATGGCTGAGTAGCGCCACCAGGTTGGCCTGAGTGCCGGTGGGGAAGAACAGCGCCGCTTCTTTGCCGCTCATACAGGCGGCTTCGGCTTCGAGCGCATTGACAGTGGGATCGTCACGGTAGACATCATCGCCAGTTTCGGCAGCCATCATGGCGTCGAGCATGGCGGAACTCGGGCGGGTTACGGTATCACTGCGTAAATCGATCACGTCTCACTCCTGAATGATAAAGCGGTCTGCCCTGGCTCGTAGCGGCGCGATAAATCGCGCCGCTACGGCTGCAGAATAAGTATTCGCATATTATGTTGTTGTCTGGCCTGTCCCGTTTTACCTCAGCCAGTTAGTTTTCGCCAGTTCCACGATCTCATCACCGCGACCATTCAGAATCGCCCGCAGCATATACAGGCTGAAGCCTTTGGCTTGTTCCAGTTTGATTTGTGGCGGGATGGCGAGTTCTTCTTTGGCGGTAATCACATCCAGCAGCACCGGACCGTCGTGGGTGAACGCCTGCTCCAGCGCGCTGTCCAGCTCTGAAGCCTTTTCCACCCGAATGCCTTTGATGCCGCAGGCGGTGGCGATAGCCGCGAAATCGGGGTTCTCCAGCTCGGTGCCATCGGTGAGATAACCCCCGGCTTTCATCTCCATCGCCACAAAGCCCAGCACGCTGTTGTTGAAAATCACCAGCTTCACCGGCAGCTTCAGTTGCGCCACAGAGATAAAATCGCCCATCAGCATACTGAAACCGCCATCGCCACACAGCGCCACCACCTGACGATCACCATCAATTGCCTGGGCGCCCAGCGCCTGTGGCATGGCATTGGCCATCGAACCGTGGTTGAACGAACCCAGCAGTCGCCGCTTACCGTTCATCTTCAGATAACGCGCTGCCCACACCGTCGGGGTACCCACATCGCAGGTAAAGATGGCATCGTCAGCGGCGAAATGGCTGATTTGCTGCGCCAGGTATTGCGGATGAATCGCCTGTTTATCATTGGCTTTAGCCAGCTCGTCCAGCCCTTTGCGTGCCTCGGCATAATGCTCCAGTGCGCTATCCAGATGCTGGCGATCGCGCTTGCTGCTGAGCTGCGGCAGCAGTGCCTGCAAGGTCGCTTTGATATCGCCGACCAGCGCCATATCGACGTGGCTATGCGCGCCGAGGCTGGCAGGATTGATATCAATCTGGATGATGTTGGCCGCGGCCGGATAGAACGGGCGATAAGGGAATTGTGTGCCGAGCAACACCAGGGTACTGGCATTCATCATGGCGTGAAAACCGGACGAGAAACCAATCAAGCCCGTCATGCCAACATCATAAGGGTTATCGTATTCAATATGTTCTTTGCCGCGCATGGCATGCACCACCGGTGCTTTCAGCGTCTCTGCCAGCTTCACCACTTCCGCATGCGCGCCAGCACAGCCGCTGCCGCACAGCAGGGTGATGTTGTCGGCGGCGTTCAGCGTAGCGGCCAGACGGCTGATTTCACTGGTGGATGGCAGCACCTGTGGCAGCTGCGGTGGATACCACTCGGCGCGCGCCCCTTCCGGTGCCGGTTTGAGTGCCACATCGCCCGGCAACACCACCACCGACACGCCACGGTTGAGGATCGCTTTGCGCATTGCGATACCCAGCACCTGCGGCAATTGCTCCGGATTCGACACCAGCTCGCAATAATGGCTGCATTCGCGGAACAACTCCTGCGGATGGGTTTCCTGGAAGTAGCCGCTGCCGATTTCGCTGGAAGGGATATGGGCGGCAATCGCCAGCACCGGTACGTGGTTACGATGGCAATCAAACAGGCCGTTGATCAGGTGCAGGTTGCCCGGCCCACAGGAACCGGCACAAACCGCCAACTGGCCGGTAATCTGCGCTTCGGCACCGGCAGCAAAGGCGGCGACCTCCTCGTGCCGCGTGGGCATCCATTTAATCGTGCCCATACGATTGAGGCTGTCGTTTAACCCATTCAGTGAATCACCGGTAACGCCCCAGATGCGTTTCACACCTGCGTTTTCCAGCGTTTTCGCCAGCAGCGCCGCAACAGTTTGCTTCATCGAACACTCCTTTCCGGGAATTTAAGCTCAGTGAGAAAGGGTAGACGATGGAATCCGGGCGTAGCCGTGAAAAAATGCGCTACGCCGCGAGGGGAGGGGTCAGGCTGAGAACAGGGCGATCAGAATCGGTGCCAGCAGGCTCATGATAAATCCATGCACAATGGCGGCCGGGACAATTTCCATCCCGCCTGCGCGCTGCAAAATTGGCAGAGTGAAATCCATCGAGGTGGCACCGCACAGCCCCAGAGCGGTACAGCGATGGCGGGTGACCAGCAGCGGGATCAGCATGATGGCAAATAATTCACGCAGCAAATCATTGAAGAAAGCGGCGCTGCCCATCACCGGGCCGAAGGCTTCCGTCATCAGGATGCCGGAGAGGGAATACCAGCCAAAACCGCTCGCCAGTGCCAGCCCGGTTTTCAGCGGCAGGCCGAGCAGGCTGGCCGCCAGTGCACCGCCAGCCAGCGCGCTCACCAGCGAAGCCACCGCAACCAGCATGCCACGTCGATTCAGCATCACCTGACGCAAGGTCATGCCACTGCCGCGTAACTGAATTCCTACCAGGAAAAGCATCAGGATCAGCGCGTACTCACTGGCGGTGGCGGCGTGCCGTAATGGCGAGGCATGAGTCAGGCCCAGCAGAAAACCGGCCGCGACGGTCGCGCACAGCTTCACTGACTCCAGCGCCATCTGCCAGCGGGAGGGCAGCGTTTGCGGGCGATGGTTATGTTGCCACGGGTAGCGTTTTTCCAGCAGCCACAGCGCGCCCAGCGAACAGGCGAGAATACACAACATGCTGATCAACGCGGTGTGGAAGATGGTTAGCAGGTTGCTGCCGAGGTTATCGAGAAACGCCAGGCTGATCCCCATAAAAAACAGAATCAGGTACACGATATTACTGAGCATCCGGTTGACCGACTTCAGCAAGCGCGGGCTATGGAACGGCAGCAACCAGCCGACAATCAGCGGCAGCAGGATAATGATCAATCCGGTATACATCATGAGGCAGTTCGTCCCTGAAAAAAGAGGCGTCACGCTAACCAAAAACATCTGAAGTGTAAACCTTTTCCCCGCCAGATAACTTGACCAACGTAACGCGGGCGACCATGCTCAGGCAAAGAAGAGGAAGAACGCTGCGATGATTCTGGAACATATCGATATTCATGGTTTTCGTGGGATTAATCGGCTCTCGTTGCCGCTGACCACCACCAATCTGCTGATCGGGGAAAATGCCTGGGGTAAATCCAGCCTGCTCGATGCCTTGACGTTACTGCTGGCACCCGCGACTGAATCCTATTTGTTCACCGAACATGATTTTCACTTCCCCCCCGGCGACCTTGAAGCGCGCATGCACCAGCTTCAGCTGGTGTTCCGTTTTCGTGCCGAAAATCATGAAGATGAACCCTTACTGGAACCTTTCTGGCAGCGTGATAACGCCGGACGCTACATCAGCTTCAGTGCGCGCGGTAAGCGCCGTGAGCAGGGGGTGAAAACCACGCACCGCTTTATCGATGCCCGGGGTGAGGTGCTGCCGCTGGAAGGGACGGCGCAGGCGCTGGCCCATTTGCGCACCTGGTACCCGGTGTTACGCGTGCGCGATGCCCGTTTTAGCCGACGGGCGCGTCAGGCGGAAAATGATCCGGTGCGGCGCGCCAGCACCATGAGTGAGCTGGCGCTGGAAGTGGATAAGCTGACGCGTGATTTGGTCGCCAGGCCGCAAATGCTCAGTGATGAGTTGCTACGCCAGGGGTTGCACACCATGCAGCAATTGCTGGAACATTATTTTCTGGTGCAGCAACCGGGCGGTAGCGTGGCGCGAGTGGCACCGGAGGTCCGTGACGGTGGCGAGGGCTGGCGTTCGCTGGATCAGCTCAACCACTTAATTGCCGGTACCGAGTCGCGTAGTCGTCAGGTGATTTTGCTGCGTATGTTCTCGTTGCTGATTCAGGCGCACGGCAACGCCCCGTTGCCGGCAGGTGCGCGGCCGCTGTTGCTGGTGGAGGACCCGGAAACCCGCCTGCATCCCATCATGCTGGCGGTGGCGTGGAATTTGCTGGATCTGATGCCGGTGCAAAAAATTGCCACCACCAACTCGGGTGAACTGCTGTCCCAGGTCCCGGTGGAGAATGTCTGCCGTCTGGTGCGTGAGCCGAGCCGGGTTGCCGCCTGGCGCATTGGTCCGGAAGGGTTGAGCGCCGAGGAAAGCCGTCGCATTGGTTTCCACATTCGCGTCAATCGTCCGTCGGCTCTGTTCGCCCGCTGCTGGTTGCTGGTGGAAGGGGAGACCGAGGTGTGGATCATTAACGAACTGGCGCGTCAGCGTGGTCATCACTTTGCGGCGGAAGGGGTCAAAGTGATTGAATTTGCCCAGTCGGGACTGAAACCCTTGCTGAAATTTGCCCGGCGTATGGGCATCGCCTGGCACGTACTGACCGATGGCGACGATGCTGGCAAGAAATATGCCGCGACCGCGCGCAGCCAGCTACAGCCGCACGAACATGAAAACGATCATCTGACACAATTACCTGCGCTGGATATTGAGAATTTCTTCTATAAGCAGGGATTTAATGATGTCTATCATCAGATGGCGCACCTGCCGTTAAACGTACCGATGAATGCCAGGCGTATTATAACCAAAGCCATCCATCACAGTTCGAAGCCGGAACTGGCGATTGCCATAGCCCTGGCCGCTGCCGAGCGCGGGCCAGAGGCGATTCCGCCGCTGCTGGATAGTTTGTTCTCGCGGGTGATGAGGCTGGCGCGCGGTAAGGCCGATTGATTTTATAGAAAAATCTTGTCGCTAAAGGACGTAAAATTCTCAAAAGAAAAATGCCAGCATCACTGGCTGGCATTTTTTTTCGGGAGTGGTCAGAATGGATGAAGAGGCGCAGGGTTATGCCTGGACCGATGTTTCCACCGGCACAATCAAACTGGCATGGTTGCCTTTTGGCCCTTCATGGACATCGAACTGAACCTGCTGGCCGGCTTTCAGCGTTCTGTATCCCTCCATCTGAATCGTGGAGTAGTGTGCGAAGATATCGTCGCCGCCGCCAATCGGACAGATAAAACCGAAGCCTTTGGCGTTGTTGAACCATTTAACAGTACCCGTCTCCATGCTTTTACTTCCCTCGCAAGACATTTTGATAAGTAGGTGAGGTCATTGAAGCTGTGAGTCGAGCTTGTTTAAAACTCAATCAGCTTGTGTAAGTAGAATGTAGAGAAACGGTCCTTATCGTCAAGCAAACGACCCGGGCGCGCAGGGGGAAATTCATCAAAATTTGAGGCAGTTAACGCTATTGCAAATTTTGTGATACAGGTCGCGCATGCGCTTTCAGGTCCAATTTTTCATGAGGGAAAAGTGGCTTGACAGGCATGTTAAACTTTAAGTGTGGGCGCAGCATTGCGCTCAACCGTAACGCAGAATTTCGACGGAACATTATGGCAAACACAAACGACTGGCTTAACTTTGAACATCTGGCCGAAGACAAAGTACGCGAAGGGTTAAAGCCGCCTTCGATGTATAAAGTCATTCTGAATAATGACGATTATACACCTATGGAATTTGTTATTGACGTTCTGCAAAAGTTCTTTTCTTATGATGTAGAACGTGCAACGCAACTGATGTTGAAAGTTCACTACCAGGGAAAGGCAATCTGTGGTGTATTTACTGCGGAAGTGGCGGAAACCAAAGTTGCCCAGGTGAACAATTACGCACGAGATAATGAACATCCGTTGCTGTGTACGCTGGAAAAAGCCTGAAACCGTCTCCATATAGGGGAAAGGTCGTCAGAGCGATAATTGGGGGAGGTGCCTAATGCTCAATCAAGAACTGGAACTCAGTTTAAACATGGCTTTCGCCAGAGCGCGTGAGCACCGTCATGAGTTTATGACCGTCGAGCATCTGTTGCTGGCTCTGCTCAGCAACCCGTCGGCCAGAGAGGCACTGGAAGCCTGTACGGTGGATATAGTGGCTCTGCGGCAGGAACTCGAAGCCTTCATCGAACAAACCACACCGGTGTTGCCCACCAGTGAAGAGGAGCGTGATACACAACCCACGCTCAGCTTCCAGCGTGTGCTGCAGCGTGCGGTTTTCCATGTCCAGTCATCCGGGCGCAGTGAAGTTTCTGGCGCCAACGTGCTGGTCGCCATCTTCAGCGAGCAAGAGTCGCAAGCGGCTTATCTGCTGCGCAAACATGAAGTGAGCCGCCTTGATGTGGTGAACTTTATCTCCCACGGTACGCGTAAAGACGAGCCTGGTCAGGCACAGAATACGGAAAATCCGGTTAACGAAGAGCAGGCAGGCGGGGAGGAACGTATGGAAAACTTCACCACCAATCTTAATCAGCTTGCTCGCGTCGGCGGGATCGACCCGTTGATCGGCCGCGAGAAAGAGCTGGAGCGTGCCATTCAGGTCTTGTGCCGTCGCCGTAAGAATAACCCGCTGCTGGTGGGTGAATCCGGCGTGGGTAAGACCGCCATTGCCGAAGGCCTTGCCTGGCGTATCGTGCAGGGTGATGTGCCGGAAGTGATGAAAGATTGCACCATCTACTCACTGGACATCGGTTCACTGCTGGCAGGCACCAAGTACCGTGGTGACTTTGAAAAACGTTTCAAAGCGCTGCTGAAACAGCTGGAGCAGGATAACAGCAGCATTCTGTTCATCGACGAAATCCACACCATTATCGGTGCGGGTGCAGCGTCGGGTGGCCAGGTGGATGCGGCAAACCTGATCAAGCCGCTGCTTTCCAGCGGTAAAATCCGCGTGATGGGTTCCACAACCTATCAGGAATTTAGCAACATTTTCGAGAAAGACCGGGCGCTGGCGCGTCGTTTCCAGAAAATCGACATTACCGAACCGTCGGTTGAAGAAACCGTGCAGATCCTCAATGGTCTGAAACCGAAATACGAAGCGCACCATGATGTCCGTTACACAGCCAAAGCGGTGCGTGCGGCGGTCGAGCTGGCAGTGAAATACATCAACGATCGTCATTTGCCTGATAAGGCGATTGATGTGATTGATGAAGCCGGTGCGCGTGCGCGTCTGGTTCCGGCCAGCAAGCGTAAAAAAACCGTCAATGTGTCTGACATCGAAACGGTGGTGGCACGTATCGCACGTATTCCGGAACAAAGTGTTTCGGCGACCGATCGCGATACGCTGAAAAACCTCGGCGATCGTCTGAAAATGCTGGTGTTTGGCCAGGACAATGCGATTGAAGCCCTGACCGAAGCCATCAAGATGAGCCGTGCAGGTCTGGGCCAGGATCGTAAACCGGTCGGTTCCTTCCTGTTTGCCGGTCCAACCGGTGTCGGTAAGACCGAAGTCACGGTGCAGCTGGCGAAAGCGCTCGGCATTGAGTTGCTGCGTTTTGATATGTCGGAATATATGGAACGTCATACGGTGAGCCGTCTGATTGGTGCACCTCCGGGGTATGTTGGCTTTGACCAGGGTGGCTTGCTCACCGATGCGGTGATCAAACATCCGCACGCCGTGGTACTGCTCGATGAAATCGAGAAAGCGCACCCGGATGTGTTCAACCTGCTGTTGCAGGTGATGGACAACGGCATGCTGACGGATAACAACGGCCGTAAAGCGGATTTCCGCAATGTGGTGCTGGTGATGACCACTAACGCCGGTGTGCGTGAGACTGAACGTAAGTCGATTGGCCTGATTCAGCAGGACAACAGCACCGACGCGATGGAAGAGATCAAAAAAATCTTTACGCCGGAGTTCCGTAACCGCCTCGATAACATTATCTGGTTCCGTCACCTGTCTGCTGAGGTGATTCATCAGGTGGTGGATAAATTTATTGTCGAGTTGCAGGCACAGCTGGATGCGAAAGGCGTGTCGCTGGAAGTCAGCGATGACGCGCGTGACTGGCTGGCTGAGAAAGGGTATGACAAAGCGATGGGCGCGCGTCCGATGGCGCGTACCGTGCAGGAAAACCTGAAAAAACCGCTCGCCAACGAACTGCTGTTTGGTTCGCTGGTGGATGGGGGTTCAGTGTCCGTCGCGCTGGATAAAGAGAAAAACCAGCTCACCTACCATTTCCTCAGTGCGGAAAAACGTAAAACCGAAGGGACTGTGCATTAATCACAGTACAAAAAAACCCTGGTGCATTGCATCAGGGTTTTTTCATGGAAGCGGGAACGCAGATATTTTCATACTCTACCCATTTTACCTGAACAGGTTCAGTGAGCAGGCGTTAAGCCGTCTTCTGTTGCTGGCTTTTTACTTTTCGCTCACCAGAAATTTCAGCTGCCGCTGTTCTGAATTTGTCAGACATTAATGTGTTAGCGTTGGCAAGCAACAGAGCTCTGACTTCATCGCGCGACAACCGTTTTTCGTTACGATCACTCATAGAGCCTCCTGTAAACAAGCACATATTATAATCAAACGTAAGAGGGAAGTCATCCTCACCAGTCGACCCTGAGGTTCGAACGTCGCAAAATGTTTTGCTGGACACTGGTTAACGCATTGAAATCTGCATACATGACATTCTTATCCTGGCGATAAGAGAAGCCAAACTTACTGTAGTGTTCAATCAAATCAGGATCGGGTTGGATAATAAAAGCACCAACGCTGTCATCTATACTGGCAAGAAGATCGGTCATAGCGATAACAGCCAGGGTGGTCAGTCTCCCTTTTAAAGGATGTGACGCGTCATCCTTCACCAATGATTCAATCATAAAAAGATGCAGATGCTTATCCGCTGCAGAATAGATTGCCAGGAAGGCACCCTCCACATCCTGGCTGCCTTTCACTTTAAACCCGGCACTGAAACTCTCTTCATGCAGAAAATGCGGAAAATAATTCAGCCAATTTAGTCTGGATTTATGGTTTTTGGCCAGGGAGGCAAAATCATCCTCGGTAAGCCATGCGACAGTTAAGTCCAGGTTTGCTTTATCAATGAGCTGCTGAACGAATATGAGGGTTTCACTGCAGGATTTTTTGAACTCGACCAATGTCATCATAAGTGAACAAACCCAATCATTCCGTTGATGTGATTAGGTATATGATTCCCGGCGAAATAATCGCTGTCAATGGCAAGAGGGCAAAATAGCGCATGAAAAAGGCCGGATGCGAATCCGGCCTTTTTTCGCGTTCAGAAAACGCGTGATATGAGTAGCGTCTTAGCGACTACGGAAGACAATGCGGCCTTTGCTCAGGTCGTACGGGGTCAACTCGACAGTCACTTTGTCGCCCGTCAGGATGCGGATGTAGTTTTTGCGCATTTTACCGGAGATATGAGCGGTAACCACGTGCCCGTTTTCAAGTTCTACGCGGAACATGGTGTTAGGTAACGTATCCAGTACGGTACCTTGCATTTCAATATTGTCTTCTTTGGCCATCGAATCCTCTGGGTGAACTACCAAACTGTTGAACCGGCAAGATAATGCCGAATTCCATGATTTATGTAAAGAAACGTTGGTGATTTTGCCAACACTTCGCCGTGCGTCGCGCCAATGCGCGTGCATTACGGATTAAATTCGGGTGTTTTTGACGTCTGCGGGGGATTAGCGGGCTAAGAATCTGTAGCAATCGGCATCGGGCGCACAACTGAAACAGCTTCGGGAAAACAGTCACTTTCCCAGCCTGGCAATTCCGGCTCGCCACAGCGAAGCGCGGACGACATACCAAACTCGCTTATTATATCACTTTTGCCGCGTATTGTGTGCAAAACATCTGCGCGGGCCGTCAAAAAAGGGTTTGTGTTTGCCAGCAACCGGGCAAAACTGGCTGCCACGCCAGCGATTGTACATACTGCAAATAATCGACGCGTGGAATTTCGACTGCGCCTAAAGACGCGGTATGGGGATTCAGTACCTGGCAATCAATCAGCCGTCCGTTGTGGCCGAGAAAGTGCTGACTGAAGACCCACAACGCGGTTTTGGAGGCATTTTCCTGACGGCTGAACATCGACTCACCGCAAAAGATCTGGCCCAGTGCCAGCCCATATAATCCCCCGACCAGCCGCTGTTCCTGCCATACCTCAACCGAATGAGCATGCCCCAGTTCATACAATCGCAGCCACGCGCGCTTTACCTCGAAAGTGATCCAGGTACCTTCCTGACGATGGCTGGCGCAGCCTTCCAGTACCTGAGCGAACGCCTGATTCATGGTGACCCGATAAGGGGAGCTTCGGTGAAAACGCGCCATGCTACGGCTGAGGTGGAAAGATTCCGGCAACATGACGGCGCGCGGATCGGGTGACCACCAGAGAATTGGATCGCCCGGTGAGAACCAGGGGAAAATGCCACGCTGGTACGCATTCATCAAACGGGCAGGGGAAAGATCTCCGCCCATCGCCAGCAAGCCGTTCGGCTCACGTAGCGCCATTTCCGGGGGCGGAAAATGCAGCGAATCACGTGACAGTTGGACCAGTCTCATTGCGTTAAGTACCCTTACGGCAGTTCGCTAAGACTATAGCGCAAACCGTTGGTGGAAACGCCAGTAGCGTCCTTCTTTTGAGATTAATTCGTCATGAGAACCGGATTCAATAATCTGTCCCTGATCCATCACACAAATGCGGTCCATTTGCGCCAGCCCACTCAGGCGATGCGTCACCATAATCAGCGTTTTCCCATGGGTGACATGCTGCAACAGCGCCAGAATCTGCTGCTCGGTGCTGGCATCCAACCCTTCAGTGGGTTCATCAAGCAGCCAGAGGTCTCCGTCATGCAGCAACGCGCGCGCAATTGCCAGACGACGCATCTCGCCACCGGAAAGGGGACGGCCACCTTCTCCCATCCAGGCATTCAACCCTTCGCTGTGATCGGCCAGATGGCTAAGCCCCACCTGATGCAGAGCATCGGTAAGCGCCTGGTCATTGGCAGCGGGGGAGGCCAGCAGCAGGTTATCACGCAAAGTCTGGCTGAACAGATGTACCCGTTGCGTCACCACGCTGATGCGCTGACGCAGCGTGGTTTCGTCCCAGTTCTCCAGCGGAATCCCGTTCAGCACGATCTGGCCTTGCTGTGCTTCCCAGCCGCGGGTGATTAATGCCAGCAGGCTGGATTTACCGCAACCGGTAGGCCCAAGCAACGCCAGGTGTTCACCGGTGTGTAAACTCAGGGAGAAGTTATGCAACACCGCTTCCGGGCGCTGTGGGTAGCTGAACTGAATATTCTCCAGTGTCAGGCTAATGCCCGCTGGCGTGTTAATTCTCGCTGATGGAAAACGGATGGCCGGAGGTTGATCGATAATTTCCTGCACCCGTTGTGCCGCGCTGGTGACCTGAGCCAGTGGCAAAAATGCCCCGGCAACCGGTGCCAGGGCTTCAAAGGCTGCCAGCCCACAGAAGACGAACAGTGCGATAAATGCCCCCGGGGCGCTATCTCCGCCGACGCCGGCAGCCGCCACCCACAGCAGCAGCGTCACGGTGACACCGGTAATCAGCAGCAACAGACTTTGCGCCACAGCCTGCAAACGATGCTGTTTACGCTGAGCCTGTTGCCAGTCAATCTCTTCGCCATCGAGCTGTGCACGCCAGCGCGGGGCTGCGCCATAGATTTGCAGCTCGGCCAGCCCGGTGAGCCAGTGCGTCAGTTGTAAACGCCAGTTAGCCTGATGCTGAGCGATACGTAGGCCCGCGCTGGCACCAACGCGCCAGAACAGCGGTGGCATCATTAGCAGGGTTGCCAGCATGATGCCACCCAGCAGCAGCGCCAGTGGCACATCCAGCCAGGATAAACCCAACGTCACTGCGAGGATAACCACAGCGGCCCCTGCCAGCGGGGAGATAACGCGCAGATAGAGATGGTCGAGCGTGTCGACATCGCTAACAAAACGGTTGAGCAGGTCTCCCTGGCGAAACTGCGCCAGCTGCTGCGGTGCCAGAGCAATTAATTTGCTGAAGGTGAAGACGCGTAAATGTTGCAGCACGCGGAAAGTCGCATCGTGACTGACCAGGCGTTCGAAATAACGTGCTGCGGTGCGAATGATTGCCGCTCCCCGCACCCCGGCAGCCGGTAACATATAGTTGAAGCTGTAGAGACCGGCAACGCCCGCCACGGAGGAGGCGGCGAGGAACCAGCCGGACAAGGTCAGCAAACCAATGCTCGCCAGCAGGGTAGCGATGGCCAGGATCATTCCCAGGCCAAGACGCCACGGATGACGTCGCCATAAACGTAAAAAAGGATTCAGGCTATGCATCAGGCAATCTCCTTCTGACGATGCTGTACCATCTCGCGTAACGGACCTTCCTGCTGATGTAGCTGTTGCCAGCTGCCTTGCTGCACCAATTGGCCGCTTTGCATCACCCAGATTTCGTCCCAGCTGTCGAGATCGCTCAGCTGATGGGTAATCATCAGGGTGGTTTGTTGCGTTGCGGCCTGTTTGAGGGCCGCCATGACATGTTGTTCGCTCTGGCTATCCAACCCCGAACCCGGTTCATCCAGCAGCAGGAGTTGCGCGGGTTTCAGCAGCGCACGGGCAACCGCAACGCGCTGGGCCTGGCCGACAGATAAACCGGTGGCGCTATCACCGAGGGGCGTCTCCAGCCCCTGCGGCAAGCGTGGCAGAAATTCCGCTACGCCAGCACACTCCAGCGCCCGCGCCAGCTCTGCCTCGGCGACGCTACGTCCCATCAATATATTTTCACGCAAAGTAGCAGCGGGTAAGTGCGGGTTTTGCCCGACCCAGGCCAGCTGTTGCTGCCAGCTGGCACGATCAACTTCGCGCAACTCCATCCCGTTGATTTTCAGCGAACCCTGATAAGGCAGGAAGCCGAGCAGCACATTCATCAGGGCGGTTTTGCCCGCGCCACTTTGCCCAACCAGCGCCACGCGTTTTCCTGCCGCGAGGCTGAAGGTTAACGGCTGAGACAACGCTTCGCCGCGGGCGGTCATGACCACCACGGCGCTGGCTTCCAGCGCAAGAGGGGCGGAAAACCTGACAGCGGCACCTGCTGCTACGGGTGTGTCCGGGCTGTCTTGCAGAAAGCGGTCCAGTGCATCCGCCCCGCCTACGGCCTGAGCTTTGGCATGGTAAAAGGTGCCTAAATCACGCAGCGGCTGGAAGAATTCCGGAGCAAGAATTAAGGCCAGGAAACCCGCAAACAGCGTCACGCCGCTGTGGTAGTGACCAAAATTCAGTTCGCCAAGATAGGAAAAGCCGAAATAGACCGCCACCACGGCAATCGCCAGTGAAGCGAAAAACTCCAGCACGGCTGACGAGAGGAAAGCGAGGCGCAGCACTTCCATGGTGCGCTGACGAAAATCAGTGGTGGTGCGGCTGATAGCCTGTTGTTCGGCGCTGGCGCGATCAAACAGCCGCAGCGTTTCACGACCACGCAGACGATCGTAAAAATCGCCGCTGAGCCTGGCCAGCGCGAGAAAATTACGTCGGTTGGCATCGGCAGCCCCCATACCGACCATCGCCATAAACAGCGGAATGAGCGGGGCGGTGACCAGCAGAATTAATCCGGCAGCCCAGTTAATCGGGAAAATCGCCACCAGAATGGCGCAGGGAATAAATACCGCCAGCGTCATCTGCGGCAGATAGCGGGCGTAATACTCCTGCATCTCCTCAATCTGCTCCAGCAGCAGTGTCGCCCAGCTCCCGGCGGGTTTACCCTGAATCCAGGCGGGTCCCAGGGCGTCAAGGCGGTCCAGTACCTGCTGGCGTAGCGCCCGGCGGATCGCCATCCCCGCGCGCTGTCCGGCCATTTCACGGCCATAGTTCAATCCGGCGCGCAGTACAAAGCACAGCAGCAGCAGGGCGAATGGGTTCAGTAGTTCGGCACGGGGTTGATGGGTGATGATCAGCGCCTGTAACAGCGTGGCGAGCAGCCATGCCTGGGCAATGATTACCAGCGCGCTGGCAAAACCCAGCAGGGAAACCAGACGCAGGCTGCGTGCACCGTGATGACGTTGCTGGCGAAGCCAGCGGATAAGTTCCTGTTGCCGTGATTTGTTCATGCGAAGCCGTTCGATGATTCAGATGAGGGGCCGTGGAGAGGGGAAACCTCTGCAAGGTCAGGCGCATGAACTGTAGCACGCAGGTAATAAAAAAGGCGACCAAAACAGGTCGCCTCAGGCAATTATGATCAGGTTATTAACAAGTTACTTATCGTTTTTAACCAGACCATCAAGGTAACGTTCAGCATCCAGCGCTGCCATACAACCGGTACCGGCGGAGGTGATCGCCTGGCGGTAGATATGGTCCATGACATCACCGGCGGCAAAGACGCCCGGGATGCTGGTCTGGGTGGCGTTGCCGTGCAGACCGGACTGAACTTTGATGTAACCATTCTCCAGCGCCAGCTGACCTTCGAAGATCGCCGTGTTAGGGCTATGACCGATGGCAACAAACAGACCGGCGACTTCCAGCGATTCTGGCTCCTCACCTTTGGTTGACAGCAACTTCAGGCCAGTTACACCCATCTGATCGCCCACCACTTCATCCAGGGTGCGATCGGTATGTAACACGATATTGCCGTTGCGAACTTTTTCCATCAGACGATCGATAAGGATCTTCTCGGCACGGAAGTTGTCACGACGGTGGATCAGGTGAACTTCAGCAGCGATATTCGCCAGATACAGCGCTTCTTCCACGGCGGTGTTACCCCCGCCAATCACCGCGACTTTTTGGTTACGGTAGAAAAAGCCGTCGCAGGTGGCGCAGGCCGAAACGCCTTTGCCTTTAAACGCTTCTTCTGAAGGCAGGCCGAGGTAACGGGCAGAAGCCCCTGTCGCGATGATCAGCGCATCAGCGGTATATTCACCGCTGTCACCGGTCAGGCGGAACGGACGGTTCTGCAAATCGACGGTGTGGATATGGTCGAAAATGATCTCGGTGTTGAACTTCTCCGCATGCTCATGCATGCGTTCCATCAGCGATGGGCCTGTCAGATCGTGCGGGTCGCCCGGCCAGTTTTCTACCTCAGTAGTGGTGGTGAGCTGACCACCTTTTTCCAGACCGGTAATCAATACCGGATTCAGGTTGGCGCGTGCGGCATAGACTGCAGCGGTGTAACCGGCAGGGCCGGAGCCCAGAATGAGCAGCTTACTGTGTTTGGCCGTACTCATGTGTTCCTCAGTTTCTTGTCTGACAACATAGCGAATGATTGTAGGGAAATTACCGGCGCAAAAAAAGTCTTGAGCAATTTTGTTAACAATCGCTGCAAGCGGCGTAGACGATGAGTGGCGATTCTGCACGTCGATTGCGCCAAAAGGGGGCAATGCTCGGTAATTTGTGGTGCAGCTGTATAAAAAATCTCATTAGAAAACAGGAACCCAGCACTCTGTATGGCATCTTGTACTGAATTTGGATGTTTTACTTTGACAATCGCCTGCGCATTTGCGAAAACATTATCAGAAGCAGAGAAGATTTAGCGATTCGAAACAGAATTTCATGCCTGTTTTGGTTTGTTTCGCCAAATAAACTCAGCCTGACATTGGTAATGACGCATGATGTGGACAGACAACATGCGTCATACGGATGGTCGCATCACTGCACAGGCTTATGGTCTTCACTTCGAGTAAGGCCCTGAACAATGAACGTTTTCAGGGTGTGGCAGGTTAAGGGAAGGAATTAAGAGAGACAATAATAATGGTAGACAATAAGAAGCGCCCCGGAAAAGATCTGGACCGAATCGACCGCAACATCCTGAACGAATTGCAAAAGGATGGTCGTATTTCCAATGTTGAGCTTTCGAAACGTGTTGGTTTATCGCCGACGCCGTGTCTTGAGCGTGTTCGTCGCCTGGAACGACAGGGTTTCATTCTTGGTTACACCGCACAGCTCAACCCGCATTATCTTGATGCTTCACTGCTGGTGTTTGTTGAGATTACTCTGAATCGTGGCGCGCCCGATGTGTTTGAGCAATTTAACGCCGCTGTGCAAAAACTTGAGGAAACTCAAGAGTGTCACCTCGTTTCCGGTGACTTTGACTATCTGCTGAAAACCCGTGTGCCGGATATGTCAGCTTATCGCAAACTGCTGGGTGAAACCTTGCTGCGCCTGCCGGGCGTGAATGACACCCGCACCTATGTGGTAATGGAAGAGGTCAAACAGAGCAATCGTCTGGTGATCAAAACTCGTTAACGCAGGGCAGGTGCAAAACTTGCAGGATTTCGGTACACTCCTGTGAATTCATACAGGACCAGCGTCGGGCGAGCCCGGCGCTGTTGCCTTCTTAATTTACAGGCACCTGGAGAGTTCT
Source organism: Pantoea cypripedii (assembly GCF_011395035.1). Lineage (NCBI taxonomy): Bacteria > Pseudomonadati > Pseudomonadota > Gammaproteobacteria > Enterobacterales > Erwiniaceae > Pantoea > Pantoea cypripedii. The sequence goes on from NZ_CP024768.1 coordinate 1,398,410, forward strand.
CTTGAGCCAGGAATATACAGAAGATAAAGACGTTTCATTACAACCGCTGAGCAGCGGACGTCGGCTGCTTGAAGCGTTGCTCATCCTTGTGGCCCTGTTTGCCATCTATTTGATGGTTTCCCTGGTCAGCTTTAACCCTTCCGATCCCAGCTGGTCGCAGACGGCCTGGCACGAGCCTATCCATAACCTGGGTGGCAGCGTAGGTGCATGGCTTGCCGACACCCTGCTGTTTATCTTCGGTGTGATGGCCTATGCCATTCCTCCGGTGATCATTGGCTTATGCTGGATTACCTTCCGCCAGCGCGATCGCCATGACTACATCGACTACTTTGCGGTCGGGCTGCGTCTGATTGGCGTGCTGGCACTGGTGGTTACCACCTGCGGCCTGGCGGCGCTGAATGCTGACGATATCTGGTATTTCACTTCCGGCGGTGTCATCGGCAGCTTGATCAGTAACGCGATGTCACCCTGGTTCAGCTCGGCAGGCGGCACTTTAACGCTGCTGTGTGTCTGGGCCGCTGGCATTACGCTTTATACCGGTTGGTCCTGGCTGACGATTGCCGAAAGAATTGGTGGCGTGGTGATGGGGGTGCTGACCTTTGCCAGTAATCGCTCCCGTCATGATGAACCCTGGCAGGAAGAAGATGAGTACGAGGACGAAGACGAGCATCAGCAGGCAGAAGATGCTGTTCCGCCGCTGCGTGCGGCTGCGTCTGAAGACGATGATGTCCTGTTGGCTAAGCCCCGTAAGGTGAATGAAGCGCCACTGGCCGATGTGCAGGATGATCCGCTGCTGGCGAAAGCCAGTGCCGCGACAGCTGCTGCCATTGCGGTGAGCAGTGAAGCTGCCCATCAGGAACCCCAGGTTACGCCAGCGGCTCCGCTCCAGCCAGCAGCAACGGCGGTGTCCCAGCCTGCGCTCCAGCCAGCCGTATTGACTCAGCCCACAGCGGCAGCGCCGGTCGAAGCACCTCAGCCGCCGCTGTATCGATTTGAAGTCCCCGCTGAGGCACCCGCATTCTCCCCGGTGGATGACGATGATGGGCCGAAGATGGGCAACTGGCAGGATGCTGCTCAGGCCCCTTCAGCGCTGAATACCACCGCCAGCGTTGCCCTGGCCGCCGGAGCGGCAAAAGTCGCATCATCCAGCGCGCCTTACATGCCAGCGTTCGATGTGGTGCCGGAGCGTGATTACAATCCACAGGTTAAACAAGGCATTGGCCCGGAACTGCCGCGTCCGAATCCGGTGAAACTGCCGACACGACGTGAACTGGCATCCTATGGCATCAAACTGCCGTCGCAGCGGATGGCGGAAGAAAAAGCCAGAGAGCCAGAGCAACCTGCGCCGTCGTCTGCGCTGGATCAGCTCGCTGCTGATGATGCAGAGGCTTTACAGCAAGCGCAGCTGCGTGATGCTTTCCAGTCTCAGCAAGAACAACGCTATGGCGAAAGCTGGCACACGGAAGCCGAAGCTGAAGACGAAGAAGCGTTGCAACAGGCACAGCTGGCACGTCAGTTTGCTGAGCAGCAGCAACAGCGTTACGGGGAAGAAAAATCCGCCGAGCCTGATGATGGCCCGGTATTTAACCTCGATACTTCATCAGCGTTTGACTTCTCACCAATGAAAGATCTGGTGGATGACGGCCCAGGTGAACCGCTGTTCACTATTGCACCGACGCCGGAACCTGACGTTCCGGCTCCCGCTCAATGGCAGCAGCCGGTTGCGCCGCAGCCTCAGGTGGAAACGTCCTTTGATGAGGAAAGCAGCCCGTGGTCGTCCGCCGAGCCTGAACCCGCTGTGGCAGAGAAACCGGCGAAACCGGTGCAGGATAGCCTGTTCCATCCGTTCCTGGTGCGCCATGAGCAGCCGCTGGAGCGTCCTTCTACGCCGTTACCGACCCTCGATCTGCTGACGCCGCCACCCGCGGAAGAGGAGCCAGTAGATATGTTTGCGCTGGAGCAGACGGCGCGTCTGGTGGAAGCCCGCCTGGCGGATTATCGCGTCAAAGCGGAAGTGGTAGGGATCTCTCCAGGTCCGGTCATCACTCGTTTTGAACTGGATCTGGCTCCGGGCGTAAAAGCGGCGCGTATCTCCAACCTGTCGCGCGACCTGGCCCGTTCGCTTTCCGCCGTGGCTGTACGTGTGGTGGAAGTGATTCCTGGCAAGCCTTATGTCGGTCTGGAACTGCCGAATAAACATCGCCAGACGGTTTATCTGCGTGAGGTGCTGGATTGCGCCAAATTCCGCGACAATCCGTCACCGCTGGCCGTGGTGCTGGGCAAAGACATTGCCGGTCAACCGGTGGTGGCCGACCTCGCTAAAATGCCTCATTTGCTGGTAGCGGGTACCACGGGTTCAGGTAAATCCGTCGGCGTTAACGCCATGATCATCAGCATGCTGTATAAAGCCACGCCGGAAGAAGTGCGCTTTATCATGATCGACCCGAAAATGCTGGAGCTTTCGGTGTATGAAGGCATTCCGCATCTGCTGACCGAAGTGGTCACCGACATGAAAGATGCTGCCAATGCGCTGCGCTGGAGTGTGGGTGAGATGGAACGTCGTTATAAGCTAATGTCGGCGCTTGGCGTGCGTAACCTTGCCGGTTACAACGAAAAAGTTGAGCAGGCCGAAGCGATGGGACGTCCGATTCCCGACCCGTTCTGGAAACCGGGCGACAGCATGGATATCACGCCACCGGTACTGGAAAAACTGCCTTATATCGTGGTGATGGTCGATGAATTTGCTGACCTGATGATGGCGGTTGGCAAGAAAGTGGAAGAACTGATTGCCCGTCTGGCGCAGAAAGCGCGTGCGGCAGGTATCCACCTGGTGCTGGCGACTCAGCGTCCTTCGGTGGATGTGATTACCGGTTTAATCAAAGCTAACATCCCGACACGTATCGCCTTTACCGTATCGAGTAAAATTGACTCGCGTACCATCCTCGACCAGGGTGGCGCGGAATCGCTGTTGGGTATGGGTGACATGCTTTATATGCCGCCTAACTCATCGCTGCCGATGCGTGTACACGGCGCGTTTGTGCGCGATCAGGAAGTGCATGCCGTGGTGCAGGACTGGAAAGCGCGTGGACGACCGCAGTATATCGATAGCATTACCGCGGGCGAAGAGAGTGAAGGTGGTGCTGCCGGGCTGGATGGCGACGAGGAGCTGGATCCGCTGTTCGATCAGGCGGTGGCTTTTGTGGTAGAGAAACGTCGTGCCTCGATCTCGGGTGTGCAGCGTCAGTTCCGTATCGGTTATAACCGTGCTGCGCGCATTATCGAGCAGATGGAAGCGCAGGGCATTGTGTCCGAACCTGGACATAACGGTAACCGTGAGGTGCTGTCTCCGCCGCCGCATGAGATGTAACCCGATGTAGTACCAGCGTTAATCCCGGGCCAGTATTTACTGGCCCATTGTTTATCTGGCAGTCGATCCCCATATCAACGGGAGTTTTCGGCTTTTTCTCCTGTCGAACAGACAGTGCGGCAACTACGTTTTATGCAGTAAGTGTCGGGAAACCATGAATAAGGAATCGAATCAGATGAAATTACACGTTATTGCCTGTGGTCTGCTGGCCTCTTCTCTTTCTGCTTCCGTACTGGCGGATGCGTCCAGTGATTTACAGCAGCGTCTGAATAAAGTGAGCAGCTTCCATGCCAGTTTTAGCCAGAAAGTCACCGATGGTAGCGGTGCGAATGTGCAGGATGGGGAAGGTGAGCTGTGGGTTAAGCGTCCCAGCCTGTTTAACTGGCACATGACGGCCCCGGATGAGAGCGTGATCATTTCTGATGGTAAAACGCTGTGGTTCTACAATCCGTTTGTGGAGCAGGTCAGCGCCAGCTGGCTGAAAAATGCCACCAGCAACACGCCGTTTATGCTGATTGCCCGCAACCAGCCGAGTGACTGGAAGCAATACAACATTCAGCAGCAGGGCGATAATTTTTCGCTGACGCCAAAAAGCAGTGACGGTAATCTCAAGCAATTCACCATTACGGTGACGCCGTCAGGCACCATTAATCAGTTCAGCGCCATTGAGCAGGATGGTCAGCGCAGCAGCTATCAGCTGAAAAGCCAGACCAATGGTGCCATCAGCCCGGACAAATTCACCTTTACGCCGCCGAAAGGGGTAACGGTAGACGATCAACGTCAGTGAGGTCACGGTGAGTAACCTTTCCCTGGATTTCTCCTCCAGCAATGAATTTCAGCCACTGGCCGCGCGTATGCGGCCGGTGACGTTGCAGCAATACATCGGTCAGCAACATTTACTGGCACCCGGTAAACCGCTGCCGCGTGCGATCGAAGCGGGCCATCTGCATTCGATGATTCTGTGGGGGCCGCCAGGTACAGGGAAAACCACACTGGCAGAGATTATCGGCCACTACGGCAAAGCCGATGTTGAACGTATCTCTGCGGTGACCTCTGGAGTGAAAGAGATTCGTGAAGCGATTGAGCGCGCCCGACAAAATCGTCAGGTCGGTCGTCGCACTATCCTGTTCGTGGATGAGGTGCATCGTTTCAACAAAAGCCAGCAGGATGCGTTTTTACCGCATATCGAAGATGGCACCATCACCTTTATTGGTGCCACCACAGAAAACCCCTCGTTTGAACTGAACTCGGCGCTGCTGTCGCGTGCGCGTGTCTATCTGCTGAAATCGTTAACCACGGCGGATATTGAACAGGTTCTGCAGCAGGCAATGCAGGACAAGGAGCGTGGCTATGGCAACAGCGACATTTTGCTGCCGGACAACACCCGACGCATGATTGCCGAGCTGGTGAATGGTGATGCACGTCGGGCGCTGAACACGCTGGAAATGATGTCCGATATGGCGGAGATCAATGCTCAGGGCCAACGCGAACTGACGCCACAGCTACTTAATGAGGTTTCGGGTGAACGGGCTGCGCGCTTTGATAATAAAGGCGACCGTTTTTATGATCTGATTTCTGCCTTGCATAAGTCGGTACGCGGTTCCGCGCCGGATGCGGCATTATATTGGTATGCGCGGATAATCACCGCCGGTGGCGATCCCCTGTATGTGGCGCGCCGTCTGCTGGCGATCGCCTCAGAGGATGTCGGTAATGCCGATCCTCGTGGGATGCAGGTGGCGATTGCTGCCTGGGATTGTTTTACCCGCGTAGGGCCAGCCGAAGGCGAGCGGGCCATCGCCCAGGCCATTGTTTATCTGGCGAGTGCGCCCAAAAGTAATGCTGTCTATACCGCCTTCAAAGCGGCAATGCATGATGCGCGTGAGTTCCCTGATTACGATGTTCCTGAGCATCTGCGCAACGCACCCACGAAGCTGATGAAAGAGATGGGGCTGGGTAAAGAGTATCGTTACGCCCATGACGAACCCAATGCGTTCGCCGCAGGCGAAGTTTACTTCCCACCGGAAATGGCACAAACACGCTACTATCATCCCACCAACCGCGGGCTTGAAGGGAAAATTGGCGAAAAACTCGCCTGGCTGGCTGAACAGGATCAAAATAGCCCGATAAAACGCTACCGCTCCTAAAGACGTTACGGTAAGGTGAGCAAGGAATTCAATGCATTCCAGAGGGATGCATCCCTTCATTCGTTCAATCAACCTTAATTACACAGGATAAGCATGCTCGATCCCAATCTGCTGCGTAACGAGCCAGACGCAGTCGCAGAAAAACTGGCACGCCGGGGATTTAAACTGGATTTGGAAACGCTGCGCTCCCAGGAAGAGCGTCGTAAAGTCTTGCAGGTCGAAACTGAAAATCTGCAGGCTGAGCGTAACTCCCGATCCAAATCCATCGGTCAGGCCAAAGCACGTGGGGAAGACATCGAGCCGCTGCGTCTGGAAGTGAACGCGCTGGGCGAACGCCTGGATGCCGCTAAAGCAGAACTGGATGCCCTGCAGAACGAAATTCGTGATTTTGCGCTGGCATTACCCAACCTGCCAGCTGACGAAGTCCCACTGGGTAAAGATGACACCGAAAATCTGGAAGTTGCGCGCTGGGGTGAACCACGCCAGTTTGATTTCCAGGTGAAAGATCACGTGGAACTGGGTGAGCAGGCGAAAGGATTAGATTTCGCGTCGGCGGTTAAACTGACCGGTTCACGTTTTGTGGTGATGCAGGGACAAATTGCCCGTTTGCATCGTGCGCTGAGCCAGTTTATGATCGATCTGCACACCGAGCAGCACGGTTACCTGGAGACGTATGTCCCTTACCTGGTAAACCATGACACCTTATATGGTACCGGCCAGCTGCCGAAGTTTGGTGAAGACCTGTTTCACACCAAACCACTGGATGAAGAAGCGGGCAGCAGCAACTACGCGCTGATTCCGACGGCGGAAGTGCCGCTGACGAACCTGGTACGCGATGAAATCGTCGAAGAAGAAAGCCTGCCGTTGAAACTGACCGCGCATACGCCGTGTTTCCGCTCCGAAGCGGGTTCTTATGGCCGCGATACGCGTGGTTTGATTCGTATGCACCAGTTCGACAAAGTGGAGATGGTGCAGATTGTGGCACCGGAAACCTCTATGCAGGCGCTGGAAGAACTGGTCAGCCATGCAGAGAAAGTGCTGCAACTGCTGAATCTGCCGTACCGTAAAGTGCTGCTGTGCACCGGCGATATGGGCTTTGGTTCCACCAAAACCTATGACCTCGAAGTGTGGTTACCGGCACAGAATACTTACCGTGAGATCTCCTCCTGCTCCAATATGTGGGATTTCCAGGCACGTCGTATGCAGGCACGCTGCCGCAGCAAGACAGAGAAGAAACCGCGTCTGGTCCATACCCTGAACGGTTCTGGCCTGGCAGTTGGCCGCACGCTGGTTGCGGTGCTGGAAAACTACCAACAGGCGGATGGTCGCATTGAAGTGCCTGAAGTTCTGCGTCCGTATATGGGCGGCGTTGAATTTATTGGTTAATCTTCTGCTGTTTTTAAAAACCCGGTTATGCCGGGTTTTTTTATTTCTGAAGTACAAAGCGATTTAATCTTTGCCACGGATTAATCAGAAATAAACGTTATCGATAGTATCCCGCCTCTGTTGCCTAAAAATATGCAAATTCATAGAGATAGCCAAACGGTTGAGAATGTTCTTTCGTACTCTAACTAACTGAAGATAAAAAAATTAAATTGTTCAGCAGCAAAATGTGCTGCGGCGTTTTTTTGCACATTGACTTTAAAATAGCGAATGGCAAACTGCGCGCAATTCTCTCCAATTCTTTGGTTTTTATCCCTATGTCAACCTGGTCGCGCCCCGTCCTGCTGCTGCTTTGCGGTTTGCTGCTCCTGACGGTGTCTATTGCTGTGCTTAATACGCTGGTGCCGTTATGGCTGACGCATGATCAACTGCCGACCTGGCAGGTGGGGATGGTCAGCTCATCGTATTATACCGGCAACCTGGCCGGTACTTTGCTGGCTGGTTGGTTGATCACGCATTACGGTTTTAACCGTTGTTACTATCTGGCTACCGTGCTGTTTGCCGTTGCGACGGTGGGGATGGTACTGCTGGATGGTTTCTACAGCTGGACTCTGCTGCGTTTTGTCGCCGGTGTTGGTTGTGCGCTGATGTGGGTAGTGGTGGAAAGCGCCTTGCTGTGCAGCGGCACGGTGCGCAATCGTGGCCAGCTGCTGGCTGCATATATGATTATTTATTATCTCGGCACCGTGGCCGGACAATTGCTGGTCAGCCGGGTATCAACCGAACTGTTGCATGTTATTCCGTGGGTTACCGCGCTGGTGTTGTGTGCCGTGCTGCCGGTGGTGTTTGTACGCGTGAATGCCGGAGCAGCCAGTGAAGACGCTTCACCGGGTCGCATCTGGCCAATGCTGCGTCGCCGGAGTTCCCGCCTTGGTATTAACGGCTGCATTATTTCCGGTATCGTGCTGGGTTCCCTGTATGGCTTGATGCCGCTGTATCTTGCCCATCAGGGCATGAGCGATGCGACCGTAGGCTACTGGATGGCTCTGCTGGTGAGCTCTGGCATTGTGGGTCAGTGGCCGGTTGGCCGCCTGGCCGATCGTTTTGGTCGCTTGCTGGTGCTGCGTGTTCAGGTGTTTGTGGTGATTCTGGGCGCGATTGCCATGCTCAGCGATGCCGCCATGGCTCCGGCGTTGTTTGTACTGGGTCTGGCTGGGTTTACGCTGTATCCGGTGGCAATGTCATGGGCGTGTGAGACTGTCCCGCATCATGAACTGGTGGCGATGAACCAGGCGCTGTTGTTCAGCTACACCATTGGCAGCCTGGTGGGGCCAGGTATGACGGCGATGCTGATGCAAAGCTACTCTGACCGTCTGCTGTTTGTGATGATTGCTGTGGTGGCGCTGGTTTATCTGGTGATGCTGCTGCGCAAGGCCGATCATCATGCCACACCGGTGGCTCACGCCTGACGCAGAACGCTTTACTGTAACGGCGCGATGGATCGCGCCATTACGACTTAATACATCACCTGATGTCCGTAACCAGCAAGAATATTTTTCACCCGCTCCATGGTTTCTTTGGTGGGCGGTTTTACCCCTTCCAGCTTGTACTCTTCACCCATAGCAATCCATTTGTGCTTACCTAATTCGTGGTAAGGCAACAGTTCGATTTTCTCAATGTTGTCCATGTCCTGAGTAAATTCTCCCAGCCGATGGACCGAGTCATCATCATCGGAATAGCCGGGAACCACCACAAATCGAATCCAGGTGCGGATACCTTTCTTCTGCAAATAGCGGGCAAAATCCAGCGTGCGATGGTTGGATACGCCGACCAGAATCTGATGAATATCGTCATTGATTTGCTTGAGGTCGAGCATCACCAGATCGGTCACTTCGAGCAACTCGTCGATGACCGGATCATAGCGGCGCACAAACCCATTGGTATCAAGGCAGGTATTAATTCCCTCGGCATGGCAGGCGCGGAACCAGTCACGCACAAACTCAGCCTGCAGGATGGCCTCACCACCGGATGCTGTGACGCCACCGCCTGAGGCATTCATAAAGTGGCGGTAAGCCACCACATCTTTCATCAGATCCTCAACGGTGACCTCTTTGCCGCCATGGGTATCCCAGGTATCGCGGTTGTGGCAGTAGAGGCAGCGCATCAGGCAGCCCTGAAAAAAGGTAATGAAGCGGATTCCTGGGCCATCAACGGTGCCGCAGGATTCGAAGGAGTGAATACGACCGATGACTGACATTGCGATGAGTTCTCCGGTTAGCCTGAAATCAGGCGGCACAATCTGTGTTGTGCTCTGAGGTTTAAGTCGGTTTTGCCAGAACGCCTGGATAAGCCTGCTGGCAAAACGACCTGGAGAAAAGGCTCCCGCAGGAGCCTTTTATTACCGGGATGAATTACAGAGACTTGGTGAAAGTACGGGTAATCACATCCTGTTGCTGCTCTTTAGTCAGCGAGTTAAAACGTACTGCGTAACCGGAAACGCGGATGGTCAGCTGCGGATATTTTTCCGGGTGATCCATCGCATCCAGCAACATTTCACGGTTCATCACGTTCACGTTCAGGTGCTGACCGCCTTCAATGTTACTGGCTTCATGATGGAAGTAACCATCCATCAGGCCAGCAAGGTTAGCTTTACGCACGTTATCGTCTTTACCCAGCGCATTCGGCACGATAGAGAAGGTATAGGAGATACCATCTTTGGCGTAGGCGAACGGCAGTTTTGCGACGGAAGTCAGTGAAGCCACGGCACCTTTCTGGTCACGTCCGTGCATCGGGTTAGCACCTGGGCCAAACGGTGCACCGGCACGACGACCATCCGGGGTGTTGCCGGTTTTCTTACCATAAACCACGTTAGAGGTAATGGTCAGCACAGACTGAGTCGGCACAGCATTGCGGTAGGTTGCCAGTTTCTGAATTTTTTTCATGAAACGTTCAACCAGGTCACAGGCCAGGTCATCGACGCGGGCATCGTTGTTACCGAATTGCGGATATTCACCCTCAATTTCGAAATCAACAGCCAGGCCGTCCGCATCACGTACCGGTTTCACTTTGGCGTATTTGATGGCAGACAGGGAGTCAGCTGCCACAGACAGACCGGCGATACCACAGGCCATAGTACGGTAAACATCACGGTCATGCAGTGCCATCAGTGAGGCTTCGTAGCTGTATTTGTCGTGCATGTAATGGATGATATTCAGGGCGGTGACATACTGTTTTGCCAGCCAGTCCATGAAGTGGTCCATACGTGCCATGACAGTGTCGAACTCCAGAACGTCATCAGTGATCGGTGCTTCTTTCGGGCCAACCTGCATTTTCAGTTTTTCATCAACGCCGCCGTTGATGGCGTACAACATGGTTTTCGCCAGGTTAGCACGGGCACCGAAGAACTGCATTTGTTTACCAACCACCATCGGGCTAACACAACAGGCGATGGCATAGTCATCGTTGTTGAAGTCAGGACGCATCAGGTCATCGTTTTCATACTGCAGTGATGAGGTATCGATGGAAACTTTGGCCGCGTATTTTTTAAAGTTAATCGGCAGTTTTTCTGACCACAGAATGGTCATGTTAGGTTCCGGTGACGGGCCCATGGTGTACAGGGTATTCAGGAAACGGAAGCTGTTTTTTGTCACCAGGGTACGGCCATCAACGCCCATACCTGCCAGAGACTCAGTCGCCCAGATCGGGTCGCCAGAGAACAGCTCATCGTATTCCGGGGTACGCAGGAAACGCACCATACGCAGTTTCATCACCAGATGGTCAATCAGTTCCTGAGCCGCTTCTTCGGTCAGTTTGCCTGCTTTGATATCACGTTCAATGTACACATCAAGGAAGGTTGACACACGACCAAACGACATGGCCGCACCGTTCTGTGATTTCACCGCAGCCAGGTAGCCAAAGTAGGTCCACTGTACGGCTTCCTGCGCGTTAGTGGCAGGCACAGAGATGTCGCAACCGTATTTCGCTGCCATCTCTTTAATCTGGCCCAGCGCACGGTGCTGCTCAGAAATCTCTTCACGCAGACGGATAGTGGCTTCCAGATTGACGCCGTTTTCCATATCGCTTTGCAGAGAGTTGAACTGTGCAACTTTGTCTTTCATCAGATAGTCGATGCCGTAAAGTGCGACACGACGATAGTCACCAATGATACGACCACGGCCATAGGCATCAGGCAGACCGGTCAGCACACCCGATTTACGGCAGCGCAGGATGTCGGGGGTATAGACATCAAACACGCCCTGGTTATGGGTTTTGCGGTAGTCAGTGAAGATTTTTTTCAGTGACGGATCCAGCTCGCGGCCATAAACCTTACAGGAGCCTTCCACCATTTTGATGCCGCCAAACGGGATAATGGCACGTTTCAGCGGCGCTTCAGTTTGCAGACCAACGATTTTTTCCAGTGACTTGTTGATGTAACCGGCATCGTGCGCAGTGATGGTTGAAGCGAGGTCGGTATCAAAGTCGACAGGTGCGTGAGTGCGGTTTTCGATTTTGATGCCTTCCAGCACGCTATCCCACAGTTTAGTGGTTGCCGGAGTAGCACCTGCGAGGAATGACTCGTCGCCTTCATAAGGGGTGTAATTTTTCTGGATGAAATCGCGTACGTTGACACTGTTCTGCCATTCGCCCGCGCTAAATCCTTCCCAGGCTGCCGCCAATTTTTCATTCAGTTCGGTCATGATATACCTGCCTTTATTTAGGGAAACTTTCACGTTTGGCACGCGGTAACGCGCGCCCGTACTAATTTCTTGCTTAATGCACCGGGTCATCACCACGCAGATAGATAACCCAGTAGGTCAAACCGACTAACAACCCTCCACCAATGATGTTGCCTATGGTTACAGGAATGAGGTTGTCGACAATAAAGTTACCGACACTGAGCGCCGGAAATTGTGATGCACTGGCTCCCGCCATCTGCCAGAACTCAGGGCTGGCGAAATCACGAATGACGATAGCCATCGGAATTAAAAACATGTTAGCGATACTGTGCTCAAAGCCACTGGCAACAAACATGGCGACCGGCAAAATCATCGCGACCATTTTGTCCAGCAGGCTGCGGCCGGAATAACTCATCCACACGGCCAGGCACACCATCAGGTTGGCAAGGGTGCCGAGGCTGACTGCTTCAATAAAGGTATGGTGCATTTTATGATCGGCAGTTTGCAGAACGTTTAAACCCCAGGCACCGTTAGCGACCATATGCTCGCCGGAGAGCCAGATAAGCACGACAAAAAATATCGCACCGAATAAGTTGCCGACATACACATTCAGCCAGTTGCGTGCCAGTTGACCCCAGGTGATGCGACCGCTGGCTTTTGCTACCACAATCAACACGGTTGAGGTGAAGAGGTCAGCCCCACACACCACCACCAACATCAATCCCAGAGAGAAGCAGATACCACCAATCAGTTTTGCCATGCCATAAGGCATAGCACTACTGCCGGTGGTGGCGGTGATATAGAACACAAAAGCGATAGAAATGAATACACCAGCAGTAATGGCAAGGAAGAAGGTGGTTAGGGGGTGTTTTGTTGCTTTGTAGACCCCGGCATCTTCAGCAACCTTTGCCATTGCAGCCGGTAATAATGAATTAAACGGGTTGTCAGTTTTCACACTAACGCTCTCCAGGAATTATCTGGGATTAATACTAACAAAGGAGTATAGGTCAGGAATTGATGTGGATCATATTTGCCTGGAGACCAGGCAGTTTGAAGTGATTTTTAACGAGGAAAATTAAGATAACTTGTTGAATTTATTTAATTAAATATTTTTTAAAATATACAACTATTGTTGAATGGTGCGTCTGGAATGATACGAAATTGTTATCGCTGAGCCGCTGAAGGGATGCGGGGTTGTGACTCAGTCATGGCCTGAAATTAACAGAGGCAGGCGGTCAAAAAAAAGACACTGATTTCACTCAGTGTCTTTTTCTCCGCTAGCCGGTGTTTATTGCAAAATAATGATATTTATTTTGCTGACCAGTAACGACGTTTGGCAGCCTGCAATTTTTCATAAGCAGCAAGCAGCGATTGATGCGCCGGGAAGGCTTTCAAATCCAGATCTACCGCCTGCAGGCCATAGAAAGGCGCTTCACCGCTGATGGCAGCAGAAGCGGCATCCACCGCTGCTTCGCCATACATACGAATGAAGGCACGATGATATTGCACAGGATCGCGTTCATCTTCCATCGCCAGCAGCAGCAGGGTTTGCAGGCAACGGTAGTAGTTAGCACGCTCCGCGCTGAAGATGGATTGGTTGAATTCCATCGTCCATTCCGTCCAGATCAGCGCCTGATCCAGGTCACCACCGGCCAGTGCCAGCATGGCTTTCAGTTCACCAATACGCAGCGTAAACCAGCCGTTATCTTTGCCGGTCGCCAGGCCCAGCAGCTCACGCACACGGGTAAAGTCATCGTGGCCTTCTTCATCCAGCTGGGAAATCAGCTCCAGATAGGCTTCAGGTTCCCATTGGCTTTCCGGCAGTGCCAGCAGCGTTTCACGCAGCGGAGCGCCCATGCTGTTGTTGGCCAGCAGCAGGTCTTCCGCCGGATAGATATCTGACATACCTGGTACAATGATGCGGCAGGCATAGATGCTAAGATGTTCGTAGTCCGCGATGTACACTTCTTTATCTTCAGCGCGGAAAATCGCCATCAGAGTGTCAAACTCTTCCTGCGTGCTGCCTGCAAAGCTCCAGTCAACAAACGGGTAATCCGCATCGTCTTTGAACATATCCCAGGAGATCAGGCCACTTGAATCGATAAAGTGAGTTTCCAGGTTGGCATGTTCCGCCACTTCTTCGTCATCAAAGGTCGGCGGAGTAAAGACGTCGAGATCCTTCAGGCTGCGGCCCTGCAACAGTTCGGTAACGGTACGCTCCAGCGCGACACCAAAATCAGGATGTGCACCAAAAGAAGCGAAACAGGTGCCATTTTCCGGATTGAAAAGCACGACACAAATAACCGGATAGTTGCCGCCGAGTGACGCATCATAGGCAAAGATCGGGAAGCCTTCCGCTTCGAGGCGCGCGATAGCCTCGACCACGCCAGGATAGCGCTGCATCACCGCCTCGGGAATTTCCGGCAGGCTGATGGATTCAGCAATGATGCGGTTTTTGATATGGCGTTCGAAAACTTCGGACAAACCCTGCACGCGGGCTTCGTTAGCGGTATTTCCCGCTGACATGCCGTTCGAAACATACAGGTTGCCGATGATATTCATCGGGATATAGACCGTTTGCTGATCTGACTGACGGGTAAATGGCAGGCCACAAATCCCCCGTTCCGCATTACCGGATTGCAGATCGATCAGTTCGCTGGCGCCCAGGCTATCGTCAGGATCATAGAATTTGCGCAGACGGGCGTCGAGAATGCCTTCTGGCAGGCTATCGTCATCTGTCAGCGCGAACCACTTCTCATTGGGGTAGTGAACAAAATCGCCATTCGCGATGGATTCACCCAGCCAGAAGTCAGCAAAAAAGTAGTTGGTTGAGAGGCGCTCGAAGTATTCGCCCAGCGCGGAAGCCAGCGCTGCCTTTTTACTGGCACCTTTACCGTTGGTAAAGCACAGTGGGCAGTCACGATCGCGAATATGTACTGACCATACATGCGGAACCGGGTTCAGCCACGAAGCTTCTTCAATGTTGAATCCTAAATCCTGCAATTTGTGCTGGAAGCGTGAAATGGAGTCTTCCAGTGCGGCGTCTTTACCTGGAATAAAAGTTTGCGTCATGATGGCGCTCTCTAAGTCAATGAGGTGGGCGTAAAGCGCGCAATAGTACGGGTTTTGTGCGGCCAGCGCTATACCCGTCATAGTACAGACTACCGGTGCGCGGGTTATCATCCGATTTTTACTTCGCCGGGAAACCTCACAATATTCCATTGCCGATTGCATTTATGACATAAGCTGTGGCCGGGCTGGCTCTGGAAATGTGATCCCGGATGGATTAGTGATTGCAGCCATCCGGAGGCAATGATAAAACCGATAAGGTATTCATAACCGTTCGATATGACAGTGGTGAGGGGAAATGACGCAGGTTTACAATTTTAGCTCCGGTCCAGCGATGCTGCCGGTTGAAGTGCTCCGTCGTGCAGAACAAGAACTGACAAACTGGCACGGGTTAGGCACCTCGGTGATGGAAATCAGTCACCGTAGTAAAGAGTTTATTCAGGTAGCGGAAGAGGCTGAGAAGGACTTTCGCGATCTGCTGAAAATCCCCGCCAACTACAAAGTTTTATTCTGTCATGGCGGTGCGCGTGCGCAGTTTGCGGCCATCCCCGGCAACCTGCTTGGTGCAGCGAAAAGCGCAGATTACATCGATGGTGGTTACTGGGCGCACAGCGCGATTAAAGAGGCTGAGAAATTCTGCTCGCCGAATACCATCGATGTTAAAACGACCCGAGACGGTAAACGTGCGATTCTGCCGATGCGTGAATGGCAGTTAAGCGATGATGCGGCATATGTCCACTTCTGCCCGAACGAGACCATTGACGGTATCGCGATTGATGAGCAGCCGGACTTTGGTGACAAAGTTGTTGTGGCTGACTACTCGTCAACCATCCTGTCGCGTCCGATTGATGTCAGCCGTTATGGCGTGATTTATGCGGGCGCGCAGAAAAATATCGGCCCGGCAGGCCTGACTCTGGTTATCGTGCGTGAGGATTTACTGGGTAAAGCCCACAGCTATGTCCCTTCCATCCTGGATTACAAGGTGCTGGCAGAAAACGATTCCATGTTTAACACCCCACCGACCTTCGCGTGGTATCTCTCCGGCCTGGTGTTCAAATGGCTGAAAGAGAAGGGCGGCGTTGCGGAAATGGACAAGCTGAACCAGGCCAAAGCGGACCTGCTGTACGGCGTGATCGATAACAGCAACTTCTACCGTAACGAGGTTGCCGCTGAAAACCGTTCACGTATGAACGTCCCTTTCCAGCTGGCGGATGCGGCGCTGGACAAAGTGTTTCTTGAAGAGTCACTGAAAGCTGGCCTGCACGCGCTGAAAGGCCACCGCGTGGTTGGCGGTATGCGTGCCTCCATCTACAATGCGATGCCGCTGGAAGGTGTTAAAGTTCTGACCGACTTTATGGTCGATTTTGAACGTCGCCACGGCTGATAGTTTATTAGTACCAGTCTGACTGGTTTCAGACCCCGTTTTTTTCGAACGGGGTTTCGTCTTTTCTGGAGATTTGGTTTCACATGCAGGACTCCCTGACTTTACAACCGATTGCCCGCGTTGATGGCACGGTAAACTTACCGGGTTCAAAAAGCGTTTCTAACCGCGCACTGCTGCTGGCTGCGCTGGCTAAAGGCACCACGCGCCTTACCAACCTGCTGGATAGCGACGATGTGAAGCATATGCTCAACGCGCTGAAAGCGCTGGGTGTGAGCTACACGCTGTCTGCGGATCGCACGGTCTGCACCGTTACCGGCAATGCTGGTCCTTTGCATGCAGATCAACCGCTGGAACTGTTTCTGGGCAATGCGGGCACGGCCATGCGTCCACTGGCGGCTGCATTGTGCCTGGGCCAGCAATCTATTGTGCTGACCGGTGAACCGCGCATGAAGGAACGTCCGATTGGACACCTGGTTGATGCGCTGCGTCAGGGCGGTGCAAAAATTGATTATCTGGAGCAGACCGATTATCCACCTTTACGTCTTAATGGTGGTTTCAATGGCGGTGAAGTCAGTGTCGATGGCAGTGTTTCCAGCCAGTTCCTGACGGCGTTATTGATGACCGCACCGCTGGCACAGCAAGACACCACGATTACCATCAAAGGCGATCTGGTATCGAAGCCGTATATCGACATCACCTTACATCTGATGCGTTGTTTTGGTGTTGAGGTCGATAACCAGAATTACCAGCGTTTCGTCGTCAAAGGTCAGCAGCAGTATCAGTCACCGGGTGATTACCTGGTGGAAGGCGATGCATCATCCGCGTCTTATTTCCTGGCGGCGGCAGCGATTAAAGGTGGCACTGTTCGCGTCACCGGTATTGGCCGTAATAGCGTGCAGGGCGATATTCGTTTTGCTGATGTGCTGGAGAAAATGGGTGCGGTGGTTGAGTGGGGTGATGATTACATCGCCTGCACGCGTGGCGTATTAAATGCCATTGATATGGATATGAACCATATCCCTGATGCCGCCATGACTATCGCCACCACGGCATTGTTTGCGCAGGGCACCACCCTGATGCGCAACATCTATAACTGGCGAGTGAAAGAGACGGATCGTCTGGCAGCGATGGCGACTGAATTGCGTAAAGTCGGCGCTGAAGTTGAAGAAGGTCATGATTTTATTCGTATCACGCCGCCGTCTCAGTTGCAGCACGCGGACATCGGGACCTACAACGATCACCGTATGGCGATGTGTTTCTCGCTGGTGGCGCTGTCGGACACGCCAGTGACTATCCTGGATCCGGGATGTACGGCGAAAACCTTCCCCGATTATTTTCAGCAGCTGGCGAAAATCAGTCACCAGGCCTGATGTGTAACAACCCGGTACACTCCGTACCGGGAAACTCTGTTTTCCACTGGTCCGGTTGCCGCAAATTCCTCCGATTCTGTCCAAATTTATAACACTGTCTGCGCTAAGGGGTAACGAACCTGGCGCGGGCAGCGTATAATGCCGCGCAATCCAGACAGCCGTGCAGGCTGAAAATACGCATCCAGCAACAGGAGAAGACAATGACGGCAATCGCCTCGGTTATTACCATCGATGGGCCAAGCGGTGCAGGGAAGGGGACCTTGTGCAAAGCGATGGCAGAGTCGTTGCAGTGGCACTTGCTGGATTCTGGCGCTATTTACCGCGTACTGGCATTGGCGGCACTCCACCACCAGGTGGATATCGAGTCCGAAGAAGCGCTGGTACCGATGGCAGCGCATCTCGATGTGCGCTTTCTCTCCGTTGAAGGTGAGATGCAGGTGATCCTTGAAGGGGAAGATGTCACCGGCGAAATCCGCACTCAGGAAGTAAGCAACACCGCATCGCGTGTGGCTGCTTTTCCGCGTGTTCGTGAGGCCCTGTTGCGTCGCCAGCGGGCGTTCCGTGAGGAACCGGGATTAATTGCTGATGGTCGCGATATGGGAACGGTCGTCTTCCCGGATGCACCAGTAAAAATCTTTCTTGATGCCAGTTCCGAAGAGCGTGCTCACCGCCGTATGCTACAGTTGCAGGAGAAGGGCTTTAGTGTTAACTTTGATCGCCTTTTAGCCGAGATAAAAGAACGCGACGACCGCGATCGTAACCGCGCCATCGCGCCTTTAGTGCCTGCAAATGATGCTCTGGTGCTGGATTCAACCAGTATGTCCATCGAGCAAGTGATTGAAAAGGCACTTGATTATGCCCGACAGAAGCTGGGCATTTAATATTTTCGGCAACCGAATTGTTATAACCCTGTACCACGGATCCGGTGCCGGGCATGTGAAACAACCCCATCCGACAATGACGTCAGGTGGACGTTAAATTGAAGAATCCTGAAGATTATCAATATGACTGAATCTTTTGCTCAACTCTTTGAAGAGTCCCTGAAAGAAATCGAAACCCGTCCGGGTTCCATCGTTCGTGGCGTCGTTGTTTCTATCGACAAAGACGTAGTTCTGGTTGATGCGGGTCTGAAATCTGAGTCTGCAATCCCTGCAGAACAGTTCAAGAACGCAGCTGGCGAACTGGAAATCCAGGTGGGCGACGAAGTTGACGTTGCTCTGGACGCAGTAGAAGACGGCTTCGGTGAAACCCTGCTGTCCCGTGAAAAAGCTAAACGTCATGAAGCTTGGATCACGCTGGAAAAAGCTTACGAAGACGCTGAAACTGTTACCGGTGTTATCAACGGCAAAGTTAAAGGTGGCTTCACTGTTGAGCTGAATGGTATTCGTGCGTTCCTGCCAGGTTCACTGGTAGACGTGCGTCCGGTTCGCGACACCCTGCACCTGGAAGGCAAAGAGCTTGAATTCAAAGTAATCAAGCTTGATCAGAAACGTAATAACGTCGTGGTTTCTCGCCGCGCAGTTATCGAGTCTGAAAACAGCGCTGAACGTGATCAGCTGCTGGAAAACCTGCAGGAAGGCATGGAAGTCAAAGGTATCGTTAAGAACCTCACTGACTACGGCGCATTCGTGGACCTGGGCGGCGTTGACGGCCTGCTGCACATCACTGACATGGCCTGGAAACGCGTTAAGCATCCGAGCGAAATCGTCAACGTGGGCGACGAAATCACTGTTAAAGTGCTGAAGTTCGACCGCGAGCGTACCCGTGTATCTCTGGGCCTGAAACAGCTGGGCGAAGATCCGTGGGTAGCTATCGCTAAGCGCTATCCGGAAGGCACCAAGCTGACCGGTCGTGTAACCAACCTGACTGATTACGGCTGCTTCGTAGAAATCGAAGAAGGTGTTGAGGGTCTGGTACACGTATCTGAAATGGACTGGACCAACAAAAACATCCACCCGTCTAAAGTTGTTAACGTGGGCGACGTGGTTGAAGTTATGGTTCTGGACATCGACGAAGAGCGTCGTCGTATCTCCCTGGGTCTGAAGCAGTGCAAATCTAACCCATGGCAGCAGTTCGCTGAGACCCACAACAAGGGTGACCGCGTTGAAGGTAAAATCAAGTCAATCACTGACTTCGGTATCTTCATCGGCCTGGACGGCGGCATCGACGGTCTGGTTCACCTGTCTGACATCTCCTGGAACGCGACTGGCGAAGAAGCCGTTCGTGAGTACAAAAAAGGCGACGAAATCGCTGCCGTTGTACTGCAGGTTGATGCAGAGCGTGAGCGCATCTCTTTGGGCGTGAAACAGTTGGCTGAAGATCCGTTCAACAACTACATCACCCTGAACAAGAAAGGCGCTATCGTGACTGGTAAAGTCACTGCAGTTGACGCGAAAGGTGCTACAGTAGAATTAGCTGATGGCGTAGAAGGTTACCTGCGCGCTTCTGAAGCTTCACTGGACCGTATCGAAGACGCAACTCTGGTTCTGAGTGTTGGTGACGACGTTGAAGCTAAATTCACTGGCGTTGACCGTAAGAACCGCGTTGTAAGTCTGTCTGTGCGTGCGAAAGACCAGGCTGATGAGAAAGAAGCTATCAACACTGTTAACACCAAACAGGAAGAAGGCAACTTCTCTAACGCTATGGCTGAAGCGTTCAAAGCGGCTAAAGGCGAGTAATCGACCCGAGGCACCGGGTGGCGTAAGCTGCCCGGTTTCGGTAAAAGCTGTCATACCTTTCCAAACAGGGATTAACCGGAGGTTACATGACCAAGTCAGAACTGATTGAAAGACTTGCTGGCCAGCATACTCATATTCCGGCGAAAGTCGTTGAGGATGCGGTCAAAGAGATGCTCGAGCATATGGCCACAACGTTGGCACAAGGCGAGCGCATTGAAATCCGGGGATTCGGCAGCTTTTCTTTGCACTACCGCGCACCGCGCACCGGACGTAACCCGAAAACGGGTGACAAAGTGGATCTGGAAGGTAAATACGTTCCCCACTTCAAGCCGGGTAAAGAATTGCGTGACCGTGCGAACATTTACGGTTAAGCCGTTACCGAACATTGAAAACGACACCTTCTGGTGTCGTTTTTTTTTGCCTGATGGTCACCCCACGAGCGCGCTCCAGAAAAGATGTAATACCGCTGCAAAAGCGACGATTTACCGGAAGCTACCGCAGAAATCATCCATTCAGTGCAAAAGAATAACCGCCAACTCTGGCACACTGTTTTCTCCTTTCATGGAGAAGAAAGATGCCAACCACATGGACCGTGCTGGCAGGATTAATGATCCTTGCTGTGTTGCCTTTAGGTTTTCTGTCACAGTTGCCAGGTAATGGCACCCTGGCGATGATTGCCGCCGCCGCACTGCTGCTAAGGTTGCAGCCGCTCACTTCATTGCGCGTTCTCGCACCTGCTTTGCTACTGATGCTGTGGGCTTTGTCCGAAGCCCGGCAGATAACAGCCAGTATTGAGCTTTTGGCAAAGGCTCCGGTGAACGCGATTGTGCGGGTTAGCGATGTGCGTGAAGACAATAAGCAACTGAAGATCCAACTGCTGCAAATTGATGGGCGCTATCAGTTTCCTCCCTTATTCGCCACGCTTAACGACAATGGCGAAGGAGAGCCATTCTGCGCCGGACAACGCTGGCAGATGCAGCTTCGGTTACGTCCTGTTCATGCCCGGCTCAATGAGGGCGAGTTTGATTTACAACGTTTTGCGTTAGCACAACACACCCCTTTGCAGGGAACCATCATTAACCGCCAGGCGATAAATAAGGCATGTAGCTGGCGTGCGCGTCTGATTCATTATCACCTTCCCGCGTTCACTCAGATGGCATCACCAGCGATTGTTCAGGCGCTGGCATTTGGCATGCGTGATGCGATGACACAAGAACAGCGGCGATTGTTACGCGAGACGGGAACTGCGCACCTGATGGCCATTTCAGGTATGCATATCGCACTGGCGGCCAGTGTCGGTTGGTTACTTGCAAGAATATTGCAGGGGGTATTTCCCGCCAGGCACATTAATTATCTGTTTCCTCTGATAGCGAGTTGGTTTACAGCGGCAATTTACTGTTGGGTTTCTGGCGGCCATCCACCTGCGCAACGGGCGATGCTGGCTCTGACACTTTGGATGTTGATACGAATTGCAGGCTGGCAGTTAACTGGCTGGCAGGTATGGACATTATGCGTTGGGCTGTTGCTCTTTGTAGATCCTCTTACCGTCTTATCAGAAAGTTTTTGGCTTTCAGCCCTGGCGGTGGCGATATTGCTCATCTGGTATCAATGGTTTGCGTTGCCGGAGCGTTTTCGTACCCGACGCCGCTGGATATTATTACAACTGTTGCATCTGCAGTTGGGCATGATGCTGCTGATGGCACCACTGCAAATCTTTCTGTTTCAGGGCATCAGTATCAGCGCATTGCTGGCAAATCTGCTGGCGGTGCCCGTCATCTCTTTTATCTCCGTGCCGCTAATATTACTGGCGATGCTGGTACCTGTTGCATCCTTGTCTGGTGGCTTATGGTGGCTGGCTGACCAGTCGGTTCATAAGGTGATGCAGGGGCTGGCGTGGCTTCCTCCCGGCTGGCTGGCATATGGTGATGCCTTACCCGCACTGGGGCTACTGTGGGGCGGGATCTTTGCCTGGCGCAGCGGGATTCTTTATCGCGCCCCTGTACAGTGTTGCAGCATCGCGGTTGCTCTATTGATCTGGCGTAGCAATACACCGCGTGATGAGTGGCAAATTGACATGATCGATGTGGGTCATGGGTTGGCAGTGGTTATCACCCAGGGAGATGAAGCGGTGCTGTATGACACCGGGCCACGCTGGAACCAGGGAGATGCCGGTAATCGCGTCATACTGCCCTGGCTGCAGCACAAAAACAGAACGCTCCGCGCGGTGATGTTGAGCCACAAACATTTGGATCATCGTGGCGGTCTTGGCTCTATCGTTGCAGCTATACCAGACATACCGGTACGCAGCGCGCTGCCGGAGCCTCAGCATCTGCCCTGCTATCAGGGCGAGGAGTGGCACTGGGGTCGGCTACGCTTTAGCGTATTATGGCCACCCCGGGGAGCGACACAGGGGGAAAATAATGACTCCTGCGTCATACGTGTTGATGATGGCAAAGTCAGCCTGTTGTTAACCGGCGATATTGAGCTGGAAGCGGAAAGAAAATTGGTTACGCAGCAAAAAAAGGTGCTGGCCTCGACAATCCTGCAGGTGCCCCATCATGGCAGCCGGACCTCCTCCAGTGCATTGCTGTTACGCAATGTTGCCGGTAAGGTGGCGATCGCCTCGGTAGCGCGCTATAACGCCTGGCGTATGCCAGCAAAAACGGTCGTCGATGCTTATCGGCAAAATGGGTATCACTGGTATGACACTGCGCAATCAGGGCAAATTAACATCGCGATTAATGCAGGCCATTGGCAGATTAAGGGGTTAAGAGAGCAAATAATGCCCCGCTGGTATCATCAGTGGTTTGGCGTCAAACGTGAATCCAGGTAGAATGAGCGGCTATTTCAAACAGCGTGAATAAATGATGCATCAAGACAAAGATCTCTCAACGTGGCAGACATTTCGCCGACTCTGGCCGATGATTGCGCCCCACAAAGCTGGCTTATTCGTGTCTGCTGTGGCGCTGATACTCAATGCGGCAGGCGATACGTTAATGCTCTCCCTGTTGAAACCTTTACTGGATGATGGTTTCGGTAAAGCTGACAAATCCGTACTGTTGTGGATGCCGCTGGCTGTTATTGGCTTAATGCTCGTTCGTGGCGTGACCAGCTATATTTCAAGTTATTGTATTTCATGGGTTTCTGGCAATGTGGTGATGAATATGCGCCGCCGCCTGTTTAGCCATATGATGGGGATGCCGGTTGCCTTCTTCGACCAGCAATCTACCGGTACGCTGTTGTCCCGTATTACCTATGATTCTGAGCAGGTCGCTTCCTCATCATCCAGTGCGTTGGTCACGGTGGTGCGTGAAGGGGCGTCAATCATTGGCCTGTTCATTATGATGTTCTACTACAGCTGGCAGCTGTCTTTGATCCTCATTCTGCTGGCACCGATTGTGTCATTCGCGATTCGTAACGTCTCAAAACGCTTCCGTAATATCAGCAAAACCATGCAGAACACCATGGGGCAGGTGACCACCAGTGCAGAACAGATGCTCAAAGGGCATAAGGAAGTCCTGATTTTTGGTGGCCAGGAAGTGGAGTCGGAGCGTTTCGCACGTGTCAGCAATAAGATGCGTCAGCAGGGTATGAAGCTGGTGTCTGCTTCGTCTATTTCTGACCCGGTTATTCAGCTGATCGCTTCACTGGCTCTGGCATTCGTGCTGTATGCCGCCAGCTTCCCGAGCGTCATGGCGACATTAACCGCCGGTACCATCACCGTGGTGTTCTCCTCGATGATCGCGCTGATGCGTCCGCTGAAATCCCTGACCAACGTTAACGCGCAGTTTCAGCGCGGTATGGCAGCCTGCCAGACGTTATTCAGCATTCTCGATAGTGAGCAGGAAAGCGATAATGGTAAGCGTGAACTGGCTCGTGCTAAGGGCGATGTCGAGTTTCGCAATGTCACCTTTACCTACCCAGGTCGTGATATTCCCGCTTTACGCGATATTAATCTGTCGCTGCCAGCAGGCAAAACGGTAGCGCTGGTTGGGCGCTCTGGTTCTGGTAAATCCACCATGGCAAGCCTGCTGACCCGTTTTTACGATATCCAGCAAGGTGAAATTCTGCTGGATGGTTACGATTTGCGTGAATACACCCTGAGTACATTACGCAATCAGGTGGCGCTGGTGTCGCAAAACGTGCATTTGTTTAATGACACTATTGCCAACAATATTGCTTACGCGCGCAATGAACAATACAGCCGTGAAGAGATTGAGCGTGCGGCGACGATGGCACATGCCATGGATTTCATTAAGAAAATGGATAACGGTCTCGATACGGTTATCGGCGAAAATGGGGTGCTGCTTTCCGGTGGTCAGCGTCAGCGTATCGCCATTGCCCGTGCCTTGTTGCGTGATTGTCCGATTCTGATCCTCGATGAAGCTACCTCGGCACTGGATACCGAGTCCGAACGCGCTATTCAATCTGCACTGGATGAATTGCAGAAAAACCGCACTTCACTGGTGATTGCGCACCGCCTTTCGACCATCGAAAAAGCCGATGAAATCGTTGTGGTTGAAGATGGCCGTATTGTTGAACGTGGTACGCACGAGGTGCTGCTGGCGTCGAGGGGTGCTTATTTCCAACTTCACAAACTCCAGTTTGGCCAATGATTGAACGTATCTGGAGTGGGCGATCACCGCTATGGCTGCTGCTATGGCCGCTCAGTCTGCTATATGGGGCAATCAGCTGGCTGATTCGCCTCAGTTTTCAGCGCGGTTGGCGTAAAAGCTGGCGCGCGCCTTGTCCGGTGATTGTGGTTGGTAACCTGACGGCAGGGGGTAACGGCAAAACCCCGGTGGTTATCTGGCTGGTGCAGGCGCTGCAACAACGTGGCTTACGCCCTGGCGTGGTCTCCCGTGGCTACGGTGGTAAAGCAGAACGCTATCCGTTGTTAGTGAGTGGAGACACTGCCACCGAGCTGGCGGGCGATGAACCGGTATTGATTGCGCAACGCACTCAGGTCCCGGTCGCGGTAGCCCCGCAGCGGCGTGCTGCCGTTGAGGCTTTACTGGCCCAGCAACCGCTGGATGTGATCATCACCGACGATGGTTTGCAGCACTACGCGTTACAGCGCGATCGTGAAGTGGTGGTGGTTGATGGTGTGCGTCGCTTTGGTAACGGCTGGTGGTTACCGGCTGGGCCGATGCGTGAGCGTGCCTCGCGTCTTGAGCGGGTCGATGCGGTTATCGTCAATGGTGGAGAGGCCTCTGGCCGGGAAATTGCCATGACGCTGCAACCAGGCAGGGTCATTAACCTGGTAACCGGACAAAGCACCACGCTGGATCAATTGCCCCCGGCGGTCGCGATGGCCGGTATCGGACATCCACCGCGCTTCTTCACGACCCTGAAACAACAAGGGCTGCAACCGGTGGCCGAAGTGGCCTTTGCCGATCATCACGCCTATAGCCAGGCGGAACTGAACAGCCTGATCCAGAAGGGGCAATGTCTGTTGATGACGGAAAAAGATGCCGTTAAGTGCCGGGCTTTTGCCGGTGATAACTGGTGGTATTTACCCGTGGATGCACATCTGTCCGGGGCGGCACTGCCCGCGCTGCTCGATGACATCACGCAACTTTGTCTCACTGCGCGCGATTCACAGCCGCGCTAGTTTCTGGAGGGAAACTGAGTTATGGCCCACGCGGAATCCCTTTCTTTAGCCACTGCCCGTCACCTCCATCTCGCCGCCCAGGGCCTGCTCAGGCCGCCAAAACGTCGGGCGCGTTTTGCCGATATTCATGCCACCATTCGTCAGATGTCGCTACTGCAAATCGATACCATCAATGTAGTGGCGCGCAGCCCGTACCTGGTCCTGTTTAGTCGGCTGGGTGATTACCCGATTAACTGGCTGGAAGAGACGCTGGCTGCGGGGGCGCTGTTTGAATACTGGGCGCATGAAGCCTGCTTTATACCACGCGAAGACTATCCGTTGTTACGCCATCGTATGCTGGACCCTTCACGTCTGGGCTGGAAATACAATGCACAATGGGTGGCGGATCATCAGCAGGAAATCGCGGACTTGCTGGAGCATATCAATGCCAATGGACCCGTCCGCGCTGCCGATTTTGTGGCGGATAAACAGAGCAAACCGGGCTGGTGGGCGTGGAAGCCGCATAAACGTCATCTGGAAAATCTGTTCAGCGCGGGTGAGCTGATGGTGGTGGAACGGCGTAATTTCCAGCGAGTGTATGACCTGCAACAGCGCGTCATGCCGGACTGGGATGATGGGCAGCACGCGCTAAGTGAAGACGATGCAGTGGTCAGTATGCTGAACCAGAGCGCGCGCAGCCTGGGGATTTTCCGTCCCGCCTGGCTGGCAGATTATTACCGTCTGAAACGCGTAGCGCTACAACCCTGGCTGGCTGAGGCTAAAGAGCGGGGTGACATCGTACCCGTGCAGGTTGAGCAACTGGGTGAGATGTGGCTGCATCGCGATCGGTTGCCGCTACTGGAGAAACCGCAACCTGCGACCCATACAGCTCTGCTTTCGCCGTTTGATCCGGTGGTATGGGATCGCCGCCGGGCGCTGGAACTGTTCAATTTTGACTACCGTATCGAATGCTATACCCCGGCAGAAAAGCGTAAATATGGCTATTTTGTCCTTCCTGTTTTGCACCGTGGCAGCCTGAAAGGGCGGCTGGACGCAAAAATGGATCGCCAGGCGCAGCAGCTGGTGATTCGATCATTTTGGCTGGAAGAGGGGGTGCGCGTGACGTCTGGCTTTATCAGCGATGTACAGCGCGCCATCTCGCGGTTTGCGCACTGGCAGGGTGCCAGTGAAGTGGTGATCGAGCAGGCTCCGGCAGCGTTACGCGCCGCCTGGTCAGATCGCTGGATATTAACCGAGTAGTGGATTGCGGCACGTTGCCTGGCCCTGGGCTATGGTATGCTAACCGCCTGACGAATCGATCCACTGGAGGATATTATGGATCACCGTTTACTTGAGATTGTGGCTTGCCCGGTTTGCAATGGAAAACTGTACTACAACAAAGAACAGCAGGAGTTGATCTGCAAACCTGATGGACTGGCGTTCCCGGTGCGGGATGGCATTCCGGTGTTACTGGAAACCGAAGCACGCACCTTGTCTGTTGAAGAGATTCATCCATGAGTTTCGTCGCCATTATTCCGGCGCGTTATGCTTCAACGCGTCTGCCGGGTAAACCGCTGGTGGATATCCTCGGTAAACCGATGGTGGTGCATGTTATGGAACGTGCCCGCGAATCGGGTGCTGATCGCATCATTGTTGCTACCGACCATCCAGACGTGGCAGCCGCCGTCGAAGCGGCCGGTGGTGAGGTCTGTATGACCAGTCCCGACCATCATTCCGGTACCGAGCGTCTGGCAGAAGTAATTGAAAAATATCAGTTCCCGGATGACACCATTATCGTCAATGTCCAGGGCGATGAGCCGATGATACCGCCTGCCATTGTGCGTCAGGTCGCGGCAAATCTCGCTCAGGCTGATGCGGGGATGGCGACCCTCGCCGTGCCGATTCACGATGCAGAAGAAGCCTTCAATCCCAACGCGGTAAAAGTGGTGACCGATGCGCGGGGTTATGCGCTTTATTTCTCACGCGCCACCATTCCCTGGGATCGTGAACGTTACGCGAAATCGCGTGAACAGGCTGGCGATACGCTGCTGCGCCATATTGGCATCTATGCTTATCGTGCGGGTTTTGTGCGTCGTTACATTGCCTGGGCACCTTGTCCGCTGGAGCAGATTGAGTTGCTCGAACAGCTGCGTGTGTTGTGGTACGGCGAAAAAATCCACGTTGCGGTTGCTGAAACTGTGCCAGGCGTGGGTGTTGACACCCCGGAAGACCTGCAACGCGTGCGCGTAGCGATGCAGGGCTAATCCTGCAGAGGCCAGCTTGTTGTGAGCTGGCTCTGCTGTTCTTTGATCTGGCGCATCACTCTGCGCTGCCGTGACCTCCAGGATAATCAAGTCACTTTAATCGGGAGGATGACGCATGGAACAGCTCCGTTCAGAACTGACGCTGGTGCTTGGAGAAAGCGTCGGCCGTCTCGAAACCATTAGTGAACAATCACAGTCGCGGCTTTATGCCCTGTACGATGCCGCCGATAAACCGATGCCGGTGGTGGCGAAGTATTTCCGTCATCAGGGGCGCGCAGCGCTGGAAGCCAAAAAGCTGGCGATGCTGGGCCGTGATGGTTTGATTGCTGTTCCTGCGGTATTTGGTCTGGTGCTGAGCCAGCAAAAGCCGGTGCATGAAATGTTACTGATGGCTCGCCTCAATGGGGTTTCCGCCGAAGCTCCGGCGCGTACTGCGGCGCGCTGGGAGCAGTTGTGTGAGCAGGTCATTGAGGGCTTACTGGCATGGCATCGTATTGATAGCCACGGTCTGGTGGGGAGCATCGATAGCATTCAGGAAAACAGCTGGCCGGCGTGGTATCAGCAGCGGGTTGAAGTGCTGTGGTCAACCTTAGGCTATCTGTCACCGCCTGGTTTCACCCTCGACGATCGGCAAATTCTGTTCCGCAGCCGTCAACAGCTGCCCCGCCTGCTGGAGGGATTTGACGATCCCTGTGTGCTGATTCATGGCAACCTGCGCCTCGCGAGCATCATGAAGGACGCACGCAACGATCTATTGGTGGCGATGACCCAGCCCGGCAATGTGCTGTGGGCACCACGTGAGTTTGAGCTGATGCGGCTGGGGGATAACGGTGCTGAGGCGTCACTGCTGCAACACTATTTACAGCGCGCGCCAGTGGCGGAAGGTTTCCTCTGGCGGCGCTGGCTGTATCAATTATGGGACTGCATCGATACGCTGGTGAATACCGGGCAATTTGATCGCCCGCGTTTTGATCATGCACGGGAACAGCTACTCCCCTGGCTGGGGTGAGGTCATATCATCTCCGTGGACTGCCTGCCACGCCTGCCCCAGCGTTTCATAAATCGCCCGTTCGCTATGGCTTAACCATAAGGGAGAGGGGATGGCTCGCTCCCACCAATTTAGGGGTGAGGTGATAGCCAGCTGGTTAGCCGGTGCTGCCAATGGATTTAGCCCGGCGCTCTGGAAGAAATGCATGGCGCGTGGCAGATGATTAGCGGAAGTGACCAACAGGAACGGATGCTGACCCACGGCGATTTTTACCGCTTGCGCTTCCTCGCGGGTGTCTTTGGGGTGATCCAGCACCATAATAGCGTCAGCCGGAACACCGAGACTCTCCGCCACCTGCGACGCGACGCGGGCGTTGCTCATCGGATTATTTCCTGCCGCCGCGCCGGTAAAGATCATCTTCGCCTGCGGGTAACGTCGCCACTGGCGTACGCCTTCGGCCACACGAGGCAGACTATTCCCAATCAGGTTCGAACTGGGTGCCCATGCAGGATTAAAGGTGTATCCGCCGCCCAACACCACGATATAATCGACGCGTTCGCTGCGGTTCCAGGTCGGATACTGGTTTTCCAGTGGCAGCAACAGACGATCGGCCACGGGTTGCAGGCTGAGTAACAGCAGCAGAAGCCAGCTGATTGATATCAGGATTTTGCCGCTTTTCTGCCAGCGGCTGAACCAGAGCAACAAAAGTCCGGCTGCCATTAATGACAGCAGCAGCGGCAAGGGCAGTAACATCCCACCGATCACTTTTTTTAACGTGAAAAACATCGAAAATTGCTCCTTTTGGCCGAAAAAACAGCAGCCAGACACTAACCACGGGATGAAAGGTTCATTCTTGTTGAGCCTGTGACAAAATAGCACAAGTTGAATGCAGCAGAGCGGAGCGACCAGCATGCAGGATCGTAACTTTGACGATCTCGCGGAGAGATTTTCAAAGAACATTTATGGCACCAAAAAAGGCATGGTGCGCCAGGCGATCCTGTGGGATGAGCTGGATGCGCTACTGCCGACGCTGCCCGCCGGGCCGCTGTCGGTGCTGGATGCGGGTGGTGGTGTAGGGCAAATCTCCAGCGGCCTGGCCGCGCGCGGGCATCAGGTTGTCCTGTGCGACTTGTCTGCGGAGATGCTGAAGCTGGCTGAGGCGCACGCGCTGGCTGAAGGTGTGAGCCACAACATGCAATTCAAACAAATTAGCGCGCAACAGGTCGGCGAACATTTGGATAAGCCGGTTGATCTGGTATTGTTTCACGCTGTGCTGGAATGGGTCGCGCAGCCCGAGGAAGTATTGCAGGCGTTATGGCGCACCCTGAAGCCGGGTGGAGTATTGTCGCTGATGTTTTTTAATCGTCATGCCTTAACCCTGCGTCTGCTAACCCTCGGTAATTTTGGCTATCTGCAGGCCAATATGTCCAAACGCAAAAAGCGCACGTTGTCGCCTGATTACCCGCGCGATCCCGAAGAAGTGTATCGCTGGCTGGCTGACTGCGGCTTTGAGATTGAACAGCGCGCGGGCATTCGCGTCTTTTGTGATTACATGAAAGAGCAGGCTGCCGCCCTGAAAGACGTTGAGTCCATTATTGAGATGGAACGGCGCTACTGTCGCCAGGAGCCCTTTTTGAGTTTAGGGCGCTATATCCACGTGACCGCGCGCAAACCCAGGTAGAAGGACCAACTATGAGCGAATTTTCCCAGACGGTGCCCGAACTGGTGGCATGGGCGCGCAAGAACGATTTTTCGCTTGCGTTGCCGGTAGAACGTCTGGCTTTTTTGCTGGCTATCGCCACCTTAAACGGTGAGCGGATGGATGGCGAAATGAGTGAAGGTGAGTTGATTGACGCATTTCGTCATGTCAGCAAAGCGTTCGAACAAACCCACGAAACCGTACAGGTGCGTGCCAACAACGCCATCAACGATATGGTGCGGCAGCGTCTGCTTAACCGTTTTACCAGCGAACTGACGGAAGGCCATGCGATCTACCGTCTGACACCGCTGGCCATCGGCATCACCGACTATTACATCCGCCAGCGCGAATTTTCGACCCTGCGTCTTTCGATGCAGCTGTCGATTGTGGCGCAGGAGCTGAAACGCGCCGCCGATGCGGCGGAAGAAGATGGCGATGAGTTTCACTGGCACCGTAACGTGTTTGCGCCGCTGAAATACTCCGTGGCGGAAATTTTCGACAGCATCGATATGACGCAACGTCTGATGGATGAACAGCAACAGGCGGTGAAGACCG
Organism: Pantoea cypripedii; assembly: GCF_011395035.1. Classification (NCBI taxonomy): domain Bacteria; kingdom Pseudomonadati; phylum Pseudomonadota; class Gammaproteobacteria; order Enterobacterales; family Erwiniaceae; genus Pantoea; species Pantoea cypripedii. The sequence goes on from NZ_CP024768.1 coordinate 1,429,580, forward strand.
ATATCGCCGATCTGCTGAACAAAGACTGGCGTGCGGCGATTTCCAGCTGTGAAATGCTGCTGTCAGAAACCTCCGGCACGCTGCGTGAATTGCAGGATACGCTGGAAGCGGCCGGCGATAAGTTACAGGCCAATCTGTTGCGTATTCAGGACGCGACCCTGAGCAGCCCGGATCTGGGCTTTGTCGATAAGCTGGTGTTTGATCTGCAAAGCAAGCTGGACCGCATTATCAGCTGGGGTCAGCAGGCCATCGACCTGTGGATTGGCTATGATCGCCACGTCCATAAATTCATTCGTACCGCCATCGACATGGACAAAAACCGCGTGTTTGCGCAGCGTTTGCGTCTGTCGGTGCAGAACTATTTCGACCAGCCGTGGGCGCTGACCTACGCCAACGCCGACCGTCTGTTTGATATGCGTGATGAAGAGATGACGCTGCGCAACGACGAGGTGATGGGTGAGCTGCCGCCCGAGCTGGAATACGAAGAGTTTAACGAAATTCGTGAGCAACTGGCCGCAATGATTGAAGAAGCTCTGCAGGTGTACCGGCAGGAGCAGCGGCCGCTCAACCTCGCCACGGTGATGCGCGACTATCTGTCGCAATATCCGCGTGCCCGCCACTTTGATCTGGCGCGCATCGTGATTGATCAGGCGGTTCGCCTCGGCGTGGCCGAAGCCGATTTAGCCGGTCTGCCTGCGGAATGGCAGACCATTAATGAATACGGAGCCAAGGTGCAGGCACATGTCATCGACAAATATTGAACAAGTGATGCCAGTTAAGCTGGCGCAGGCACTGGCAAACCCCATTTTCCCCGCGCTCGATAGCCAGTTACGCGCGGGACGCCACATTGGCATCGAAGAACTGGATAATCACGCATTCCTGATGGATTACCAGGAATATCTGGAAGAGTTTTACGCGCGTTATAACGTGGAACTGATTCGTGCGCCGGAAGGATTTTTCTACCTGCGTCCGCGTTCGACCACGCTGATCCCGCGTTCGGTGCTCTCCGAGCTGGATATGATGGTAGGGAAAATCCTCTGTTTCCTCTATCTCAGCCCGGAACGTCTGGCGAATGAAGGCATCTTTACCCAGCAGGAATTGTACGACGAACTGCTGTCACTGGCGGACGAGAGCAAATTGCTCAAGCTGGTTAACCAGCGCTCCACCGGTTCCGACCTTGACCGTGCCAAATTGCAGGAGAAGATGCGTGCATCGCTCAACCGCCTGCGTCGTCTGGGCATGGTGTGGTTTATGGGCAATGACAGCAGCAAATTTCGCATCACCGAATCGGTGTTTCGCTTCGGTGCGGATGTGCGTAGTGGTGATGATGCCCGCGAAGCGCAGCTGCGTCTGATTCGCGATGGCGAAGCCATGACGTTGGAAAACGCCACTGCGACCCCGGACAGCGATGAAAATGATAACGACATCGAGAGCGAAGCGAGTGATAACGCGGAGGAACAGTCATGATTGAACGCGGTAAATTTCGTTCGCTAACCCTGATTAACTGGAACGGCTTCTTTGCCCGTACCTTTGATCTTGATGAGCTGGTGACCACCCTGTCGGGCGGTAACGGTGCCGGTAAATCAACCACCATGGCGGCGTTTGTCACGGCGTTGATCCCGGACCTGACGCTGCTGCATTTCCGTAACACCACCGAGGCCGGTGCAACCTCCGGTTCGCGAGACAAAGGTCTGCACGGTAAGTTGCGGGCCGGTGTCTGCTATGCGGTGCTGGATGTGGTCAACTCACGCCATCAGCGCGTAGTGGTGGGGGTGCGCCTGCAACAGGTGGCCGGGCGTGACAAGAAGGTGGATATCAAGCCGTTCAGTATTCACGGCCTGCCCACCGATACGCAACCGACCGATATGCTCACCGAGATCCTCGGCAGCCGCCAGGCGCGCGTCCTGCCGCTGGCGGAAGTGAAAGATCGCGTCGAAGCGCAGGAAGGCGTGCAGTTCCGTCAGTACAATTCGGTGACCGATTACCATGCCACGCTGTTTGAGTTGGGTGTGGTACCGCGTCGCCTGCGTACCGCCGGTGATCGCAGCAAGTTCTATCGTCTGATTGAAGCCTCGCTGTACGGTGGTATCTCCAGTGCGATTACCCGCTCACTGCGCGATTACCTGCTGCCGGAAAACAGCGGGGTGCGTAAAGCCTTCCAGGATATGGAAGCCGCACTGCGTGAAAACCGCATGACGCTGGAAGCGATTCGCGTCACCCAATCTGACCGCGACCTGTTTAAGCATCTGATTTCGGAAGCCACCAGCTACGTTTCCGCGGACTACATGCGTCACGCCAACGAACGTCGCATCCATCTTGATGGTGCCTTGCAGCTGCGTAACGAGTTGTTTACCAGCCGTAACCAGCTGGCGTCGGAACAGTATCGCCACATTGAAATGGCGCGCGAGCTGTCGGAACACGCGGGTGCTGAAAGCGATCTGGAAACCGATTATCAGGCCGCCAGCGATCACCTGAATCTGGTACAGACGGCGATGCGTCAGCAGGAGAAGATCGAGCGCTACGATGTCGATCTGGAAGAGCTGACTTACCGCCTTGAAGAACAGAATGAGGTGGTGGCCGAAGCACGTGAAGTGCATGAAGAAAATGAAGCGCGTACCGAAGCGGCGGAAGTGGAAGTCGATGAGCTGAAAAGTCAGCTGGCCGATTTCCAGCAGGCGCTCGATGTGCAGCAAACCCGCGCGATTCAGTATCAGCAGGCCTTGCAGGCGCTGGAAAAAGCGCGTGCGCAATGCCAGCTTGCCGATTTGACCATCGACAATGCCGCTGAATGGCAGGAAACCTTCCAGGCGCGTGAGGAAGAAGCGACAGAACAACTGCTGCGTCTGGAACAGAAGCTAAGCGTTGCCGAAGCAGCGCACAGCCAGTTTGAGCAGGCGCTGATGCTGGTCACCAGCATTGCCGGTGAGGTAAACCGCCAGGATGCCTGGCAGGTTGGCCGTGAATTGCTGCGTGATGCCGCCAACCAGCGCCACCATGCGGAACAACTGTCGTCGCTGCGTTTACGCCTCAATGAACTGGAGCAGCGCCTGCGTGAGCAGAATGAAGCGGAGCGTTTGCTGGCGGAATTCTGCAAGCGTCAGGGCCAGCAATATGATGCTGATGCGCTGGAAGGTTTGCAGCGTGAGCTGGAAGCGCAGATTGAACAGCTGAGCGCCAGCGTCGCCGATGCCGGTGAACGCCGGATGCTGATGCGTCAGGAGCTGGAGCAACTGCGTGAACGCATCACCGCGCTGACCGCGCGTGCGCCGCACTGGCTGGCTGCGCAGGAGATCCTGACCCAGCTCAGCGAACAAACCGGCCAGCAGCTGACCAGCAGCCAGCAAATCACCGAATTTATGCAGCAATTGCTGGAGCGCGAGCGTGAAACCACCGTCGAACGTGATGAAGTGGCGGCGCGTAAACGTGAAATCGAGAAACAAATCGAACGCTTAAGCCAGCCTGGCGGTGCGGAAGATGCGCGACTGACCCAGCTGGCCGAGCGTTTTGGCGGCGTGTTGCTGTCAGAAATTTATGATGATGTGACGCTGGATGATGCGCCTTATTTCTCGGCGCTATACGGTCCGTCACGTCATGCCATCGTGGTGCCGGATTTGTCGCTGGTACGCGAGTTGCTGAATGGTCTGGAAGATTGCCCGGAAGATCTCTATCTGATCGAAGGGGACCCGCAGTCATTTGATGACAGCGTATTCGGCGTTGATGAGCTGGAAAACGCGGTGGTGGTGAAAGTAGCGGAGCGTCAGTGGCGCTACTCTCGTTTCCCGAAAGTGCCGTTATTTGGCCGCGCCGCGCGTGAAAACCAGCTGGAGCTGCTGAATAACGAACGCGATCAGCTGGCGGAACGCTACGCCACGCTGTCGTTTGACGTGCAGAAAACCCAGCGTCTGCATCAATCCTTCAGCCGCTTTATCGGCAGCCATCTGGCTGTGGCGTTTGATGAAGATCCGGAAGCGCTGATCCGCCAGCTGAATAGCCGTCGTGGCGAACTGGAACGCGCGCTGAGTCAGCATGAAAACGACAACCAGCAGCAACGGATGCAGTATGAGCAGGCGCGCGAGGGTGTGGCCCAGCTGAACCGCCTGTTGCCACGCGTGACGCTGTTGCTGGACGATACGCTGGCCGACCGCTGTGAAGAGATTCGTGAACGCGTGGATGAAGCTCAGGAAGCCGCACGTTTCCTGCATCAGCACGGCAATAAACTGGCGAAGCTGGAACCGCTGGTGGCGGTGTTGCAGAGCGATCCGCAGCAACACGATCAGCTGGAACGTGATTATCAGCAGGCGCAGCAGCTGCAGCGCGAAACGCGCCAGCAGGCATTTGCACTGACTGAAGTGGTGCAGCGTCGTGCTCACTTCAGTTATGTCGATTCAGCGGGCATGCTGACCGGTAACAGCGACCTGAACGAGAAATTGCGTCAGCGTCTTGAGCAGGCGGAAGGCGAGCGTAGTCGCGCCCGTGAACGTCTGCGTGAGCATCAGGCGCAGCTGACTCAGTACTCTCAGGTGCTGGCATCACTGAAAAGCTCTTATGACGCCAAACGCGACATGCTGAAAGAGTTGCAGCAGGAGATGCAGGACATCGGTGTGCATGCGGATGCCAGCGCGGAAGAACGCGCCCGCGCCCGCCGCGATGAACTCTATACCGCGCTGAGCCATAACCGTGCACGCCGCAATCAGCTGGAAAAACAGCTGACCTTCTGCGAAGCCGAAATGGACAGCCTGCAGAAGAAACTGCGTAAGCTGGAACGCGATTATCATCAGATGCGCGAGCAGGTGGTTAGCGCTAAAGCGGGCTGGTGTACCGTATTGCGTCTGGTGAAAGAAAATGGTGTCGAGCGCCGTCTGCATCGCCGTGAACTGGCCTACTTCAGCGGTGATGAGCTGCGTTCTATGTCGGATAAAGCGTTGGGGGCATTGCGTCTGGCGGTGGCGGATAACGAGCATCTGCGCGATGTGTTGCGTATGTCGGAAGATCCCAAACGTCCGGAACGTAAAATCCAGTTCTTTATTGCGGTATATCAGCATCTGCGCGAGCGTATTCGTCAGGACATCATCCGTACCGATGATCCGGTGGAAGCCATCGAGCAGATGGAGATTGAGCTGAACCGTCTGACGGAAGAACTGATGGCGCGTGAGCAGACGCTGGCGATCAGTTCGCGCAGCGTCTCCAATATCATCCGTAAAACCATTCAGCGTGAACAAAACCGTATTCGTCAGCTTAACCAGGGCCTGCAGGCGGTAAGTTTCGGCCAGGTGCGCAGCGTGCGTCTGAACGTTAACGTGCGGGAAACCCATTCCATGCTGCTGGATACGCTGTCGGAAGAACACGAACAGCATCAGGATCTGTTTAACAGCAATCGTCTGACCTTCTCGGAAGCGCTGGCGAAGCTGTATCAGCGCCTGAATCCGCAGATCGATATGGGTCAGCGTACCCCGCAAACCATCGGTGAAGAGCTGCTCGACTACCGCAACTATCTGGAGATGGAGGTTGAAGTTAACCGCGGCTCCGATGGCTGGTTGCGTGCAGAAAGTGGCGCGCTTTCTACCGGTGAAGCGATCGGTACCGGGATGTCGATTCTGGTGATGGTGGTGCAGAGCTGGGAAGAGGAATCACGTCGTCTGCGCGGTAAAGATATCTCGCCTTGTCGTCTGCTGTTCCTTGATGAAGCAGCGCGTCTTGATGCGCGTTCTATCGCCACTCTGTTTGAGTTGTGTGAGCGTCTGGAGATGCAGCTGGTGATCGCTGCCCCGGAAAATATCAGCCCGGAAAAAGGGACCACCTATAAACTGGTACGTAAGGTGTTCAACAACACCGAACACGTCCATGTGGTGGGCCTGCGCGGCTTCTCCGCTGACCCGTCACCGGTAAAACGCGAGAATAGTGATATCGACCTGGAAACAGAAAATTCATAGCGGTGAATCTGGTTAAATTTTATCGCTACGGTTAATGTGTAAACGGCATTTGCAGCCTGATGCAAATGCCGTTTTTATTTGTATACTCAAAAATATGGTTAAGGTAGTACACAGCATAAGCGAGTCGGCTGTGTCTTAGGCGAGAAGGGGGCAGGGATGTTGCTGAATAATAAAAGCAGATTAAATCGTGCTGCAATAGCACTCAGTTTGTCACTGGTATTGTCGCCACTGGCTGCCAGCCATGCGGCGATTATTGCGGCGCTGCCTGGCACGACACATCGCACCATGACCGTCGCGGCCAGTCAGCATCAGATCCAGCAGGCTTTCAGCCCCAGCGAACAACCGTTCTATCTGCCCGGTCTGGCAGGCATTTATGCCGCCCGTAATATGGCGCCGCTGTGGCAGGACCGTGCTGCCGTGCAGGCGTTCCAGCAGCAACTGGCGGAAGTGGCGCTTTCCGGGGTGCAGCCGCAGTTTACCCGCTGGGTGGGGCTGTTAACCAACCCGGAAATCAAAGGGCTGGCGCGTGATATTGTGTTAAGCGATGCCATGCTGGGCTATCTGCAATTTGTCTCGAATGTACCGACCCAGGGCGAGACCTGGTTGTACAGCAACGTACCTTATAAAATGACCATGCCGACGGTTGCGGTGATTAATCAGTGGCAGAACGCAGTGAACGGCGGTGGAAGCCGCAGCTTTGTGACGTCACTGGAGCCGCAACATCCGCAATACAGGCCGATGCATGCCGCGCTGAAAACCCTGCTCACGGATAATCGTCCGTGGCCACAGTTGCGCGACAGCGGCACGCTGCGCCCCGGTCAGATCAGCAATGATATCCCCGCGCTGCGCGAGATTTTGCAACGGACCGGTATGCTGACTGGCCATAGTGCGACACCAACGCCAGCGGATGATGCTGTGCCCACGGCCCCGGTGCCGGTGAGCCAGAGCGAGCAGCCCGTTGCCGTCAGTCCTTCGGCCACCAGCGTTAATGATTTGCCCGCTCAGGCACCGCAGTCGATGGGAAATGTCGCGGCGAACCCAGGCCAGTCTACCAACAATGTCTATGATGCGGCGCTGGTGGATGGCGTAAAACGTTTCCAGCATTGGCAGGGGCTGGCTGACGATGGGGCAATTGGTCCACGTACCCGCGAATGGCTCAATGTATCGCCGCAAATCCGCGCGGCACTGCTGGCGCTGAATATCCAGCGTTTGCGTCTGCTGCCGGATGATATGCATAACGGCATCATGGTCAATATCCCCAACTATTCGCTGACCTACTACAACAACGGTGCCACCATCCTGTCGTCACGGGTGATTGTCGGTCGTCCCGATCGCAAAACGCCACTGATGCGCAGCGCGCTGAACAACGTAGTGCTGAATCCGCCGTGGAATGTGCCAACATCACTGGTGCGTCAGGACATTGTGCCGAAGGTGAAACAGGACCCGGGCTATCTTTACAAGCATGGTTTTACCTTGCTTTCCGGCTGGAGTGAGGATGCGGAAGTCATCGATCCGTCGATGATTGACTGGAGAATGGTATCGGCCGCCAGCTTCCCGTATCGCGTGCGGCAGGCACCTGGGGCGATGAATTCGCTGGGGCGCTACAAATTCAATATGCCCAGTTCGGATGCGATTTATCTGCACGATACACCGAATCATAATTTGTTCCAGCGTGATATTCGCGCCCTCAGTTCCGGCTGCGTTCGCGTGAATAAGGCGTCGGAACTGGCTGATTTGTTGTTGCAGGACGCGGGCTGGAATGACAGCCGGATCTCCGACACGCTGAAGGAGGGCAACACGCGGTATGTGCCGATTCGTCACCGGATCCCGGTTAACCTTTACTATCTGACGGCCTGGGTGGCAGATGATGGTCAGCCGCAATATCGTACAGATATTTACAATTATGATAATACAGCGCGTTCGGGCAGTCAGGTATTGGTGAAAGCCGGACAGTTGCTGCTCTAGTGATTGATTTATCGATACTCCCCGCTATTTAAAAATCCCAAAACCAGTGCCGAATAAGTGATGTCGGGCTGGTTTTGGCCTTTCTGTTCCCGGCCACGGGTTGACTGAGTGTATGGCTGCGGTTAATGTTCCGCCTTGTGTGCTTTTTACACATTTTTTATCGCATTAATCTCAGGTAAACCCGCTAAATGGCTAATTTTGATTCTCAGCGTCGTAAATTGCTCCTGATCGGAGGGGCAGCCGCAGGTCTGTCACTGCTTCCTGGCTCAGCACTGGCCTCGCTTTCCACCTCCCGTCCGCGAATTTTGACGCTCAATAACCTTCACACCGGTGAAACCCTTAAAACGGAGTTTTTTAACGGCAAGAGTTATGACAAGGATGAGTTAGCTCGCTTAAATCACTTTTTCCGCGACTACCGTGCCAATCAGATGAGAAAGATCGATCCCCATCTGTTTGACCAGATTTATCGCCTGCAGGCGTTGCTGGGCACGCGTAAACCGATTCAGCTGGTGTCGGGTTACCGCACCATCGCCACCAACAATATGCTGCGCGAGTCGGGCCCGGGTGTGGCGAAACACAGTTATCACACCAAAGGCCAGGCGATGGATTTTCATATCGAAGGCATTGCCCTGAACAATGTTCGCAAAGCGGCGTTATCTCTGCGTGCAGGTGGTGTAGGATATTACCCGCGCAGCAACTTTGTTCACATTGACACTGGTCCTGTAAGGCACTGGTCCTGATACCGGCAGCGCTGCGTGTGTCGGTCATGGAGCGCTATGAACTACCTCATTATTCCGGTCACGGCATTTTCCCAGAACTGTTCAGTTATCTGGGGGGATGATACCCAGCAGGCCGCGCTGGTGGATCCGGGTGGCGATGCTGCCACCATCATCGCGGTGCTGGCTGAGCGTGGCATTACCCCGCAACAGATTCTGCTGACACATGGACATCTCGACCATGTCGGCGCGGCGGCCGAGCTGGCGGCCCATTTTCAGGTACCGATTATCGGACCACAGTTACGCGATAAATACTGGCTGGATGGATTGCCGGTGCAGAGCCAAATGTTTGGTTTGCCGGAATGCGCACCACTGACGCCAGATCGCTGGCTGGAAGAGGGGGAAACGGTGCAGGTCGGTGAGGTGACGCTGGAAGTGTTGCATTGCCCTGGCCATACGCCGGGCCATATCGTGTTTTTCGACCGTGCCGGTCGTCTGCTGATCTCCGGGGATGTCATCTTTAACGGCGGTGTTGGCCGGACCGATTTTCCCCAGGGAAGCCACAGCGATTTGATCGCGGCGATTAAAACCAAGCTCCTGCCGCTGGGCGATGATGTGACCTTCGTTCCGGGGCATGGACCGATCTCCACGCTGGGCCGCGAACGTATCAGTAATCCTTTCCTGTAATCCGTGTCCGTAGCGGCGCGATTTATCGCGCGGGTTTTCCGGCATCGTGCACGGAATGCGCGATAAATTGCGCCGCTACGGGTTAATCCTTACAGCACTGCGACAATCGCTTCGCACAGCGCCGACATATTGTCTGGCGTCATCCCGGCAACGTTAACGCGACCGGAATTCACCGCATACACGCCGAACTCTTCACGCAAACGGATCACCTGATCTTTTGTCAGGCCGCTGAACGAGAACATGCCGTTCTGTTTAATGATAAAGCTGAAGTCCTGTTGCGCGCCGCTCGAAGCCAGCGTGTTGACGAACAGCTGACGCATGCGCTGAATACGCTGGCGCATATCGGTCAGTTCCTGTTGCCAGATAGTACGCAGGGCATCGTTGCCGAGAATGGTCGCGACTACCGCAGCGCCGTGAGCAGGCGGGTTTGAGTAGTTGGCGCGAATGCTGTATTTCACCTGGCTGAAGGCGGTTTTTGCCACATCGCTGCTGGCGGCGACCAGCGTCAGCGCACCAACGCGTTCGTTATACAGGCCAAAGTTTTTCGAGTAAGAGCTGGCAACAATCAGCTCCTGATGTGAAGCAGCAAAAATACGCAGGCCTTCTGCATCTTCATCCAGACCACGGGCAAAGCCCTGGTAGGCAAAGTCAAACAGTGGCAGCCAGCCATTCGCCTGAGAGAGCTCTGCCAGTTGCTGCCATTGTTCCGCAGTCGGATCGATACCGGTTGGGTTGTGGCAGCAGCCGTGGAACAGCACCACATCACCCGCTTTCGCTTCACGCAGTGACGCCACCATGCCATCAAAATCCAGCGTATGGTTTGCCGCATCGTAGTACTGATAATCACAGACTTCGAGGCCCGCCGCGTTAAACACATTTTTGTGGTTCGGCCAGCTTGGATTACTCACCCATACACGCTTCACGCTGGTCTGATTAGCGAGGAAATCTGCGGCTACACGCAACGCCCCCGTACCACCCGGTGTTTGAGCCGTGCAGGCGCGTCCGGCGGTCACCAGCGTGCTCTCTTTGCCAAACAACAGTTCCTGGGTACAACGCGCGAAATCAGCCAGGCCATCAATGCTGAGGTAATTTTTGGTGGTTTCGTTTTCCAGCAAATATTGCTCAGCTTTTTTTACACTGGTGAGTACCGGAGTTTTACCGGTTTCATCTTTATAAACACCAATGCCAAGGTTGATTTTATTCGGGCGGTCGTCGGCGCGAAACAGGTCGGCCAGACCAAGGATAGGATCGGCGGGTGCGGCAGAGATCGATTCAAACATGAGTGAGGTCCAGTTGCGTGAACTTTAGCAAAATGAGCTATCAGGTTAGCGTCAGATGGCACGCTTGCCAACCGCTGAGACGAAAAAGAAATAATACCGACGCAGGGATTAATGCAGCTTATTTTGAAGCGGATCACTGAAATGCAAAACGGAGCCATAAGGCTCCGTTTTTAAGGTATTACGCGGTGCTAATCGACAGATTAGAACTGGTAAACCAGACCAACTGCTACGATATCGTCGGTGTTCAGACCCAGCGGGTTGTTGTCATCCAGCTGGTTGATTTTGTAATCAACATAGGTAGACATGTTTTTGTTGAAGTAGTAGGTTGCGCCCACATCGATATATTTGTACAGGTCAGCATCGCCGATACCTTCGATGTCTTTGCCTTTAGACTGAACGTAGGCGATAGACGGACGCAGGCCGAAGTCGAACTGATACTGTGCTACGAATTCGATAACCTGAGATTTGTTAGCAAAACCATCAGCACCATTAGCGTCGCTGATGTAGGTCGCGTTGCGGGTTTCACTGTACATTGCTGCCAGGTAAACGTTGTTCGCGTCATATTTCAGCGCAGTTGCCCACTGCTGAGCTTTGTCGCCGCGACCATAGGTGGCTGTGTTCTGCGCGTTGGTACGATCGCTGGAACCATATGCACCTACGATGCCTACACCGATCGGAGAGGTATAGGAGATTGAAGTACCCCAGCCGTCACCGTTCGCACGACGGATGTCGTCAGTACGGTCATTTTTGCCCTGGTACTGCAGAGCGAAGTTCAGACCATCAACCAGACCGAAGAAGTTGGTGTTACGGTAGGTTGCCAGACCGGTAGAACGGCCAGCCAGGAAGTTATCAGAGTAACCAGAATCGCCACCAAATTCTGGCAGCATGTCGGTCCAGCCGATTGCATCGTAAACAACGCCGTAGTTACGGCCGTAGTCGAAAGAACCCGCGTCAGCGAATTTCAAACCAGCAAAGCCCAGACGGGTTTTGTTGCCAGTTTGTGCGTCTGCAGTGCCTTCAGAGTTGTTAGCCTGGATGTTGTATTCCCACTGGCCGTAACCGGTCAGCTGGTCGGTGATCTGAGTTTCACCTTTGAAGCCGAAGCGCACGTAAGACTGGTCGCCGTCGTTGCCTGAGTCGTCAGAGAAGTAATGCAGACCATCAACTTTACCGTACAGGTCTAATTTGTTGCCATCTTTGTTGTAGATTTCTGCTGCGTTTGCTGCACCAGCAGCTAACAGAGCAGGGATAACCACTGCAAGAATGTTGCGCTTCATCATTTTTTATTACCCTCATTGGAGTTATTTGGACACCTGCCACTGCCGTCAAGAAACCTTTACGGGAACCTTGAAAGAAGTTTGGTGTCTCCTGTGTCTGCACGCATCTTTCCATCCCATGGTTGGTAATTCTACCCCGAAAATGCTACTAATCTCGCAATTGGGTATCAAAAAGAAAATATGTATTACAAAATGTAAAATATCGGGAACTTTGTGAGAGAACTCTAAATTTACAAAAATAAAAAAAGGCCGGCTAAGCCGACCTCGTTATATATATGAATTACTTATAATTAATCGCGGATTTTAGAAATTGGCGTTGCGCGGTGTACGTGGGAAGGGGATAACATCCCTTACATTTTGTACGCCGGTGACATAGGCGATTAACCGTTCGAAACCTAAACCGAAACCGGAGTGCGGCACGGTGCCGTAACGACGTAAGTCACGGTACCACCAGTAATCTTCTTTATTCAGACCCATCTCAGCAAGGCGCGCATCCAGCACATCCAGACGTTCTTCACGCTGTGAACCACCGATGATTTCGCCAATGCCTGGCGCCAGCACGTCCATCGCCGCCACGGTTTTGCCATCTTCGTTCATGCGCATGTAGAAGGCTTTGATATCTTTCGGATAGTTTTTCACCACCACCGGTGCCTTGAAGTGCTGCTCGGCAAGATAACGCTCGTGTTCGGATGACAAATCCACGCCCCAGGAGACCGGATTTTCGAAACTCTGGCCGCTTTTCAGCAGAATTTCGATCGCATCGGTGTAGTCCACCTGCGCGAAATCTGCTTTAACAAAACGTTCCAGGCGAGAAATCGCATCTTTGTCTACGCGTTCAGCAAAGAACGCCAGATCGTCTGCGCGTTCTTCCAGCACGGCTTTAAACACGTATTTCAGCATGGCTTCAGCCAGTGCTGCGGCGTCATCGAGGGTGGCAAACGCCACTTCCGGCTCCAGCATCCAGAACTCGGCCAGATGGCGGCTGGTGTTGGAGTTTTCCGCACGGAAGGTTGGGCCAAAGGTGTAGACCTTCGACAGCGCACAGGCGTAGGTTTCACCGTTGAGCTGGCCGGATACCGTCAGGAAAGCTTCTTTACCGAAGAAGTCTTTATCGAAGTCAATTTTGCCCTGCGGATCGCGCGGCAGGTTTTCCAGATCCAGCGTCGAAACGCGGAACATTTCACCGGCACCTTCGGTATCGGAAGCGGTGATCAGCGGCGTGGAAACCCAGAAATAACCATTTTCATGGAAAAAGCGATGCAGTGCCTGGGCCAGGGTATGGCGGACACGTGCAACTGCGCCAATCAGGTTGGTACGCGGACGCAGGTGCGCCACTTCACGCAGGTATTCGATGCTGTGGCGTTTCGCCGCCATCGGATAGGTATCCGGATCGTCAACCCAGCCAACCACTTCCACGCTGGTGGCCTGCAATTCAAATGCCTGGCCTTCACCCGGTGATTCCACCACTTTGCCGGTAATGATGACCGAGCAACCCGTGGTCAGACGCAGCACTTCGTCCTGATAATTATTCAGAGAATTATTGACGACAGCCTGAACGGGATTAAAGCAGGAACCGTCATAAACGGCGATAAAGGAAAGACCGGCTTTGGAATCTCTTCGGGTACGCACCCAACCACGTACGGTGACTTCACTGTCAACCGCGACACGGCCGTGTAGTACATCCGCTACAGGCACTACGCTCATAAATTTCTCTCTTTATATAGATGAAGTAATGTAATCCCCCATTTGGGGTTTTGCTATGTTACTTGCGAGCCATCAGGAAACAAGCAAAATTGCCTGGTCAGGGGGAGATTTGTTGCAGAACAGCAGGGTGCTGACACCCTGCTGTAGAAAGGTTAGCTGGCTCTTTTCACCAACGGCAGGTCAAAGGCTTTACGCAGTGCCCGCACGAAGGCTTTATCCTGGCAGATGGTTTTGCCGGGGCTGTCGGAAAGTTTTGCTACCGGTTTGCCGTTGCAGCTCACCAGTTTGATCACGATATTCAGCGGCGTGACTCCAGGGATATCGCAGGTCAGACGCGTGCCGATACCAAACACCACATTGGCGCGCTGGCCAAAATGACGGTACAGCCCCAGCGCTTTATCCAGGTCGAGATTGTCCGAGAACACCAGCGTCTTGCTGAGTGGATCGATATCCAGCCGCTGATAATGGGCAATGGCTTTCTCACCCCATTCCACCGGGTCACCCGAATCATGACGTAAGCCCTGATAGCGGTGAGCAAAGCCGGGGCCAAAATCACGCAGGAACGCATCCATCGTAATGCAATCGGTGAGGGCGATGCCGAGCTGGTCATCATACTCGTCCAGCCAGGATTGCAGCGCCGCGCGCTGGCTGTTGGCCAGCACCGGGCTAATCTGCTGATGCGCCTGGAACCATTCATGTGCCTGGGTGCCGACCGGGTTGAGTTGCAGACGCCGCGCCAGGTCATAGTTACTGGTGCCAACCAGCCACGGGAAATCCTGTTTCAGCGTGCTGACAATCGCTTCCTGCACCGGTTGTGAAAAGCGGCGACGGGTGCCAAAGTCCATCAGATGAAAGCGGGACATATCCAGATCGCCCACTTTCTGGCGAAAATCCACCAGCTTATGCTGCAGATGCGCCACCGCCTGTTCCACACCAATGTTCGGCGTGCGATGACGGTGTACCAGCTCGCTAATCAACGCCAGCAGTGGCACTTCCCACAAAATCACTTCACGCCACGGGCCGCTAATCTGAATGGCGAGTTTACCGTGGTCATTACGGACGACGACCTGCTGCGGATTGAAGCGGAAACCGCGCAGCCAGCTGAGGTAGTCGGCGTCAAAGAAGGGCAGGGCTGAAAGGTAACGATATTCCTCTTCGCTCAGGGCGAGGGATTGCATCGCATCGATATGGGTACGGAGTTCGTCCGCGTAGACGCCGAGCAACTCAGCGCCACGGCAGCGAAACTCCGCCGTGACCGGGACATCGTAATAACGATGATATACGGCCTGCTGCATATGAAGCTTGTAGGCATCGGTATCAAGCAGCGTGGTCAAAATCGGGGAAGCGTGTCCTGTCATGGTGCGTTTCAGCATCCTCTTCCGCGGAGCATAGCCCGGTGTTCAACAAAGTCATAAAGACGCAGGAGTATAAAACAGTAATAGACGGCGATCACACCATATTTGCGGGTGTCGGGTCGAGGGTCATTTGTGCCATTGTTAATAAATTGTAGCATTTTCTGCTAAGGCACGCATTGTGCGTGGCAACTGAGGCCCAACCCGCTTAGACTTTGACGGGTAAACATTTTAACGATGCGAGAAGGATTTATGACGCAACAGCCGCAAATTAAATATCGTCACGACTACCGTGCGCCTGATTTCACCATCACCGATATCGATCTGACGTTTGATCTTGATGCGGCCACCACGCGTGTCACCGCAGTCAGCCAGGTGAAGCGTTTAGGGGCTGGCCAGGCAGAACTGCGTCTGGATGGCGAAGACCTCACGCTGGTGTCACTGGCGGTCGATGGCAATGCCTGGTCGCATTATCGCGAGGAAGACGGTGCGCTGGTGCTGAGCCAGTTGCCGGACAACTTCACCCTGACCATCATTAATGATATCCATCCGGATAAAAATACCGCCCTGGAAGGGTTGTACCAGTCGGGTGAAGCGCTGTGCACCCAGTGCGAAGCGGAAGGTTTCCGGCACATCACCTGGTATCTGGATCGCCCGGACGTGCTGGCGCGCTTTACCACCACCATTATTGCTGATGCGGCGCGCTATCCGTTCCTGCTCTCCAACGGTAACAAGCTGGAGAGCGGTCGTCATGAAGATGGCCGTCATTGGGTAAAATGGCAGGATCCGTTCCCGAAACCCTGTTATCTGTTTGCGCTGGTGGCCGGTGATTTTGACGTGCTGCGTGACAGCTTCACCACCCGTTCAGGGCGTGATGTCGCGCTGGAGATCTTCGTCGATCGCGGCAACCTGGATCGTGCTGACTGGGCGATGACCTCGCTGAAAAACAGCATGGCGTGGGATGAAGAACGCTTTGGTCTCGAATACGACCTCGATATCTTTATGATCGTCGCGGTCGATTTCTTCAATATGGGCGCAATGGAGAATAAAGGCCTCAACGTCTTTAACTCAAAATATGTACTGGCGAAAGCGGAAACCGCCACCGACAAAGATTATCTCGGCATCGAAGCGGTGATCGGCCACGAATATTTCCATAACTGGACCGGCAACCGTGTCACCTGCCGCGACTGGTTCCAGCTCAGCCTGAAAGAGGGCCTGACGGTGTTCCGCGATCAGGAATTCAGCTCGGACCTTGGCTCGCGCGCCGTCAATCGTATCGATAACGTCCGCGTAATGCGTGGTGCGCAGTTTGCTGAAGATGCCAGCCCGATGGCACATCCCATCCGTCCGGATCAGGTGATTGAGATGAACAATTTCTACACCCTGACGGTGTATGAAAAAGGTTCTGAAGTGATCCGTATGATGCATACCCTGTTGGGCGAAGAGAATTTCCAGAAGGGGATGCAGCTTTACTTTGAGCGTCACGATGGCAGCGCCGCCACCTGCGACGATTTTGTTCAGGCGATGGAAGATGCTTCCAATGTTGATCTGTCGCAGTTCCGCCGCTGGTATAGCCAGGCGGGTACGCCGGTGCTGACGGTACGTGATGATTACAACCCGGAGCTGGAGCAATATACGCTGCATGTGACCCAGCACACGCCGCCCACCGCTGAGCAGAAAGAGAAACTGCCGCTGCATATCCCGCTGGATATCGAACTTTACGATGGTGAAGGCAAGGTTATTCCGCTGCAACATAACGGCCATCCGGTGCACCATGTGCTGAACGTGACCGAAGAGTTCCAGAGCTTCGTGTTTGATAACGTCTATTTTCAGCCGGTGCCCTCACTGCTGCGTGAATTCTCTGCGCCGGTGAAGCTCGACTATAAATGGAGCGATGCACAGCTGACGTTCCTGATGCGCCATGCGCGCAACGATTTCTCACGCTGGGATGCGGCGCAGAGTCTGCTGGCGACGTATATCCGTCTGAATGTGGCACGTCATCAGCAGGGGCAGCCGCTGTCGCTGCCGCTGCATGTGGCCGATGCTTTCCGTGCGGTGCTGCTGGATGAGCAGGGCGACCCGGCGTTGATGGCGCTGATCCTGTCACTGCCGTCAGAAAATGAAATCGCTGAGTTGTTCGAGGTGATTGATCCGCAGGCGATTGCTGAAGTCCGGGAAGCGCTGGTACGCACCCTGGCCAAAGAACTGAGTGATGAGTTGCTGGCGGTTTATCGTGCTAATCAGAGCAGTGTCTACCACATCGAGCATGCGGAAATTGGCAAGCGTGCGCTGAAAAATGTGTGTCTGGGTTATCTGGCGTTTGCCGATGCGGAACAGGCGGACAAACTGGTGCAGGAACAGTATCAGCAGGCCACCAACATGACCGATGCGCTGGCCGCGTTGTCAGCGGCGGTTGCTGCGCAGTTGCCGTGTCGCGATGCGTTGCTGGCGGCGTATGACGAACGCTGGCATCAGGATGGTCTGGTGATGGACAAATGGTTCGTGTTGCAGGCCACCAGCCCGGCGGCTGACGTCCTGAGCAAAGTGCGGGAGCTATTGCATCATCGTTCCTTCACCATGGGGAACCCGAACCGCATCCGTTCACTGATTGGTGCGTTTGCCTCGGCCAATCCGTCGGCCTTCCATGCCAAAGATGGCAGTGGTTATCAGTTCCTGGTGGAGATGCTGACCGACCTCAACACGCGTAACCCGCAGGTTGCTGCGCGCATGATCGAGCCGCTGATTCGTCTGAAACGTTACGATGCAGGGCGCCAGGCGCTGATGCGTCAGGCGCTGGAGACGCTGAAAGGGCTGGATAAACTGTCCGGGGATCTGTACGAGAAGATCACCAAGGCATTGAATGCGTAAGTAATTTGCATTAACCGTAGCGGTGCGATTTATCGCGCATCTTTTCAAAACACGCGCGATAAATCGCGCCGCTACGGGTTCTGTCATCGTTGTTGGGCAAACTTAAGGGGTTGCTCAGCGGCGCTCCGCTTCATCACGCGATCCAGCACTTCCGCTTCCAGCTCGGCCAGCCGGGCAGAACCGCGACGGCGTGGGCGCGGCAGATCAACCGTTAAATCCAGTCCAATCTGGCCTTCTTCAATCAGCAACACCCGGTCCGCCATGGCGACCGCTTCGCTGACATCGTGGGTGACTAACAGCACGGTGAAGTTATGTTGCTGCCATAACGCTTCAATCAGTCCCTGCATCTCAATACGCGTCAGCGCATCAAGCGCCCCGAGCGGTTCGTCCAGCAACAACAGGCCGGGACGGTGAATCAACGCACGTGCCAGCGCCACACGCTGTTTCTGACCACCAGAGAGCGCCGCAGGCCATTCATTGGCGCGTTCCGCCAGGCCGACTGCCTCCAGCGCTTCCCGTGCATTTTCACGCCAGGCGCGGCCTTTCAATCCGAGGCCGACGTTATCAATCACTTTTTTCCACGGCAGCAGGCGGGCGTCCTGGAACATCAGACGCGTATCCTCGCGGGCTGCCGCCAGTGGGGCATTCCCGGCCAGCAATTCACCGCGGGTGGTGGATTCCAGCCCGGCCAGCAGGCGCAGCAGGGTACTTTTCCCACAGCCGCTGCGGCCAACGACGGCGACAAATTGTCCTGCCGGGATATGCAGGTCAATATTATTCAGGATGGTGCGGTCGCCATATTGTTTGACGACGCCGTTAACGCCCACCGGTGTGCCGCTGTTCAGACGCGCCGGGGTGAGGGTTGCAGTGCTCATGCGTTAGCCTCCTTCAGTTGATAAGCCGGGTGCCAGCGCAGCCATACGCGTTCCAGCAGTTGTGCCGCGACATCGGCCAGTTTGCCGAGCAGGGCATACAAAATGATGGCGACTACCACCACATCGGTTTGCAGAAATTCGCGGGCGTTCATCGCCAGATAGCCAATGCCAGAGTTGGCGGAAATCGTTTCGGCCACAATCAGCGTCAGCCACATCAGGCCCAGCGCAAAACGCACGCCCACCATAATGGACGGCAGCGCGCCGGGCAGAATCACCTGAATAAACAGGCTCCAGCCGGAAAGGCCATAGCTGCGCGCCATCTCCACCAGACCACGATCGATATTGCGGATACCGTGATAAGTGTTGAGATAGATGGGGAACATGGTGCCGAGCGCGACGAGAAAAATTTTTGCCGCCTCATCAATGCCGAACCACAGGATCACCAGCGGGATCAGCGCCAGGTGGGGCACGTTACGCAGCATCTGCACCGAGGTATCGAGCAGGCGCTCGCCGAGACGTGAAGTGCCGGTAATCAGACCCAGCACCAGGCCAATGGATCCGCCAATCCCGAAACCAATTGCCGCGCGCCAGCTGCTGATGGCGAGGTTCTGCCACAACTCACCGCTGGCGGTGAGATGCCAGAAGGTTATCAGGATATTCTCCGGCGACGGCAGGATGCGCGTCGACAGCAACCCGGTTTGTGACGCCAGCTGCCAGACCACCACCAACAGCACCGGCAGCAACCACGGCAGGAAGGCGTTACTGAGCTGTTTCCTGGACATTATTTGCTCCTCAACTCTGCGCGACTTTCTGCGGCATGTAGTCATTCCCTACGACTTCACCGTGCGGCTGAATCTTACGCGGCTGGGGAATCTGCGGCACGTCGAGGTCAAGATGTGGGAACAGCAATTCACTTACGCGGTACGCTTCCTCCAGATGTGGATAGCCGGAGAGAATAAAGGTCTCGATGCCGAGATCTCTATATTCCTGCATGCGTGCGGCCACTGTCGGGCCATCACCGACTAACGCCGTACCGGCACCGGTCCGCGCCAGGCCAACCCCGGCCCACAGATTCGGACTGACTTCCAGCTTGTCACGACGGCCACCGTGCAGCGCCGCCATCCGTTGCTGGCCGACGGAATCGTAACGCGCGAACCCTGCCTGTGCTTTGGCGATGGTGGCGTCATCCAGATGAGAAATCAGCTGATCGGCTGCCCGCCACGCTTCTTCGTTGGTTTCACGCACGATAACGTGCAAACGAATGCCAAAACGTACTTTGCGGCCCTGCGCCTCGGCTTTGGCACGTACCTGGGCAATTTTCTCTTTCACCAGTGCCGGTGGTTCACCCCAGGTGAGATAGACATCAACCTGTTCCGCGGCCAAATCCTGCGCGGCATCGGAGGAGCCACCAAACCACAACGGTGGGCGCGGTTGTTGCACCGGTTTATACAGCAGGCGAGCACCGCGGACTTTGACGTGCTTGCCGTCATAATCGACGGTTTCGCCTTCCAGTACCCGACGCCAGATACGGGTAAACTCAGCGGACTCAACGTAACGCTCGCGGTGATCATGAAACACGCCGTCACCCTCCAGTTCTTCCGGGTCGCCACCGGTCACCAGGTTAAACAACACGCGACCATTGGAGAGGCGATCGAGGGTTGCTGCCTGACGCGCGGCCTGGGTGGGAGAAATCACCCCTGGGCGCAGTGCCACCAGAAAACGCAGACGCTGCGTGACCGGAATCAGTGACGCCGCGACCAGCCAGGCGTCTTCACAGGAGCGCCCGGTCGGAATCAGGACGCCACCAAAACCAAGGCGGTCGGCAGCCTGCGCCACCTGTTGCAGATAAGCATGATCAACCGCACGTGCCCCTTCGGCCGTGCCGAGATAGCGGCCATCACCGTGAGTAGGAAGAAACCAGAATACGGATACGCTCATTGTTGACTCCTTAAGGCTGGGCGGACTGTGGTTGCCAGATGCGATCGGCGATGTTGACTTTTACCGGCATCAAATGATTGGCATAAAACAGGTCAGCGGTTTGCTGTTGGGCCTGCGCCGTATGGGCGCTGACCGGCGTAATGGTGGTGGGTGGACGATGATCGAGATAGCTGGCAATGACCGGCCTGGACAAACCCATCGCCTGCGCCAGCAGGTCAATACTTTGATCGCGCTGGCTACGCGTCAGGGCATCGGCGTCACTGAAGGTTTGCAGCACCTGCTGCACAAAATTGCCATTAGCTTCGGTAAATTTACGGGTAGCGAGATAGAACGAGCCGGTTTGATTCAGCTTGCTGCCATCCGCCAGCACGCGCACATTGCCCTGCAGTAGCGCGGCAGAGTAATAGGGATCCCAGATTGCCCAGGCATCGACATCCCCCTGCTGAAAAGCGGCGCGCGCATCAGCGGGCGTCAGATAAGCAGGCTGGATATCTTTAAAGCTCAGACCGGCCTGCGCCAGCGCACGTAATAAAAGATTGTGCGAGCTGGAGCCTTTCTGAAACGCCACCTTATGACCTTTCAAGTCGGCCACGCTGTGGATCGGGCTATCTTTTGGCACCAGAATCACCTCGGCTTTTGGCTTCGGCGGTTCCGCACCGACATACAGCAAATCAGCACCTGCCGCCTGGGCAAAAATCGGCGGGATATCGCCGGTGCTGCCAAGGTCAATACTGCCGACATTCAATGCTTCCAGCATTTGCGGACCAGCAGGAAACTCAATCCATTGAATCTGCGTGTGTGGAAAACGTTGTTCCAGCAGCTGGTGTGACTTAGCCAGCACCATGCTGACCGAACCTTTTTGATAACCGATACGAAACTGTGCAGGTGCCTGCGCGGCATGCACGCTGAGATTCAGCGTCAGCACCGTTGCAAGGGCAGCCAGCCAGCGCGATAGCGTCCGTTTCATCACGATCTTCCTTTATACGGCTTTAGCGTAGAGTTGATGGCGGCGGTGTAACGCATACCAGAAGGTATCCAGCGCTTCATCAATGCGCGCGGCCAGCAACTGATCCAGTTCTGGCTGGCGGTCATAATGGCTAATCTGGCTATCGTCGGCGAAGACACCGTGCAGCACTTCCTGGGCTTTCAGGGCGTTCAGCACCGGTTTCAGGGCGTAATCCACCGCCAGCATATGTGCCACGCTACCGCCGCTTGCCAGGGGTAACACTACTTTGTGCTCCAGCGCACGCTCTGGCAGCAGGTCGAGCAGCGTCTTCAGTGCTCCCGAAAAGGAGGCTTTATAAATCGGTGTGGCGACGATCAGGCCATCGGCACTGGCCAAATCCTCTTTTAATGCCTGAAGCGCCGGAGAATCGAAACGCGCATAGAGCAGATCTTCCGGTTGAAAGTTGTGAATATTCCAGGGGATCACTTCGACACCGCGCGCTTCCAGTGCGTGCTGGCACAGGCTCAGCAACGCGGTGGAACGGGAAGGAAATCGTGGGCTGCCTGCCAGCGTAATAACCCGCATAGTCACTCCTTATAACTGAAAGTTATTGATTATCTGATATTGAGAACCGATGGCTTAATCCTGACAGAGCGGGGGGCGGGGCTTAAATGATTTATCCGGCAATGTTAAGCCGGAATCTGCAAATGGGTGGGGCCGTCAATAATAAGATGGCAGGGGGAGGGTTACGACTAATCCGAAAAGCCGGATGTCACAAAATAGAAATGATTTATTCCCTTTATGCAATAAAAGATGCGCAGGTGATTTTATTAGTATGTGGAAGGATAAAAAATGTATCTGCGCAATCCAGATCAGATGTCAGTACCATACCGGAATGAAGAGAGACAATGTTAATATACGGGCGATAATTCCCCGTAAAAACAATCATCAAACCGGTGGCGTCTGCGCTGCAGTTATGTCCATTTGTATCCTGTGGTATCAAATTTATTATTTTTTCAGCGTGCAGGAGAAAGCCATGCTGGCCAGTTTTTTACGTATACTCGTCTTAAATTACAAATGGTAAAATTCAGGCGTGAGCCGGAAAATAAACCACAACTCAACAGAGTAAAAATAAAGAAACCATTCTTCACGATCAATAATATTTTTATCTGGTGTTGTCAGTCGAGGTTAAAAAAACAAAACTGTCAAAACGACAACACGCTGATTAAGCTAACGCTAAATGATTTTTTTGATGATGCATTCCGTGCGTTCTGGCGCACATGGATGTGATTGCTGTTTTTCTTTTTACCAGGTTGTCAAAAAAGAGAGTGCTTATGTCAGAGAAACTACTTTCCGTTATCATTCCGGCTTATAACGTAGAAAAATATATTGTTGAATGTGTGGATTCACTATTGCAGCAAATATCCGCACCCAATGAGATCATTATCATTAACGACAGTTCTACTGATGACACCTTGTATCTTCTTAACCAACATTACGCCAACCTGCCACAGGTGCAGATCATTACCGTGCCCAATGGGGGAGCTGGGTCAGCGCGTGATAAAGGTGTTGAGCTGGCACAGGGGGAATATTTGTTCTTCTGTGACCCGGACGATCGCGTGGTGCAAGGGCTGGTCAACGAGTTACAGCAGGTGGTGCAAATGCATCCGCAGGTGGAGCTGTTCTGCTTTAATTCAGTGGCGTTCGACCATGACCAGCCCCAGCGCGTCGTGGCAAAAGTGAGACATGAACTGACCGGTCTGCAATCACCACTCCTTGTTTTTTCCTCTTTATTACGTAATGGTACTTATACTTCCGCCGCATGGAACTACCTGTTGAAACGCTCGGTGATCGATAAATATCAACTGCGTTTCCAGCACCGGGTGCATGAAGATCACTGTTTCAGTCTGGGTGCTTTTCTCAAAAGTCGTCACGCCTGGGTCAGCGAGAAAAGCTATTATCAGCAACGCGTTCGCCAGGGGTCATTAACCAATGGAGAGAAAAATAGTGATTATTTCCAGCAGCGTTACCATGCGTTTATGCAGGCATATCACGATCTCATGACCACGCTGGTAAAAAATAAATGGCGTAGTCAGTTACAAAAGGAATATTTGTTACATTCTTTCCGCTTAATGATTTACCTCTCGCTTTATAACCGCACGCCAGTGCCCTGTTACGTGATTAATGCTATTCGTTACCTGGGTCGTGAAATCAAACCCTCCGGTTTAAAGGAATGGTTGCTGCTGAATCAACCCGAACTTTTTATCCGCATGCAAAATTACAAAGTGATTAAAGAGTTGAAGAAAAACCGCCTTATTCCGAAAAGTGTTCCGGTGGTTTGATTGCATCAGGGATAAGTGCGAAAGTCATTACTGGTATGAGCATTAAGGTTGTTGCGTCATGGCAAAAACACTCGATAAGAGTTTAGTGATTAATATTTTATCTTTGCTGGCCTATCGGGGAGCGTCATTTCTCTTTCCTTTAGTCACCTTACCCTATCTGGCGCGGATACTCGGCGTCAACCAAATGGGGGTACTGGCGTTGGCCATCGCCTGCGTGCTTTATTGCAGCACCATCTCTGACTGGGGTTTTAACGTTTATACCACCAGGGACATTGCTCACCACCGTGAGGATAAAGTCCGGGTGACGCAGATATTCTGGTCAACCTTCAATGCTAAATTGATGCTGATGCTTCCAACCAGCGGTGTGCTGTTACTCGCCACCTGGTTAAATCCGTCCTGGCACTACCTGTTCTGGATAGTACTGGCGAACTGTACCACGCTGCTGGGATCGTTGTTCTCCTTTGGCTGGCTGATGCAGGGCTTTGAGAAGCTCGGTAAAACGGCCGTCATTGCCACCTTCGGCAATTTCTGCGCCATCCCACTGACGTTTCTGCTGGTGAGAACGCCGAATGATACCTGGCTGGCGGCGATGATTCCGGGTGTGGTGTCGCTTATCAGCGCGCTGATTACCCTGCGGTTTGTGCTGAAGATGAAGGTGATTGGTCGCTACCGCTTCGAACCCAGTGAAATCATGCAGCGTCTGAAAGACAGCGTGCACGTATTTATCGCTATCGCCGGTGCTAACCTGTTTAACAGCGTCAACGTGGTGATTCTGGCCGCCTTTACCTCGCATTATGCCATCGGGATCTATAACGGGGCCGACCGTCTGCGTAAGGCTGCCAACTCGGTGCCGGAACAGATTGGCAACGCGTTTTTTCCGCGCGTCAGTTATCTGTTTGCGCGTGATAAAGCAGCGGCCATTGCGGCAACGCGTAAGAGCTTGCTGATCTCGTTTCTGCTCAGCTTCGGTATTGTGATCTTCACGTATTTCTTCGCTGATGAAGTGGTGCGTATTCTGCTCGGCCCGCAATTTGTCGCCTCGGCTGACGTGTTACGCGTATTTGTGCTGTGTTTCCTGTTTGGCAACATTGCTTACCCGGCAGGTTTGCAGGTGTTGATCCCGCATGGCCTGGCGCGTCAGCGCATGCTGGTGATGCTCGGTCCGGGCGTCATTAATATTCCGGTCTGTGCCTTCCTGGCCTGGAAATACGGTGCCATTGGCGCGGCATGGTCGATGGTGATTGCTGAATTCCTCGTCTGTGTCGGGATTTTCTGGGTGATGGCACGCCACGGTATTCTGCGTGAGTATCTGCGTAATCCCTCTTCCACCACCACGCCGATTAAAGACGCCGCAAGCTAATGATGATGCAGGTCAATTCGGCCTGCGTTTCCTCGCACCGCAATTTACTTTTGTGCCAGAGGCCATTACCATTCTGGCGCACAATTTCCCGTGCACCCCGACTTTCACGAAGCTTCCGCCATTCAGGAGAGTGCATGTTATATCCTATCGTCCGGCCGGCGCTGTTTAAGCTCGATCCAGAGCGTGCGCACGAACTCACCTTGCATCAACTGCGTTTTATCAGCGGCACCCCGCTGGAAGGATTTATCCGCCAGTCGTTACCCGCGCGTCCGGTAAACTGCATGGGGCTGACGTTTCCTAATGCCCTGGGACTGGCAGCCGGCCTCGACAAAAATGCAGAATGTATTAATGCCTTTGGTGCGATGGGTTTTGGTTTTGTCGAAGTGGGCACCGTCACGCCACGCCCGCAACCGGGTAATGATAAGCCGCGTATGTTCCGCCTGGTGGAAGCGGAAGGCATTATCAACCGTATGGGATTTAATAATCTGGGTGTCGATCACCTGGTGGAGAACGTTAAAAAGGCGCATTTTAAAGGAATCCTTGGTATCAATATTGGCAAAAATAAAGATACGCCGGTCGAGCAGGGGAAAGATGATTATCTGACCTGTATGGAAAAGGTGTATGCCCATGCCGGTTATATTGCCATCAATATTTCCTCACCGAACACCCCAGGATTACGCACCTTACAATATGGTGAAGCGCTGGATGATCTGCTGGCAGCCATCAAATTAAAACAAAAAGAGTTGCAGGAACGGCACCTTAAATATGTTCCCGTGGCAGTGAAGATCGCGCCGGATCTTTCTGAAGAAGAGTTGCTGCAGATTGCGGACAGTTTAGTTCGCCATGAAATTGATGGCGTGATCGCCACCAATACCACGCTGGATCGTTCGCTGGTCAGCGGTCTGAAATACGGCGAAGAAGCAGGTGGCTTAAGTGGCCGTCCGGTGCAGAATCGCAGCACCGAAATCATCCGCCGCCTGTCACAGGAGTTGCAGGGACGTCTGCCCATTATTGGTGTGGGGGGGATTGATTCGCTGGTGGCGGCACGGGAAAAAATTGCCGCAGGTGCCACGCTGGTCCAGATATACTCCGGATTTATATATAAAGGACCTGGCTTAATTAAAGATATCGTGACCCATCTCTAAGACATTTCCCACATTCCCGCGCCAGGGGGTTTATTTATCCCTCTGGCTCGTTTATATTTTGTCCTGCTGGTGACTTTTTCAGCTTTTTCCGTAGCGTTATTTTCCTTTTGCTGTGAAGCGTAATTTTGCGCAGCGATAAACCACAGGGCACATCATGAAAATCAAACCCGATGACAACTGGCGTTGGTATTTTGACGCGGAGCATGACCGGATGATGCTTGATCTGGCTGATGGCATGTTATTTCGCTCGCGCTTCTCACGCAAAATGCTTACTCCGGATGCCTTTAGTGAAAGCGGTTTTTGCGTTGATGACGCCGCGCTTTATTTTACCTTTGAAGAACGTTGTCGCCAGAGTGGATTAAAAAGCGATCAACGCGCTGAGCTGGTATTAAATGCGCTGGTCGCCAGCCGTTTCCTCAAACCACTGATGCCGAAAAGCTGGCACTTCACCAGCCATGCCCACAGCTGGCAACCGGTCGCGGGTGATATGGTGGCGGTGACCCTGGCAGATAGCGGCGAACAGGCGCAATTGCTGGTGGTTGAAAGCGGAGAAAATGCCGCGCTTTGTTTGCTGGCACAATATGCGCTGACCGTAGCAGGTAAAGGAATGGTGCTGGGGGATGCGATCAAAGTGATGAACGATCGTCTGCAACCTTGTCAGCCCGAATCTTCCGCCCAGTTTGCCCGGGCGGTATAACGCGTTACGCCAGCTCGATATCGCCAGCCGGAATACAACTACAGCTCAGGATGGTGCCATCCTGGCGTACTGCGCTTTTCTTTAAGGCTTTCACTTCACCTGATATCAGCGTCATCTTACAACTGCCACAGATACCCGCGCGGCAGGAGTAGGGGATGCGAAACCCCTGCATTTCAAGCTGCTCCAGCAGTACCTGCTGATTATCCCCGGTAAATTCGCTTCCCTGATAGCCGATAGTGACATTGCTCAGGCTACTGCTGGCGGGGGCCAGGGTTTCCACAACCTGACCGGCACCGTAGGCACGCGCGGGTTGTTTTTCGACGATCGTGACCTGATCGCCCACGCGGATCACCCCACTGTTCAGGGCGATCAGGTTCAGGCCAAAATCAATATCGCCACTGCCATCCTGGGCGCTACGGAAGCGTTGCAGCGTGGCCAGCGGTTCACCCTGCGGATGTTTCTGCCCGCTTTCCGTGCCGACGGTGGTAAACACGCAGCGGCTACAGGGCTTCGGCATTTCGAAGGTAATATCGCCAATGGTTAATGTCTTCCAGCTGTCTTCTTCCCATGCCTGCGCACCGCTGACCACCAGGTTTGGGCGGAACTGTTCGACGCGCACGCTGGCGGGGCAACGTTGTTGCAGATCCTGCAAGGACGCCATATTGACCAGCAGGTAAGGAAAACCATCGGCGAAACCGAGCGGCACCTGATCAAAACGTTTAACCCGACGGGTCGGCTGCGATCCGGTCCAGCGCAGTTGTACCGGGCGAGGAAAAAAGCCACTCAGCCATTGGTTGATCGCGGCCGGTGCGATCTGTGAGGTGAAGTGGTTACCCCAGACTTCGGTGGGGGCGTCAACGGCAGCAAAATCAGCAAAACGGATTAATGCCTGGCTGCCGTCCGGTGCCTGCAAAAACAGGCCATCAGGCAGCAGCGCCGGGGTGAAGCGCACCATTTCGGGATACTGCCGGGCAGTGATAAAAGTGCCATCGGTTTCGGTAACCATAAAGATGCGGTCGAAGGCCAGGCCACTCTCCAGCACCTGGGCATGCGACAGTTGCAGGCCGCGCATCGATTTTACCGGATGGATAAACAGACGGGACAACGTAATCATCACCACTCCCTGAAAGCCGTCATACAGGACAAAAAGAAGCTAACTTTATGACATAGGACGCTGATTCGCTATAATGCGCAACAATTTTATCAGGAGTAGAAGTGACGATATGAATTCTCTGTTTGCCAGTACGGCGCGCGGGCTTGAAGAACTGCTTAAAACTGAGCTGGACGCGCTGGGTGCGCAGGATTTGCAGGTGGTGCAGGGCGGTGTCCATTTTGAGGCCGACGACCGCGTGATGTACCAAAGCCTGCTGTGGAGCCGCCTGGCTTCACGTATTTTACTGCCGCTGGGAGAATTCGGCGTCTGGAGCGATCTCGATCTTTACGTCGGCGCCCAGAGCATTCCGTGGTGCGACATCTTTGACAGCGATACCAGTTTCGCCATCCATTTCAGCGGCACCAACGAGGTGATCCGTAATAGTCAGTTTGGTGCGCTGCGTATTAAAGATGCCATCGTGGACAGCTTCACCCGCCAGAATTTGCCGCGTCCGAATGTTGATCGCGAGCAGCCAGGGATTCGTATTAACGCCTGGCTGAATAAAGATCGCGTCAGCATTGCACTGGATCTCAGTGGCGATGCCCTGCATCAGCGTGGTTATCGCCAGCAAACCGGCCAGGCGCCGCTGAAAGAGAATCTGGCGGCGGCGATTGTGCTGCGTTCTGGCTGGCAAAATGGCACCCCGCTTGTCGACCCGATGTGTGGTTCCGGTACCTTGTTGATTGAAGCGGCATTGATCGCCTGCGATCGCGCACCTGGCCTGCTGCGTTCACGCTGGGGCTTTAACCGCTGGAAAAAACACAATCAAACGCTATGGCAGGAATTGCGTAGCGAAGCGATGCAACGTGCGCGTCTGGGAACGGAAGCGACCAGCGCCCGTTTCTTTGGCTACGATAACGACGGCCGCGTGCTGGAGTGGGCGCGGGCCAATGCGCGCCGCGCAGGTGTGGCCGATCTCTTTACCTTTGCCCAGCAGGACGTGCTGAAGCTGCAAAATCCGCTGTCTGGCGATGTGACTGGCACGGTGCTGAGTAACCCGCCGTATGGCGAGCGTCTGGAAAGCGAGCCTGCGCTGATTGCGCTGCACAGCCAGCTGGGCCGCATCATGAAGCAGCAGTTTGGCGGCTGGAATCTGTCGTTGTTCAGTGCCTCACCAGAGCTGCTCAGTTGTCTGTCGCTGCGTGCCGATCGTCAGTTCAAAGCGAAAAACGGTCCGCTGGAATGTGTGCAGAAAAATTATCAACTGGCTGCCAGCAGTGGCGAAGGCGCAGCACAGATTGCAGATGACTACGCCAACCGCCTGCGCAAGAATCTGAAAAAACTGGAGAAGTGGGCGCGTCAGTCCAATATTGATTGCTATCGCCTGTACGATGCTGATCTGCCGGAATATAACGTTGCGGTGGATCGCTACGGCGAGTGGGTGGTGATTCAGGAATATGCGCCGCCGAAAACGGTTGATGCGAACAAAGCGCGTCAGCGCCTGTTCGATGTAATCAGCGCCACGCTCAGCGTGCTGGAGATTCCGGCAAATCGTCTGGTGCTGAAAACCCGCGAACGTCAGAAAGGCAAAAATCAGTATCAGAAACTGGGTGAGAAGGGCGACTTCTTCGAAGTGCAGGAATTTAACGCGCGCTTCCTGGTTAACCTGACGGATTACCTCGATACGGGTCTGTTCCTCGATCACCGTATCGCTCGTCAGATGCTGGGCAAAATGAGCCAGGGTAAAGATTTCCTCAATCTGTTCTCCTACACCGGAAGCGCCAGTGTACATGCCGGTCTGGGGGGGGCAAAATCCACTACCACGGTGGATATGTCCCGTACCTATCTGGAGTGGGCTGAGCGCAATTTGCGGCTCAACGGCCTGACGGGGCGTCAGCACCGTCTGATGCAGGCGGATTGCCTGAGCTGGCTGCGCGAAAGCGACGAACAGTTTGACCTGATCTTTATTGATCCGCCCACTTTCTCCAACTCGAAACGGATGGAAGACGATTTTGACGTGCAGCGCGATCATTTGATGTTGATGCAGAACCTGAAGCGTTTGCTGCGTCGCGGCGGTACCATTATGTTTTCTAACAACAAGCGTGGCTTCAAAATGGATCTCGACGGGTTGCAACGTCTGGGCTTACAGGCTCAGGATATTACCCAAAAAACCCAATCGCAGGATTTTGCCCGCAACCGTCACATACACAACTGCTGGCTGGTAAGCCACGCCGGTAAGGAATAAGTTTTATGTCACTGATCAGTATCCATGGCGCTTACCTTTCATTCAGCGATGCGCCGCTGTTGGATAATACCGAACTGCACATTGAAGAAGGTGAGCGCGTCTGTCTGGTGGGGCGCAACGGCGCCGGTAAATCCACGCTGATGAAAATCATCAACGGTGAACAACCGCTGGATGATGGCCGCATTATTTATGAAACCGACCTGGTGGTGGCGCGTTTGCAACAGGATCCGCCGCGCAATATTACCGGCTCGGTATATGACTTTGTCGCAGAAGGGGTGGAAGAACAGGCCGAGCATCTGAAGGCTTACCACGCCATTTCCCATGTTGTGATGGAAGATCCCAGCGAGAAAAACCTCAACGAGATGGCGCGTTTGCAGGGCATTCTTGACCACCAGAACCTGTGGCAGCTGGAAAGCCGTATCAACGATGTGCTGGAAAAAATTGGTTTGCAGGCCGATACCGAACTGTCGTCGCTGTCCGGCGGCTGGCTGCGTAAAGCGGCGCTGGGTCGCGCGCTGGTCAGCAACCCGCGCGTACTGATGCTGGATGAACCCACCAACCACCTCGATATTGAAACCATCGACTGGCTGGAAGGCTTCCTCAAAACCTTCACCGGCAGCATCGTGTTTATTTCGCATGACCGTTCCTTCATTCGTAACATGGCGACGCGCATTGTCGATCTTGACCGTGGCAAGCTGGTTTCGTGGCCGGGAGATTACGATCAGTATCTGCTGGGCAAAGAAGAAGCGTTGCGCGTGGAAGAAATGCAAAACGCCGAATTTGACCGCAAACTGGCGCAGGAAGAAGTGTGGATCCGTCAGGGCATCAAAGCGCGTCGTACCCGTAACGAAGGCCGTGTACGCGCCCTGAAAGCGTTGCGTCGTGAGCGTTCCGAGCGTCGTGATGTGATGGGCAAAGCCAATATGCAGGTGGGTGAAGCCTCGCGTTCCGGCAAAATTGTCTTCGAACTGGAAAATGTCGATTACGCGGTCGATGGCAAAGTGCTGGTGAAGGATTTCTCTTCGCAGGTGCAGCGTGGCGACAAGATTGCGCTGATTGGCCCTAACGGCTGTGGCAAAACCACGCTGCTGCGCCTGATGCTGCAACAACTGAAAGCAGACAGTGGTCGCGTGCATTCAGGTACCAAGCTGGAAGTGGCCTACTTCGACCAGCACCGCGCGGAACTCGATCCGGACCGGACCGTGATGGATAACCTGGCAGAAGGCAAGCAGGAAGTGCTGGTGAACGGCAAGCCGCGCCATGTGCTGGGTTATTTGCAGGACTTCCTGTTCCACCCGAAACGCGCCATGACACCGGTTCGTGCGCTGTCGGGCGGTGAACGTAACCGCCTGCTGCTGGCTCGGCTGTTCCTCAAGCCCAGTAACCTGATGATTCTCGATGAACCGACCAACGACCTCGATGTGGAAACGCTGGAGTTGCTGGAAGAGTTGATTGACGGCTATCAGGGCACCGTACTGCTGGTCAGCCACGATCGTCAGTTCGTGGATAACACGGTCACTGAATGCTGGATCTTTGAAGGTAACGGTGAGATTGGTGCCTTTGTGGGCGGTTATCATGATGCCCAGCAACAGCGTGCGGCCTATAAGCAGCAGAAAAGCGCGCCGGTGGCGAAAACCACTGCGTCAGCCGAAAAATCCGCTGAGAAAAATGAGGCCAACAAACGTGGTTCAGGCAAGCTAAGCTTTAACCTGACGCGTGAGCTGGAGCAGTTACCGCAAAAACTGGAACAGCTGGAAACGCGTATTGGCGAGTTGCAGGCGCAGATGAGTCATCCGGATTTCTTCAGCCAGCCACATGACAAAACGCAGCCGGTGCTGGATGCGCTGGCGCAGACCGAGCAGGAACTGGAAACGGCGTTTGAACGCTGGGAAGAACTGGAAGCGCTGAAAAACGGCGCTTAATGCAGAAGGAAACCGGCATGTGTGCAGCGGATGATGCGCAGTCGTGGATACTCTGTCCACAGTGCGATTTAACGGTAAAACTGCCCGTTGTCCCGGTTGGCAGCCGGGCGCGTTGCCCGCGCTGCCACACCACATTAACGGCTAACTGGCATGAGCCGCGTAAGCGGCCTACCGGCTATGCGATCGCGGCTTTGTTTATGCTGGTGCTGGCCAATCTGTTTCCTTTCGTCAACATGCATGTTGCTGGCCTGAGCAGTGAAATCTCACTGCCGGAAATTCCGAATGTCATGGTACGCGAGGACTACAGCAGTCTCGCGACCCTGTTCCTGTTGTTTGTGCAGGGCATTCCGGCGTTTTGCATGGTGACCATCATTCTGATGGTGAATAAGGTCAGGATGCCACACCACCTGCGGTTGGTGCTGGCGCGCATTTTGTTCCAGTTGCGTAACTGGGGCATGGCGGAAATCTTCATGGCGGGCGTGCTGGTCAGTTTTGTCAAACTGATGGCCTATGGCGAGATTGGTTTCGGCAGCAGTTTCTGGGCGTGGTGCCTGTTTTGCGTGCTGCAACTGCGCGCCTTCCAGTGCGTGGATCGGCGTTGGGTCTGGCAGCGTATCGCGCCGTTGCCTGCGTTACCGCACGCACCCAGGGCGGGTATCAGCGGTATCCAACAGGGGATGCGCCGCTGCCCGTGCTGTACTGCCATCATGCCCGTCGAACAAAAGGCGTGCAGCCGTTGTGGTGTGGTGGCTCATGCCCGACGGCCTCATAGCCTGCAATGGACGCTGGCGCTGCTGGTGACCTCCCTGATGTTGTACCTCCCATCAAATATTATGCCGATCATGGTGACGGAGACGTTGGGCACGGCGTATCCCTCCAACATCATGGCGGGGGTGATTTTGCTGTGGAGTGACGGATCCTGGCCGGTGGCGTTGGTGATTTTTATCGCCAGTATCATGGTGCCTTCGCTCAAAATGCTGGCAATTGGCTGGCTGTGCTGGGATGCCAGTGGACGCGGGCAGCATGACAGCGAGAAGATGCACCTGGTTTATGAGGTGGTGGAGTTTGTTGGCCGCTGGTCAATGATTGATGTGTTTGTTATTGCCGTTCTCTCCGCGCTGGTGCGCATGGGACGGTTGATGAGTGTTTACCCGGCGCCAGGCGCGCTGCTGTTTGCCATGGTGGTGATTCTCACCATGTTTGCAGCGCTGACTTTTGATCCGCGTCTGACCTGGGATCGTGTACGGAAAACCGAACGTAAGGAGCCGCGTCTTGACGGACAATCATCAGGGCATTGCTAACGTCGATCAGATTAAACGCTGGTCGCCGGTCTGGATTGTACCCATTGTCACGCTGTTAATCGGCGGATGGATTCTTTTTTATCACTTCAGCCATCAGGGGCCGGAAGTGACACTGATTACCGAAAATGCCGAAGGTATCGAAGCGGGTAAAACCACCATCAAGAGCCGCAGCG
Organism: Pantoea cypripedii; assembly: GCF_011395035.1. NCBI lineage: Bacteria > Pseudomonadati > Pseudomonadota > Gammaproteobacteria > Enterobacterales > Erwiniaceae > Pantoea > Pantoea cypripedii. Next base: position 1,463,396 of record NZ_CP024768.1, read on the forward strand.
TGGATGTCGGTGTGGTGGAGAGCGCGGTACTGACGGACGATCTGCATCATGTGGAGATCAAAGCGCGGCTGAATTCAGGTATGGATAAACTGTTGCACGGCGACAGTGTGTTCTGGGTGGTTAAACCCCAGATTGGACGGGAAGGGATTACCGGCCTCGGCACCCTGTTATCCGGTGCTTATATCGAGCTGCAGCCAGGCACGAAGGGAGATAAACCGGAAACGTATCAGCTGCTGGATGCGCCACCGCTGGCACCGCCGGATGCCAAAGGTATTCGCGTCACGCTGGACAGCAAAAAAGCCGGGCAGCTTAATCCGGGCGACCCGGTGCTGTTCCGTGGTTATCGTGTCGGTACAGTCGAAACCAGCACGTTCGACACGGAAAAACGCATGATGACTTATCAGCTGTTTATCTCCGCGCCTTATGATCGGCTGGTTACCACCAACGTGCGCTTCTGGAAGGACAGCGGAATCGCGGTGGATATGTCATCCTCCGGTATGCGCGTGGAAATGGGATCCCTCACGACCTTGTTCAGTGGTGGTGTTAGCTTTGACGTACCGGACGGCTGGGAGCTGGGGCAGGCGGCAGAGAATAAAGCGGAATATCATCTGTTCGACGATCAGCGCAGCATCCAGGATTCGCTGTATACCAACCATATCGATTTCCTGATGTTCTTTACCGATTCTATCCGTGGACTGCAAGCCGGTGCGCCGGTGGAATTCCGTGGCATTCGTCTCGGGACGGTGGCTGAAGTGCCTTATACCATTCCGGGTATCAACCAGGCGCTGAACACTGATTATCGTGTACCGGTGTTGATTCGTATCGAGCCAGATCGCTTTATCAGCCGCCTTGGTGGTGACTTCAATCTCGAACAGCACTTGCAGGATGGGAAAAAACGCGGTCTGCGTGCCACCCTGAAAACCGGCAATCTGTTGTCTGGTGCGTTGTATGTCGATCTGGATTTCTACGACAACGTTGCACCTTATCAGGGGCCGGACAAAGTGGCGGGTCTGGAAGTGATCCCGACGGTGAGCGGTGGTCTGAGCCAGATTCAGCAGAAACTGCTGGCTGCCCTCGACAAGATCAACAACCTGCCGCTCAATCCGATGATTAATGAGGCAACCGGCACCCTGAAGGAGAGCCAGCGCACGCTGCAGCAGTTGCAGAAAACGCTCAACAACCTCAATCAGATCACCGGCAGCCCGGCGATGAAGACGCTTCCGGCGGATATGCAGCAGACGCTGCGTGAACTGAATCGCAGTATGAAAGGGCTGCAACCGGGATCGCCTGCCTATAACAAGCTGGTGGGCGATATGCAGCGACTGGATCAGGTGCTGCGTGAATTGCAGCCGGTGCTGAAGACCTTGAATAGCAAAAGCAACGCGCTGGTGTTTGAAGCCAAACCGGGCCAGGATCCACAGCCGAAGAGGGCGAAACAGTGAAGAAAGGGCTGATGATTGGGGCGCTGCTGCTGCTGGCAGGTTGCAGCAGCACCATTGAAACCACTTACTATCAACTGCCTGCGGGTGCCAGTATGGCACCTGTCAGCACCGATGCCAGCAATGGGCAACCGATGCTTTGGGTGCAGCAGGTTAGCGTTCCGGATTATCTGGCGGGTAATGGCCTGGTGTACCAGACCAGTGACGTGAAATACGTTATTGCCGCTAATAATCTGTGGGCCAGTCCGCTCGATCAGCAATTACAGCAAACGCTGGTCAACAACCTGAGCCGTGCGTTACCGGGACGTCTGGTGTCCGGTACGCCATTGGGTGAAACGCATGACACGCTGACGGTGAACGTAACTGGTTTTCAGGGGCGCTACGATGGTAAGGCGATTGTGAGTGGTGAGTGGGTGCTGCAACATCAAGGGCGGCTTATCAAACACGGCTTTAATCTGACGTTGCCGCAAACTGAAGACGGTTACGATGCGCTGGTGCGCACTCTGGCACTCGGTTGGCAGCAGGTCGCTCAGCAAATTGCGAATAGTGCGATCACGCCAAATTAAGATTTGTTCGAAGCTTATGCTAAGTCCCTGATTTGTCATCATCGTGTGGCAAAAACATCAGGGACTTTTTTATTGCCTAATCAGCCAGATAAGCGATTTTTCTGAAAATTTACCTCATTCTGTGATGTCGGTTTCAGGTCAAATTTATGACATTGGCGTGAATTTTGCGCATTGATCTTTTCCGCGGCTGGAGTTAGAACGTTAGAGTGGTTGAACATTAATTCGCCACTCTATCTTTCCACCAGATTCCACCAGACCTGAAATGAGGGAAACGAGGTATGAAGAGACAGAAAAGAGACCGCCTGGAACGAGCACATTCACGTGGCTATCAGGCCGGTATTACGGGACGCTCGAAAGAGATTTGCCCGTACCAAATGATCGACGCACGGTCTCACTGGTTGGGAGGTTGGCGACAAGCCATGGAGGACAGGTCGGCGGTGGCCTAGCACTGCCGGATGTTCATCAAGTAAGGAACAAACCTCCGCTTAGCGCGGAGGTTTTTGCTTTCCCTGTCATTGAAGTATCGAGGGGAAAGTCAGGAGAACTAGAAAGCGGTGGTGTCTTTGAACAGGCCCACTTTCAGGTCTGTGGCGGCGTAAATCAGGTGGCCGTCGACAAACACTTCGCCATCAGCCACGCCCATCACCAGTTTGCGGTTGATGACACGTTTGAAGTGAATTTTGTAAGTCACTTTTTTCGCTGTCGGCAGTACCTGGCCAGTGAATTTCACTTCACCCACGCCCAGTGCGCGGCCTTTACCTTCTGCACCCAGCCAGCCCAGATAGAAGCCAACCAGCTGCCACATAGCATCCAGACCCAGACAGCCCGGCATCACCGGATCACCGATGAAGTGGCAATCAAAAAACCACAGGTCAGGGCGGATATCCAGTTCGGCTTCAACAAAGCCTTTGTCGTATTTACCGCCGTCTTCGGTCATTTTGACCACGCGGTCCATCATCAACATATTGCCTGATGGAAGCGGCGGTCCGTTTTCGCCAAACAGTTCTCCGCGACCTGAGGCAACCAGGTCTTCTTTGCTATAGGATTCGCGTTTATCTACCATGTTCTCAATAAGCCTTATTTAGTGAAGCCCGAATATTAGCGAACAGTTGTACGCTGGGCAATGCTATCAGCTGTGGTTAAACCAGTTAAGCCAACGAAATGGCCACGGACGCTGACGCGTTTCCTGCTGATTAAGCTGAGCGATACGTTCCTGAATGGTGCTCAGCAGTGAATCTCCGCTTTCACTTTGCCACACGACCCCGGTCAGCAGCGGCAGGGCTTCATCTACCCGCTCAATGGCCCAGATGTGGAACTGGCCCTGTTCTACCGCTTCAACCACGGTCGCATTCAGACTGAGGTGGCGTATGTTACTGGCGGGCAAAATCACGCCTTGCTGGCCGGTGAGGCCGCGTTCGTGACAAATGCTGAAGAAGCCTTCAATTTTCTCATTCAGGCCACCTACCGGCTGTACATTGCCAAACTGATCCACCGAACCGGTGACAGCTATTTGTTGGTTCAGTGGCTGATTAGCCAGCGCACTGATCAGGGCGCAGAGTTCGGCGAGCGAGGCGCTATCGCCATCGACTTCAGAATAGGATTGTTCGAACACCAGCGAAGCAGAGAAGGGGAGTGGCTGTTCCAGTTCCAGCTCAGCAATCAGATAGGCCTGCATAATCATCATGCCTTTCGCATGAATATTGCCGCCCAGTTCTGCTTTGCGTTCAACATCGGTGAATTCACCGTCACCCGGATGCACCACACAGGTAATGCGTGAAGGTTCGCCCCACGGACGTGGATGACCCGGGAATTCAATCACCGACAGACCATTGATCTGGCCGACCACTTCACCTTCTGTCTCGATCATAATCTGATTGAGCAGGATTTCATCACGCATACGGTCGGCGAGGAAGCTTTCACGCCACTGGCGTGCTTCCAGTGCGTCTTTGAGTGCTTCAGCATTGAGTACGTCACCGTGCAACGCTGCTTCCTGCATCTGGCGGCGTAGCCAGCGCGGACAAAGCGGCAGCGTATCCTGATCGCCCGTGTTACGGACCGCCTCGTTAATCAGCAACGGCCAAAAGTCTTCTTCCGGATCGGGCAAACCGGCGAGGCCAGCCAGGGTCAGTGTCCACTGGCACCAGGCCGTCATGTCGTCCTCATCCACCACCTGAAGGTTTTCTTCAAACTCACTGTAAAGCGCCATTTCATGCGCTTCTGTGTCCAGTGCCTGAAAATCAGCCAGTGCATCACGTTCGCCACACAGAATCAGGCGCAGCTGGAGGGGCAGAGGAGGGATAGCGACGGGCAAGGGTTGGCGCTCATCCTGGGAATACCAGTCAAAACGGCCTGATTCGACGCTTTTTTTCAGACGTAACCACATCAATGGCTGTGCCAGGAGAGTGGTTACGCTCAGAATAAGTGTGCCACCGTTAGCACGATGCAATAACCCCGGCTCCAGTTGCACACGATCTTTATACTGGCGTACACATCCGAACAACTGTTCAAATTCTATCCATTCGGCATAATGCACGCCGCCCTGGCTGGTAAACGGACGGCTGCTGTCAGTCGGTGGCAGCAGGCTGACATTGTCGCCCATGACCAGATAATCGCCACCCGAAAGGGTTTCCGTTTCTGGCTGGAAACGTTGCGCAGCATTGGCAATCCAGGCGAGATAATCGTTATTTTCCTGGCTGCGTAACAACAGCAGTGGTAACCCTTGTTGCTGATGATGCAAATGCGCCAGCGCATTCAGCAGACGCGGCTGGACCGCGGCCAGACTATCGCTATCTTCCAGTGAGACATTAGAGAAAATGGATTGGTAGCGGGTGCTATCCGGCTGCAGGGCTTGCCACGTGAGTTGAGAGCTGGTCAAAATATTCCATTCGTCAGATTCGGGAAAAGCGCGATTATACAGGAATCAACCGGGTTAAGCACTGCGGAGTTCCGGCCCGAATTGTGACGGTTGCAACATGTTTTTCCTTGCTGCATCCGGGAAAAAAGCTGTTATTCTTAGTTTGTTACGTGATCACGATGAGATTCCGATGAAATACCAGCAACTCGAAAATCTTGAAAGTGGATGGAAGTGGAAATACCTGGTGAAAAAGCATCGGGAAGGTGAGCTGATCACCCGTCATCTGGAGCTGAGTGCAGCCCAGGTCGCGGTCGATGCCTTGTTGTCGATGGAAAATAGCCCGGTAGAGGTCAATGAATGGATTGCCCAGCATATTCATCCCGATCTGGATAATCGTCTTAAGCAGACCATCCGGGCACGTCGGAAGCGCCATTTTAATGCGGAACATCAGCATACCCGGAAGAAATCCATCGACCTGGAATATCTGGTGTGGCAGCGTCTGGCAGGGTTAGCACAACGTCGTAGTAGTACCCTTTCTGACACAATCGTGCAGCTGATTGAAGATGCAGAACGCAAAGAGAAGTATGCCAGCCAGATGTCTACGCTGAAGCAGGATTTACAGGCAATTCTGGGAAAAGATGGCGCAGAGAACGACTAGTTTTCGTTCCTGTTAAACAGCTATAAAAAAACCCCGCCGAGGCGGGGTTTTTACTGCGTGTAAACTTAAGCCTGCGGCTGAGTTACCACGTCTTTGATACCTTTCACGTCGATTTCAACGCGACGGTCCGGCGCCAGGCAGTCGATCAGGGCATTGCGGCCTTTCACGCTGTCACAGGTGTTGCCAGTAACCGGGTTAGATTTGCCCATGCCACGTGCAGAGATCTTGTTGGACGGGATACCTTTAGAAACGAGGTAATCGACAACAGACTGAGCGCGTTTTTCAGACAGTTTCTGGTTGTACTGCTCTGAACCGATACGGTCGGTGAAGCCCAGAACAACAACTGAACCATCTTTCGGGTCCAGTGAGCTCAGCTGGCTGTACAGCTGATCCAGAGCCTGCTGACCTTCTGGTTTCAGGGTAGCTTTGTTGAAGTTGAACAGGACGTCAGACTTCAGGGTGAAACGCTTGGTTTCAACAACCGGAGCCGGGGCCGGAGCCGGAGCTACAACCGGGGCAGCAGCTTCATCCTGACCGAAACGGTAAGAAACACCGACGCTCAGCATGCTGTTGTCAGGGCGTGCACCAACGGTACCTGCGTCACCGATGTTGTTAACCCACTGGTAGTCCAGACGAGCTGCCCAGTTCTGGGTCAGTGCGTATTCAACACCAACAGCAGCCAGCGGAGAAACGCCGGTGTCGTGATCGCTGATGCGAACGCCGTTGTTGTTCTGAGTTGAATCAGCACGCCATACCATGCCGCCCAGACGGGTGTAGATGTCCAGATCGTCAGTGATTGGGTAGCTCAGTTTAGCAGCCAGCTGAACGCCTTGTGCTTTGAATGCGCCATTGATGTTGTTGCCTTTGTAAGGCATACGGCCCAGCCAGTCATAGCCCAGCTCGAAGCCCAGGTACGGGTTAGCCTGGTAGCCCAGGAATGCGCCTGCACCCAGCTGATCCTGATGAGTCGGACCGTCGTTGTTCACGTAACCGTTACCGTAGTTACCTTTGTCGTGGTACTGAGACCAGCCCAGTTTAGCACCGGTATACCAGGTGTTATCTTTAGGAGCGGCCTGCGCTACGGTAGCGAAGCCAGCCAGTGCCACTGCAATTGCGATAGCTGTCTTTTTCATTTTGCGCCTCGTTATCATCCAAATAGGCAATGAGCAAAAATGTTTGCTCTTGGTTGTAATCCAATCCTTCGCCGGGTCAACATGCTCGCTTATGACTCTACCGAAAAAAAACGGAGGTTATTGAGCACCCTGGCGAGGTAAAGTCTACAACGAGATTGGAAACTTACAAGTATGATGTGACGCCAGGCGATAAAAAAACAGGGGTTTATACACACATTTTAACAATTGACATGGCATAATCTTCGTGATCAGAAATGAAAAAAACGGCTAAGCCATTGTCTAAGCTGGCTGGACAAGAATCAGTGGCTTAGCGTTAAGTTCCACAAAAAACGGTGTGAGAAAAATCTTAATTTTACTTAATGAAACAAATCTGAGGGAATTTTTGACGAAGACGGTTGTCTCGACAAAACAGCTTCGTACCCTTGAGGACGCATAACCAGCCCCAAAGCTTCCCCTTCCGCTGCCGCCTGTTTCAGTTCCCAGCGCTCTTCATCGTTAAGTTCATACGGAATCCACGCCAGAACAACGCTATAGTTACCGGTGCGCAGGGCTTTAACCATGCTTTCTACCGTACTGTAACGTTCGCTTTCGGTGATATGCATACTCTTTTCCAGCGGCAAACCTGACTGCTGCATCCACTGGCGATTCAGTTTGTGCGCCGGCGTTAACCACAACTGCCAGCGTGATTGCAGGCTCAATTCTTTCAGGACCGGCAGCAGCAAAAGCGGCATCATGCCGGGTTGTTCACTGTAACGCAGCTCCGTAATGCCGCCCAGCGAGGGTTGTGCTGCTACACCTGAAGTTGCAAAACGGTGAGAACGATCAGCGGTGCCAGAGAATTGAGTACGCATAATTTAATCACTCAGTAATGAACTGTATGAATATACAGTAATGACTTCCTGGATAAAGATCAACCTCAATTTCTGAAAACGTCTCGCAAATTCCGCACATTTTTTGCTCTGACTGCATTTATTCATTGAACAGCCAGATCGTTTTCCATATCTTCTAACTCGATGAATAAATGGATGTTTATTAGGATTTTTCTGGTAAAAGGACTTCAGGAAGGTGTCAGCATGAAAAAAACTCATCCGGTTGTTGAGCAATCAAAAGTGCGGCTGGCGGCACTGGGAAAAATTGAGTCTCGCACGCAGTTCGGTGGCTATGCGCTTACAGTGGGAAAGGTCGTCTTTGCATTTATCAATGATGATGCGCTCTATTTACGAGCCTGTGAGGCGGTGGCGGATTATGCCGTTGAACGACCTATGGAGCCGTTGATTTATCGCAAACGTGGCATACCAGTGGTCCTGAACTATTTCAAAGTCGATAAGTGGCTTTGGCAGGAGCCAGAACGGTTAATGCGGCTTTCTGCCAGCGCTTTACGGGCGGCCCGCGATGAGCTTGAGACCAAATATGTCTCTCTTCGGTTGAAAGATTTACCCAATCTCAGCATGCGAATGGAAATGCTGCTGCACAAGGTCGGCATCTGTTCGGTTAAACATCTGTATGAAATCGGCGCGAAGCAGAGTTGGCTGAAATTGCGGGCGGTGAATAAACATATTGGTCTGAAAACACTGCTGGCGTTACAGGGAGCGATTTCCGGGCATCATGAGGCAGCGCTGCCGAGTGAGGTGCGAGCAGAGCTTTGCGCGTGGTATCAAAAAACGCTCCGCTAAAGTGGCACAGCAGAGCGAGTTCCATTTTAACCCGCCACAAGGATGCGACGCAGGCGTGCAATTTCCGGCAGCAGGGCGATCAGTAATCCCAGCTGTTGCAAAACTAACGGTGCCTGCGTTTCCGGACTGGCTTTCATTCCGGCCAGACGATGCAGCAGGGCTTGCTGCATCCGGTCGGCCTCAGCATCGCTGACGCGTTCAATTTGCAGAACATCTTCAACGAAGCATACCGCATCATCCAGCAACGCCAGTAACGTCGGGTCGCTCAGACCAACACGATGCGCCCCGAGCGCCGAAATATAGCTGAGAAAGGAGTGATTCAGGCACAGCATCCGAAAGGCGTTTTCCCGTAATGATTGTTGGTAACGGGCTTCACTGCTCATATTGGAAACTACCGAGGCCAGTTCTGCATCCGCGTTGTGTGCATCGCGGCGGGCCACACGGTAAGCCAGACGGTTATCTTTACCCTGATGATATTGCTCCATAATGGCATCAAGGTATCGACAGTTGGCATTTAGGGTGCGCTCGGCTACGGCAGGTAACTGACGGAATTGCCAGTCTGGCCAGACAAAGGCCACGGCCAACCATGCCAGACCACAGCCCAGCAGCGTATCCAGCACACGCGGCAGCGCGACTTCAAAACCTTCACCCAGCAGGTTGAAGCACAGCAGCACCAGCAGGGTAATGAACAATGTCGCCTGTGCATATTGTATTTGCCGAAAGGCGAAGAACAGCACACCGCTGAGGACAATCAATATTAGCTGACCCTCGATTGAAGGCACCAGCCACAACACCGGCAAACCGATGGCTATCCCTGCCAACGTGCCGCCAATGCGCAGCGCGAGGCGACGACGCGTGGCATTGTAATTTGGCTGACAGACGAACAGGCTGGTGAGCAGAATCCAGTAGCCGCGATGTAAGCCGGTTAATTGAATTAAGCCATAACCGACACATAACACCAACGTCATTCTGACTGCGTGACGGAATAGCGCTGAAGTCGGGGTGAGATGGCGGCTAATGCGCAAGCGGATATCGGCCCAACCGCTTATCTCATCGCTGGAAAGGTTGTCATCGCTTGAGGTCGCGGGTTGCGCCAGCTTTTGTTCTGATTCAATCGAAGCCAATTGAGCGTCCATTGCGCGCAAATTGCGTAGCAGCCAGAACAGGGCTCGGATATTGGCTTCATCGGGGGCGCTTTGCTGCAAGCGTGCCAGCGCGGTTTCAAGCCGCTCAAAGGCACGTTCAAAGTGTGTATCGTGGTGCCAGGGCTGGCGTAATAAAATGTTCTCAGCCAGCTGACGGCAGGCGTGTGCCTGCATATTCAGCAAGCGCTGAAAACGAAACAGCACTTCGTTGTAGCGCCAGTCGTCGCGCAGCTGATGATATTGCAGATGCGATGAGCTGGCGCGTTCATGAATATCCTGGGCCACAAAATAATAATGCAGGCTGCGCCTGGTGCTGCGGGAACCCCGGTCGCCACGTAATCGACTCTGAATGGTACTTTTGGTGAGGTTTAGCTGAGCCACCAATTGACTGTTTGCCATGGCGGTGGCGATCAGCGCGGCATCATCCAGCTCCCCACCATCGGGATCAAACAGGCTGGCTTTGGCATCCAGATAGCGCGCCAGCTGGGAAAAACTGGCTGCCAATTGTTCCTGAACCGGGCGTACCGGGAAGATCAGATGGCCGATTAAGGTCAGCAGGTTGTACCACAAAGCCCCCACCAACAGGAGGGATGGCTGCATCCACCATTGGTGAAACAGGCCCGTGCCCAGCATGGTATAGACTGCGATAAGCAGGGCACCAAAGGCGATGGTGGCATAGCGCTGTCCAAGCGCACCCAGCAAAATAAATCCCCAGGTTGAAAGCGCCAGGCCGATGGTGAAGGCCCAGGGATAGGGGAACAGCAATTCGACCGATACCGACGCGATACAAAAACAGATAAGGGTGATCAGCAAGTTACGCAGGCGTCCTGCCAGACGATCGTCGAGATCAGCCAGTGCGGCGGCCACCACGCCGAGTGTGAGAGGAATGGTCCACTCAATTTGCTGTAACCACCAGGGGACGGCGGCGCACCCCGCAAGGGCGAAAAAAATACGCAGTAAATAACGCAGGCTGCTGTTAAACAGATAACGACGCCAGCCGGGTAAAGCATCATATATCATGGTTCAGCCTTAGTAACGACGGCGGGCATTGGCTTCCCGCGCTGCCTGAGCTTCTTCCACCGACACCACGCGACGCCCCACTGGCCACAAGGCGATGGCAGCAATCTTGAAATTGGCAATGCCAACAAGGATGCCGATAATCGTCAGACATTGCACAATGCCGGCAGAAATATGCATCAGGCACAGCCACCAGCCGAAAAACACCAGCCAGAAGATGTTGAGGAAGGTGCCACCCGCGTTCATGACGTTGTTTTTACTGTCCGGACGCAGTACATCGATATGTACTGCTTCATTACCAAATGGCAGCAGCGAGAGTTTGGTGATCTCCCAGCAGGAGCGCGTCAACGGCAACGTGAAGATGAGAATGATGCTGATGAGGGTCGCCAGCAGCCAGCTAAGGGTGGTAAAAACGCCCCCCAGTACAAAGTTGAGAATATTGAGCACGGTGCGCATAACACGATTTTCCTTTTGCAATCCGCAATATGTGTCGCCAAGTTTAGCCTGTTTTAAGGCTGGAGCGTCAAGGGTCTGGCAGGTAAACTGCGCGATAATCCTATTCCTGAAGACGGTGCAGACATGGAACTGAAAGCAACATCAATGGGTAAACGTCTTGCACAGCACCCTTATAATCGCGTGCGTCTGCTGGCTGCAGGGGTTGAAGTCAGCGGCGATCGTCATGAATACCTCATACCTTTCAATCAGTTATTAGATATCGTTTGTAAGCGGGGATTGGTATGGGGTGAGCTGGAATTTTTGCTACCAGCAGACCAGGTGGTGCGACTGCACGGCACCGAGTGGCAGGAAACGCAGCGCTTTTTTCATTATCTGCAACAAGCCTGGCAACGCTGGAGCGAGGAGATGAGTGAGGTCTGCGTTGATGTGCTGACTCACTTACAACAGGAAATCTTTGCTTTTACCGGGCAGGACCGCTGGCTGAAACGCAGCGAACTCAACGCGGTGAAGGAAAATATCACCCGGCAATTCTCCGCGCTACCTTTGCCAACATCACGTCTTGAAAAGTTCGAAAATTGCCGCGAACTGTGGCAATTCTGCCAGCAATGGCTGGAACAGGGTGACGCAGCCATCCGTCAGCGCAATCGTGAATGGACCACCAAAGTTCTGCAGGAGTATCAGGCGTTCTTCTCAACGGTGGAAACGACCCCGTTGAACCCCTCGCAATGTGAAGCTGTGGTCAATGGTGAGGACGCGTTGCTGGTGCTGGCGGGTGCCGGCAGTGGCAAAACCTCGGTGCTGGTCGCGCGGGCGGGCTGGTTGCTAAGGCGCAAACTGGCACAGCCGGAACAAATTTTGTTGCTGGCGTTTGGACGTCAGGCGGCAGAAGAGATGAATGACCGCATTCAGACCAGGCTTGGGGAAAGCGCAATTCAGGCGCGTACCTTCCATGCGCTGGCTTTGCATATCATTCGCGAGGGCAGCAATAAACAACCGGCCATCAGCAAACTGGAAAGTGACAGTAAAGCCCGCCGTCAATT